>CAYLIK010000089.1:0-12528 GCA_964383565.1 uncultured Sphingomonadaceae bacterium
CTTTTCCGCATTGGCCTTGAGCGCCGCGTCGAGCAACTGTTGCTCCAGCATTGCGGTGCGCTCCACCTCGCGGCGCATCCTGAACAGATCAACGAACACGGCGACCTTCGATTGCAGGACGAGCGGGTCGACCGGCTTGAACACATAATCAACCGCACCCATCGAATAGCCGCGGAGTAAATGCTCGCTTTCCTTGTTGATGGCGGAGAGGAAGACGATCGGAATGCGCTTGGTCTGCTCACGGCTGCGGATCATCTGTGCGGTTTCATAACCATCCATACCCGGCATGTAGACGTCGAGCAGGATGACGGCGAACTCCTCCTTGAGCAGATGACGGAGCGCCTCCTCGCCGGATGCCGCGAGCACCACCTCCGCCACATCCTCGAGCACGGTCTTCACGGCGAGCAGGTTGCGTTCGTCGTCATCGACCACCAAAATCCTGGCGCGGACCGGTGCCGGCGGGGCCACGCCCATCGATCGAATGGAATCGGCCTGCTGTTGCGACATGCGTCGTTATTCCGCCGCCGGAGCAAGTTCGCGTGGCCGCGCCGTGGCCCGCGCACGGCCGATCCAGACGCGGAGCAGCGCGACCAGCAGTTCGATATCCACCGGCTTGGCGATATAGTCGGACGCGCCGGCATCGAGGCATTTCTGCCGGTCGCCCTTCATCGCCTTGGCGGTCACCGCCACCAGCGGCACATTTGCGATCGCTTCGCGCTCGCGAATCTGCCGCATCGTCTCATAGCCGTCCATTTCCGGCATCATGATGTCGATCAGCGCGACGTTGATATCGGGCCGCTCCTCAAGGATCAGGATGCCGTCGCGGCCGCGCTCGGCGTGCAGCACCTCGACGCCGTAGGATTCGAGCACGCTGGTGAGCGAGTAGATGTTACGGATATCGTCATCGACGATCAGCACCTTGGCGCCCTGCAACGCATCCGTATCGGTCGTGCGGGTAATGGAGGCGGCATCGTCATTGTCATTGATCGGCCGGCGCCCGCGCCGGGTGACATAGGCGAGGCGCGGCGCCAGTTCTTCCAGGCCGCCGATCACGAGGATATCGCGACCGCCGCCAAGCTCATTGGCATCGGCGACCAGGCTCGTTTCATCCTTTCCGCTGCTGAGGATCAGGATAGGTGGGCTCATATCGGAAGGGCTTAACCGGGCGAGTTCGAGGGTGGCCTTGGCGCTATCGGCGAAGGCTAGGATGAGCACGTCGAAGTTCGAAAGCTCGGTCCTGTGCTTGGCAAGGCTTGTCGCGCCGACCAGTTCCACCTCGGTCTCGCCCAGCGTCAGGCTCGCGGCCTTGCGCGCGGCGGCGTCGCCCACGATCAGGATGCGGCGCTCGCGGCGATTGATGTGCGTGAGGAGATTGCCGAACACATTGAGCAAATCGGCATGCGATGCTGGTTTCTCGGTGATGCCGAACGCGCCCATGCTCATCGCTGATTTCGCCTGCTGCGCGCCGGAGATGACATGGATCGGAAGATGCGACGTCTGCGGATCATGCTTGAGCAGATCGAGCAGCACGAAGCCGTCGATGTCGGACAGGCCGAGGTCGAGCGTGATTGCATGCGGCTGGAGCTTGCGGGCCATGACCAGCGTGCCCGCGCCCGCGGTCGAGACCACGCCCTTGAGGCCCGCCTCACGCGCGAGATCGAGCAGGATCGAGGCGAAGGTTGGATCATCCTCCACGATCAGCACGAAGGGATCTTCGGCGAGATGGTCGCGATCGTCGCTGATCTCCAGATTGGTGGGCAGCGTCGAGGTGAGCATCGCGCCGCTATTCTCATAGCGGGGCTGGCTGGCATTGCTTGGCGCTGCCGCCGGCGTGCTCGCCTGCAGCGGGATGAACAGGGTGAAGGTCGATCCTTCGCTCGGTCGCGAGCGGACCTGAAGCTCGCCGCCCAACAGCCGCGCGATCTCGCGGCTGATCGAAAGGCCCAGACCCGTGCCACCATATTTGCGGCTCGTCGTGCCGTCGGCCTGCTGGAAGGCTTCGAAGATCAATTTCTGCTTGTCCTCGGGGATGCCGATACCTGTGTCAGTGACGCTGATCTCGATCGCGTTGTCGATATTCTTGAGCACCGCATGGTTGGTGCTCCAGCCGCTGCTCGCCGTCCGCACATTCAATGTCACGCCGCCATGCGCCGTAAACTTGAATGCGTTGGAAAGGAGGTTGAGCACGATCTGCTGAAGCCTTTTTTCGTCCGTGCGAACCGAAGCAGGCAGCTCGGGATCGAATTCGACCTTGAATTCCAGGCCCTTGTCGGCAGCGAGCTGACGGAAGGTGCGCTCCATATGCTGGCCGAGGCCGGCCATTGGCATGTCGCCAAGTTCAATCGAAACAGTGCCCGACTCGATCTTCGAAAGGTCGAGGATGTCGTTGATCAGGCTCAGCAGATCTGAACCCGCGCTATGGATGGTGCGGGCGAACTCGGTCTGCTTTTCGTTAAGGTTGCCCTGCGGATTGTCCGCCAGCAGCTTGGAGAGGAGCAGCAGCGAGTTGAGCGGGGTGCGCAGCTCGTGCGACATGTTGGCGAGGAACTCGGACTTGTATTTCGAGGTGAGCGCGAGCTGCTCGGCCTTCTCCTCCACCGCGCGGCGCGCCATGTCGATTTCGAAATTCTTGGCCTCCACCTGCTTCTTCTCGTTTTCGAGCAGCTGGGCTTTTTCCTGAAGCTCCTCGTTGGTGTTGTGGAGTTCCTCCTGCTTGGTGGTGAGCTCGCTCTGGCGAGTCTGAAGTTCCTGGGTCAGCAGCTGAGATTGTTTGAGCAGGCCCTCGGTACGCATCGTCGCGGCAATCGTATTCAACACGATGCCGACCGATTCCATCAGCTGGTCGAGGAAGCTCTGGTGGGTCTCGTTGAACTCGCTGAACGAAGCCAGCTCGATCACCGCCTTCACGTCATCCTCGAACAAAGCGGGCATGATCACGACATTGGTGGGAGAGGCGTCGCCGAGGCCTGATCCGATCCTGATGAAATCGCTGGGGACGTTCTGCATCAGCATCGCGCGCCGGTCGGCGGCGCACTGGCCGACAAGGCCTTCACGCAGCTTGAAGGTGGGTTTCAGCTGATCGCGGCTCTCGGCCCCGTAGCTTGCCACCAGTTCGAGGACGGTGTCGTTCTCCTCGCGGCGGGTGACATAGAATACGCCATATTGCGCGTTCACCAGCGGCGCGAGCTCGGACATGATCAGGTTCGACACCGTGGTCAGGTCGCGCTCGCCCTGGAGCATGCGGCTGAAGCGGGCGAGGTTGGTCTTGAGCCAGTCCTGCTCGGCATTCTTGAGCGTCTGATCCTTCAGGTTGCGGATCATCTCATTGATATTGTCCTTGAGCGCAGCCATCTCGCCCGAGGCTTCCACCGCGATCGATCGGGTCAAGTCGCCCTTGGTCACGGCGGTCGCCACGTCGGCGATCGATCGCACCTGATTGGTCAGGTTGGCGGCCAACTCATTCACGTTGTCGGTGAGATCGCGCCATAGGCCGGCGGCGCCGGGCACGCGCGCTTGTCCGCCTAGCTTGCCTTCGATGCCCACCTCGCGGGCCATGTTGGTCACCTGATCGCCGAAGGCGGAGAGGGTGTCGATCATGAAGTTGATCGTTTCGGCAAGCGCCGCGATCTCGCCCTTGGCGTCCACCGTCAGCTTGCGCTTGAGGTTGCCCTGCGCCACCGCAGTCACAACGTCGGCGATGCCGCGCACCTGATTGGTCAGATTGCCGGCCATCAGGTTCACGTTGTCGGTCAGATCCTTCCACGTACCCGCCACGCCCGGTACCTGCGCCTGACCGCCGAGTTTGCCCTCGGTGCCGACCTCGCGGGCCACGCGAGTCACTTCAGATGCAAAGCCGTTGAGCTGGTCCACCATGGTGTTGATGGTGTTTTTCAGCTCAAGGATTTCACCCTTCACGTCCACGGTGATCTTCTTGGAAAGGTCGCCCCTTGCCACGGCGGTCGTCACATCGGCGATGTTACGCACCTGCCCCGTGAGATTGTCTGCCATCAGGTTCACGTTATCGGTGAGATCCTTCCACGTACCGGCCACGCCGCGCACATGCGCCTGCCCGCCGAGCTTACCCTCGGTGCCGACTTCACGGGCCACGCGGGTCACTTCAGATGCGAACGAATTGAGCTGGTCCACCATCGTATTGATGGTGTTTTTCAGTTCGAGGATTTCGCCTTTCACGTCGACGGTGATCTTCTTGGACAAGTCGCCCGATGCCACGGCGGTCGTCACTTCGGCGATGTTGCGGACCTGGCCGGTGAGGTTGGCGGCCATGGCGTTCACATTGTCGGTGAGATCCTTCCACGTGCCCCCGACGCCCGGGACCTGCGCCTGGCCGCCCAGCTTACCGTCCGAGCCCACTTCGCGCGCCACGCGGGTCACTTCCGAGGCGAAGCCGTTGAGCTGGTCGACCATGGTGTTGATGGTGTTCTTGAGTTCGAGGATTTCGCCCTTCACGTCCACCGTGATCTTCTTGGACAAATCGCCGAGAGCAACGGCGGTGGTCACGTCGGCGATGTTGCGGACCTGGCCGGTGAGGTTGGCGGCCATGGCGTTCACATTGTCGGTGAGATCCTTCCACGTGCCGCCGACGCCCGGCACCTGCGCCTGACCGCCGAGCTTGCCTTCCGACCCCACCTCGCGCGCCACGCGGGTGACTTCGGAGGCGAAGCCGTTGAGTTGGTCCACCATGATGTTGATGGTGTTCTTGAGTTCGAGGATCTCGCCCTTCACATCCACGGTGATCTTTTTGGAAAGGTCACCCCTCGCCACTGCGGTGGTCACCTCTGCGATGTTGCGGACCTGACCGGTGAGATTGTCGGCCATCAGGTTCACGTTGTCGGTGAGATCCTTCCACGTGCCGCCTACACCGGGCACCTGCGCCTGCCCGCCGAGCTTACCGTCGGTGCCGACTTCACGGGCCACGCGGGTCACTTCGGAAGCAAAGCCATTGAGCTGATCCACCATGGTGTTGATGGTGTTCTTCAATTCGAGGATCTCGCCCTTCACGTCGACGGTGATCTTCTTGGAAAGATCGCCTCTTGCCACGGCCGTCGTCACCTCGGCGATGTTGCGCACCTGGCCGGTCAGGTTCGCCGCCATCAGATTCACGTTATCCGTCAGGTCGGCCCAGGTGCCGCCGACGCCGGGCACTTCGGCTTGGCCGCCGAGCTTGCCTTCGGTGCCCACCTCACGGGCCACGCGGGTCACTTCGGAGGCAAAGCCGTTAAGCTGGTCCACCATTGTGTTGATGGTGTTTTTCAGCTCAAGGATTTCGCCCTTCACGTCGACGGTGATCTTCTTGGACAAGTCGCCCGAGGCCACGGCGGTGGTCACCTCGGCGATGTTACGGACCTGGCCGGTCAGATTGTCGGCCATAAGGTTCACGTTATCGGTGAGATCCTTCCACGTACCGGCCACGCCTTCCACCCGCGCCTGCCCGCCAAGCTTGCCCTCGGTGCCGACCTCGCGCGCCACGCGGGTCACTTCGGATGCAAAGCCGTTGAGCTGGTCGACCATGGTGTTGATGGTGTTCTTGAGTTCGAGGATTTCGCCCTTCACGTCCACGGTGATCTTTTGTGAAAGATCGCCTCTCGCCACCGCGGTGGTGACGTCGGCGATATTGCGCACCTGACTGGTCAGGTTGGTCGCCATCGCGTTCACGTTATCGGTGAGATCCTTCCAGGTGCCGGCCACGCCCTTCACGTTTGCCTGCCCGCCAAGCTTGCCCTCGGTGCCCACCTCGCGCGCCACGCGAGTCACTTCCGACGCGAAGGAGCCAAGCTGCTCCACCATCGTGTTCACGACCTTGCCGATGCGCAGGAATTCGCCGCGCAGGGGTCGGCCGTCGATCTCGACGGTCATGCTCTGGGAAAGGTCGCCCTTGGCGACCGCGCCGATAACGCGCGCGACCTCGGTAGTCGGCTGCACCATGTCTTCGATCAGTTCGTTGACCGAGCGGATCGCCGTTTCCCAGCCGCCCGTCGCCGATTTCACGCGACCGCGCTGGGTGATCTTGCCTTCCTTGCCGACGACCATCGACAGGCGCTCGAATTCGCGCGTCAGCTCCTCGTTGAGGCCGACGACCTCATTGAACAAACCTGCAATTTCCGAGTCAATTCCGAGTTCGTCTTCGGGAAGACGAACGGAGAAATCACCCCGCCGCAGCCGACGGAGCGCAGAGACGAGTTTACGGCGGTTAAACTGACTGCGAGGGGTCTCGATATTCACTAGGGCTGCTCCTTGGGATGCTTCTCCTTTCCGCCTTGGTTCAGGCGGCCCCCCGCCCCGGTGAAAACTGGGCAAGAATTAAGCACAGGTCGGGGGTTTCCTCAAGGGTTTGATGCAACTGGACAAAACGCTTGTGCCGGCGCGCGCGCTGGCTAAGATCATTAGAAACCAAAATGTTGGGGCCAAAACCAAGGCAATGGTTTCAAACTTTATCCGGAGTTCGTTTCGCAGCGTCTGGTCGCTTGAGCTTCTGCTTCACCTCAAGCGGGAAGGCGACCGCGCCTGGTCCGCAGAAGAACTGGTGGCAGCGTTGAGGGGGAGTGAGCTGATCGTGGCGCAAAGCCTCGAATATCTGCTCGCGGCCGGCCTGGTCAGCGTCGATCAGGATGGCTGCGCCCGCTACCAGCCTGCGTCCGTCCATCTCGAGAGTCTGGTGAACGAAACGGAGGCACTCTATGCGCGCAGCCCGGATGCGGTGCGGCGGATGATCATCAGGGCCGGACATGGTGGGCTGAGCGCCTTTGCCGACGCGTTCCGTATCAGGAAGGATTAGCAATGCCCGCACTTCTTCCTATCGGCGTCTACCTACTCTGCTTTGCCACGAGTTGCACCTGCGCATGGCTGCTGGCGCGAAGCTATCGGCGCACGCGGATGCGCCTGCTTTTCTGGAGCACGCTCTGTTTCGTGCTGCTCGCGGGCAACAACATGTTCGTTATCTTTGATATGCTCGTCTTCCCCGACATGAACCTGCAGCTGCCCCGGATGATTTTCGCGTTGGGCGGCGTCGGCGTGCTGCTATTCGGATTCATCTGGGACATCGACGAATGAGCGTGACTCTCTATGTCTTTTTCTCCGGGGTGGTGACGGCCGGTTTTCTTGTCGCCAGTCTGTTTTTCCTGCGGTTCTGGAGCCGCACGCGCGACGGCCTGTTCCTAAGCTTTGCGCTCGCCTTCCTGCTGCTGGGGATCAATCAGGCGCTACTCGCGCTCACCAGCATGAAGATCGAGGAGCGCAGCCCGCTCTATCTACTAAGGCTGGCAGCCTTCGCCCTGATCATTTGGTCGATAATAAGAAAAAGCAAGAGTGCTTAGAGTTCAGCTTAGCAGTCAGTTGATAGGCATCGTCCGCTTTCCCGTTAATCTTCGAAAGCGGAACTTCCGCACACGGCCCCACTGCCGTCGGCGGCAAGTGCCTAAATATAGGGCAGCTTTTGGCGAGCTAATCCAAAGCTGGGAATGACGGTTATGCCGGCGAGCGCCGGTGACCAAAGCAGCACTGGTCAGTAGCTATGGCGCTGCCGCGATCTAAATCCTGACAGTCCGTACCTGGCCCAATTTTGCCATCAGCTGTAGTTAGATAACAGCCGTCGCCGGCGCTTACCCGACTTATGGCACTGCTGCCGGCCGGGCGAAAAATAGGGTCACCTCGGTGCCATGGCCGGACGTTGAATTCACCGTCCAAGTGGCCTTCGCGTTCTGGCGGAGAGATTGTGCAATTACCGCCCCAAGTTTCCCAGACTTGGGCCACGTAACGCCCTCGGGCAGCCCAATGCCATCGTCAGCAATCGTTATGTGACAACCGGAATTGTCGATGAGGCTATGAAGGCGGATCGTTCCACTTTCTCGCCCAACAAATGCGTGTTTCAGCGCATTGGTGAGAAGTTCATTGACCACCAATCCGGCCGGCATGGCGACATTAATCGACACTGGCCAAGCGTCAACCACCAGGTCGAGGCGAATGCCTTCGATGGCGTGGGCCTGCATGACGGAAGATGCCACCTGACTGAGATAAGCACCCAGATCTATGCTCTCATCCTCACTCCGCCCCCGCCCAGAAAGGCAGTCGTAAAGTATCGAAAGAGCACTTATCCGCCCAGCGAGGCGATCGAACCTCAGGCCAATCTCCTCGTCCGGAAGATTGCGTGCCTCCATGCGGATCAGCGCCGTGATCATTTGGAGATTGTTCTTTACCCTATGCTGCAATTCAAGCAGCAGAGCGTCCTTGCTGCTCAGCCGACGCTCATACTCCTCACTATCAGTGCGATCCTGACCGACTTCGGCCAGCGCGACCAACCGGAATTGGTCGGCTCCATCATCGTCTTGAATGGTGTTGGACCACGCATCGACTTCAAAGGCTCCGTCATCCAATGTGATCGTGAAGCGTCCGATATATTCTTCGCCGGCTCCAACGGCATCGCTCAGTTTCTCGTCGTCTCCATCAGCAGTCGCCATCCCCGGCAACGTCCGCCAACTCTTGCCATGGAGATCGCCGGCCGGGCGCCCGGTTAGACGCTCGAACTCGAGATTTGCGTATGTGATCTGTTCGGACCGATGTAATTTAGACACCGCGATGGCCACCGGAACATGGTCGAGGAACTGTTTGAACCGGTCGCTCTCAAGCGCGTCAGCGAGATTAGGCGTGTCGAGGATTTGCTCGACACGGTCACCTTCGGAATTGTTCATGATGCCCAACTAAGGTTATGAGACCGCGCTTGTAGCACCAAACCGTTGGTTAGCGAATGTCCGTTTCCATACCGGGCTGCTATTGGGCCAACCCTCAGAAAAGGGCCCAACTCACCCGTCGTCACAGACAAAAACGTGTGCATGTTTGTGCGAACATCCGCATCTCGCTCATTGGACCACGAATCGGACGGGCAGGGAGACGGCCCATCTTCCTTGAAAACCGAATCGGAAGGAGCGGCAGGTTTCGGGAACGAGAATTCGGGCCGGCGATGACCGAGATGTCGGCGTCACCTCTCGTTCGACTTGTAAATATCTCGTAGGTTGATCAACTCTCGGACGATGTCATCGGTTGAAAAATAGCTAGTGTTGAGGGCCTTTAAGTTCGCTAGCGATGGCGCCTGCTTCATAAGATCGTCCTTTGTCAGCCGGTGCCATATTGGCAGCAGCCGCCCAGAACCGCCCAAGCTGCGCTCCACGAGGGCGTCGAGTTCATAGGCGGTCCACTGCTAGGCGAAGAAGTTGGGAGAAAGTACGGCAACGCCGAAGTAGGATGTGCGAAGACCCTCATCGATCTTCTGGCGCAGACTATCACCCCAGCGGAGAGCGAATTCGTCGTACCAAACGCGCACACCGGCCTCGCGGGCCCTCTCAGCAAGCTCGCGTACAAAATCTTCCTTATCCTCCGAAGCATGTGAGATGAATACATCGTATGCTTCACTCTCGCCGGCGGGCGCGATTGCCGAAAGGCCTCAGCCTTCATTGCTTCGGTCTCGATGATTTGCGACACCTGAGCCTCTAGATTGGCGATGCGATCCTGCATGGCGCGCGCCGCGGCTTCGGTGGCCTCATCAGCCCGCATCTGCCTCGCTGCATCGTCGCGTTTTCCGACCATCGGCGGCCAGCGCCTTCTTCTTTCGCTCTCCTCTTCTCTGATGATGCGCTCCTGGAGCCGGCTCGCTTCCTTTGCTTTGGTTGCCGCCTGGGAGAATATAGGCTCTGATTGTCCTGTGCGGTCTGCAGATTTCGGCTTTCGCGATCCATCGTCGACAAATATGTCTTGGCCGAACTCGCCGACGACGCTCGTCGTGCGGAATCTGCCGCGCTGTTTATACGTCTTTGAGCATCGGCGACCTTCTTGACTTCATCCGCCTCCTTTCGACGAAGCGAAGCGATGTCATTATTTAATCGGACCAAAGTGGAGCGATCGTTTGCAAACGACATAGTTCCTCCCCATCACGCAGACATCATAGCTAGGCAGGGAGCGGCAGATTGCAATAAAAGATTCATGCTTTGTTCGCAGGCGATCCTTGCACCGCACGCGGATCATACGGCAAGTTTCCTTGTCTTCAGAGGTCCCAAGCAAGGCCACTTCGCCAGCTGGAAGAACGGCAGCTTTCAGGTGAGGGAAATCAGCCTCGAACGTCTGGAAAGTGGGCGTCAGAAGACCCCGATCGCACCATGAGCCCACAATAACGCTGCGACCCCTGCTATTGCGCATCCAAAGATAATCCGCAGGTTCCGCTCCAAGGATGACCGGGCTAGCAGTTCGAATGCCAAACCCGCCCCAATCACCAACGCGGCGGCCGCCGCGAAATCATAGCCTGTCCAAGCCACCTCGTCGGTAAATTGCATAGCGATCAAGGGAACTAGAAGGGCGCCGAAGCCGGCTGTCCAATAGAGCACCCGCCCAGAAAACTGTCCGCGAGTCTCAACACGTTCTGGCGTCATATGTCCCACCGATAGATTCCGTTTTGCGCCGATCCAATTCCACCTCCACTCCTTAGAACGCAGGTCCGCTTTCGGGGAGGTGAATGGGAGCTACTGGAGGCCGCCTTGTCGGCGACAATTGCCTCAGGGCGCCTGGAAACCGAGGGCGCGCATCTCGACCTTGAGCGTCGCGGGATCGTTGATGAAGAAGAGACCGCCTTCGGCAGAACCATGACCGGCGACGTAATCGATCGTCGCCGTGCTGGTTTCGATGGCCCGATCACCATCCATCAGGCGCCCTTCAATCTCGAGAGTGGCCGCCGTGCCGCCGCCGCGATTGAACGCCTCGAATGTCACGACATACCCGTTACCGGTTCGCGATGCGGCTCCTGTCTCCAGGTGGATGTCCGGGGGCACCTGCGCTCCGCCTTGCAGCGCGTCATGGCCGATTGCGCCCAGCAGAAAGATTAGGGAAACAAGGCCAACGCCTGCAGCAACCCATTCGAGCAGTGGCGTCTGCAAGATGGTCGAGGGGCGCTGGCTCATAGGTGACTCCTCAAACGACAAGGCGGGCAATAGCCGCACCTATGGACGCCGGAAATCCCAGAACTATCATGCTTCCGACGACCGTCTCCAGTGCCGCGCCGTCGACCCTTCCAAAGGTCCAGAGAATATAGAGGCTCGCCAGTACCGCGATGCCGTAGCCAGGAATAGTGTAGGCCAGGAATAAGCGGAACGGGCTATAGCCGGCAGGTGCATGCTCCTGACCTGGAAAACCCAGGGCGAATACAAGAACGTGCAGGAAGAGAAGCGACACGGCAATGAGAGCCAGGCTGTGCCAGGGCGTCATCTTGAACCCGATAAGGATAACTTCTTCGGTTGGTGCCACGTTGAACGCTAGGAAAAGCGCACCGGCCAGCATCAGGAACAGCTGGCCGGCATAGCCCTCCGACCTAGCATGCTGTTCCTGCGTTTTGTCGCCTTCGCCGCTGCCCAGCTGCTTGCGGGCAAGCATCGCGCCGAAGCTGGTCGGGATAGCCTGCACCACGATCATGCCGGCAAATTCAGCAAGCGGCATCTTCAGTGACAGCAGACCGAAGAGGCTCAGCACGAGTGCAGAGGCAAGGATGCCGACCGCGTAGGCGCCCAGGGCGTCGAGCACGTCCTCGGCAACGGTGGAGGTCGGCTCGAAGCCACCGAAGCGCGAAAGGACCACGAGAACGACAAAGTTGAGCACGACGAAGAGGCTCATGCGCAGGGGATGAATGGACAAGCCCAGCGACCACATCTCCATCGTCATCAAAAGCGGCAGACCGAAGATGACTGCGCCGCCAAAAGCGCGCGCAAGCCCAATGGCGTAGTCGCGGTTGGATGTGACGGGCCGAGCGGAGGTCATAACCCCCGTTAGCATGGATCTGAGCAAGGCGCTCGCCTCGGCTAAAGCCTGCATGAGCGGCGGATCTTGGATTGCCACTGCCCGAAGATCATCGACTGAAGGCGAGAAGGCCGCCCTCGGATGAAGAAATCATTGATGCGTGACCTGTAATAAGCGCAACAAAGCAGCAAGTTAACTAATTGCAGACGAATATTTTACCCGATATAATCGTAGTCACGCCAATAAAATTGAATTAGCCGATACCTTCGTAGTGCTAACCGTCGCCTATTTACCTTTATTTAGCGCTACGGGCTCAGTGGTCGCGTGCATTCTCATCCGCTTCATATCTAAGATGGCCCGCCGCTGAACATTTCTGTCACCTCTCGTAAATTTCGTCTCCGCTAAATGCCCCTTCGGGTCGTCCAGTTGCTTAACGTCGGCCTGCGGGGCGGGAGATTGCTTCGGGGTCTCCCGCCTCGAACTACGCAGACCTGGATCATCAGGCGCAGACCAACGTCCGCACCTGATGCCGGCCTTGCTAAAGGGCATTGGAAGCTGATGGCGGTGCGTGTTGGAAAAAGTCTAACGAGCCTTGATCTGGTCCGCTATGAAATGCGGGAACGGGAGCAGCTTGCGCTCGCCACGCGCGCGACGGATTTCTCTGCGAAGCAGGCGTACATTGAGCAAGCCAAATGCTATGCCAGACTAGCTGCCGTCGCCCGAGCTAGATCAGGGTTCACTTAG
>CAYLIK010000090.1:0-12262 GCA_964383565.1 uncultured Sphingomonadaceae bacterium
AGCCCATCGCATCAAACTGACAACGCCGCGTTAAGCGCCGCGATCAAGCGCCAGGCGCGCGAATTCGGCTTCGCGGCCTGCGGTATCGCGTCGGCGGACGCGACGCCAGAGTCCGCCGCACGCCTTGCCGAATGGATTGCCGAGGGCGCCCATGGCGACATGCTCTGGATGGAGGAACGCGCGCATCAGCGCGGACGGCCCAGCGGCCTGTGGCCGGAAGTGCGGTCGGTAATCATGCTGGGGATGAGTTATGCGCCAGCGCAGGATCCGCTCGCGCTGGCCGAAGCGAAGGATCGCGGGCGCATTTCGGTCTATGCTCAGGGCGCTGACTATCATGATATCGTCAAGAAGGCGCTGAAGGCGCTGGCCCGCTGGCTGGTGGCCGAGGCGGGCGGGGACCTGAAGGTGTTTGTCGATACCGCGCCGGTGATGGAAAAGCCGCTCGCCGCCGCAGCCGGGATCGGATGGCAGGGCAAGCACAGCAATCTCGTCAGCCGCACCGACGGCAGCTGGCTGTTTCTCGGCGCGATCATGACGACGCTCGATCTGCCGCCCGATGCGCCCCATGCCGATCGTTGCGGAAGCTGCGATGCCTGCCAGCGCGCCTGCCCGACCGATGCCTTTCCCGCGCCCTATCGCCTCGATGCACGGCGCTGCATCTCCTATCTCACCATCGAGCATAAGGGTTCGATCCCGCCTGAGTTCCGCGAGGCGATCGGCAACCGCATCTATGGCTGCGACGATTGCCTGGCGGTGTGCCCGTGGAACAGCTTTGCCGATTCGGCGCGGGCGCACCGGGCGTTCGTGGGACGGCCCGAATTCGCCGCGCCCAGCATAGCCGATCTGCTCGATCTGGACGATGCAGGGTTTCGCACGGTGTTCGCCGGATCGCCGATCAAGCGGATCGGACGCGACCGGATGGTGCGCAATGCGCTGATCGCCGCCGGGAACAGCGGTGATATCGGCCTGCGCGACCGGGTCGCTGCTCTGGAAGCGGACCCGTCGTCGGTCGTCGCCGAGACGGCGCAGTGGGCGATGGCCCGGCTCGCGGCGGTGCGATAGAGACAAGAGCTATGCAGAGCCTGCCGATCTTCCTCAAGCTTGCCGGACGCCCGGTGATCCTGCTGGGTGACGGCGAGGCGGCGGATGCCAAGCGGCGGTTGCTGCTGAGAGCCGGGGCAAGACCAGTTGGCGAGGAGGATGACGAGGCCCGTATCGCCATCGTAGCCTGTGAGCGGGAGGATGAGGCCGTCGCGGCGGTCGCACGGCTCCGGTCGCGCGGTATCCTCGTCAATGCGACTGACCGGCTGGAGCATTGCGATTTCACATTGCCTGCGATCGTCGATCGCGAACCTGTGCTGATCGCGATCGGCACCGGCGGCGCTTCGGCGGGAATCGCCAAGATGCTGCGCCTGTCGATCGAAAGGATGTTGCCAGCAACGCTGGGCTCGCTCGCAACCGCGTTGTTCAACGCACGTGGCCGGATCAGGGCGCGCTGGCCGGACGCTGTTGATCGTCGCATGGCGATCGATGCGGCGCTGGTGCCGGGCGGGCCGCTCGATCCGCTGTCGGATGCGGACGGCGAAGATGTCGAACGCTGGGTGGCGGAGCCCGGCGCGGCCATCGTCGCGAGCATGGAAACGATCATACTCCGTTCGGGCGATCCCGACGACCTGACCTTGCGCGAGGCGAGGCTGCTCGGGCGGGCCGACCGGATCATTCACGGTGCCGACATTCCCGAGGCCATACTGGCCCGCGCCCGCGCCGATGCGGTTCGGCTCGTCGGGGAGGCATCGTCACATCAGGGCTTGCCGGGGCTCACGCTTGTCGTGAAATGGGGCGGATGATGCGCCAGTGGCATTTGACTCGCCGCAGCGACGGCCAGGTCGCCGAGAGCAAGGGCGAGGCCGGCGGCTTTACCTGGATTCATCTCGATGGCCGCGCGGGCGATTCGCTGCGGTGGCTCGACGAGGAAAGCGGCGTGCCGCCCGCCGCGATCCGCGCGCTGAAGGCAATCGAGACACGGCCGCGCATAGAGGTGCTGGATGGCGGCGCGCTGATAAACCTGCGCGGGCTCGGCAAGACCCCCGAGGACGATCCCGACGATCTGGTTTCGATCCGCCTGTGGGCCGAGGCGGGCAAGGTCATCTCGCTCAGTTTCCGCTCGCTGCACGATCTCGAACTGGTGCGGGACCAGATGGCGAAGGGTGAACTCAAGGATCCCGGCGACCTGATTACGTCGCTCGCGACGCATATCACCGACGATCTCGATCCGCACATCGGCGAGCTGGGCGACGCGATCGACGAATGCGAGACCGACATGTCCGCTGAACGCGCCTTCTCCTTGCGGCGGACCATCAGCCGCGTGCGATCGGAAGCGATCGGCTACCGGCGGTTCGTCGTTCCACAGCGCCAGGCGCTCGAGCGGCTGTCCACGCTGACCTGCGGCTGGCTGGACGGGGACGACCAGATCCATCTGCGCGAGGCGGCCGATCGCTTCGCCCGGATGGCCGAGGAACTGGAGGCGATCCGCGAACGATCTGCGCTGCTGCACGAGCAGCTCACCGACCTGCGCTCCGAGACGATCGAGACGCGCGCGCTGCTGATCTCGATCGTCGCGCTGATCTTCCTGCCGCTAACCTTCGTCACCGGGCTGCTTGGCATGAACGTGGAAGGCATTCCCTACGCCCACAGCCCGTGGAGTTTCTGGGGCGTGGTGATCTTCTGCGTGGTGATCGCGGTGACGATCGCGGCCTATTTCATCAGGGCGCGCTGGTCGCGGCACTAATCCCAAGGTCAGGACTACCCCGAATTTCTGAGTCCGGTCGCGATCGCGTTGATCGAAAGCTGGATGCCCTCGCCGACCCGGGCATCGGTTTCGCCCGCGCGGTGGCGCTTGAGCAACTCGACCTGGAGCAGGTTGAGCGGTTCGAGATAAGGTAGCCGCAACCGGATCGAGGTGTCGAGTGACGGCTGCTTTTCGAGCAGGCGGGTCTGGCGCGTGACGGACAGGAAAGCGTCGTGCGTGGCCTGCCAGTCGTCGCGGATGCGGCCGAAATAGGTGTCGCCCATCGTCCGGTCCTCGACCAGCGCGGCATAGCGCGCAGCAAGCGCCATGTCGGATTTGGCGAGCACCATCTCCATATTGGCGAGCGTTGTCTGGAAGAAGGGCCACGCCTCCGCCATCTCGCGGAGCAGGCCCTTGTCCTTGAAGCCCTTGAGCGCTTGCCCGACGCCGTACCAGCCCGGCAGCATCACCCGTGCCTGCGCCCAGCTGAACACCCAGGGGATCGCGCGCAGATCCTCGATCTTGTCGCTCTTCGTGCGGCTGGCGGGGCGCGAGCCGATCTTGAGGCCGGCAATCTCGGCGATCGGAGTCATCTGCCGGAAGAAGGTGCGGAAGCTGTCGTCGCCATAGACGAGATCGCGATAGGCGGCGAAAGCAGTCGACGAGAGCGTGTCCATCGCGGCGGCGAAACGTGTGCGGTCGGCGTCGGGAATCGCAGGACCGTCGAGGCTGGCGAGCAAAGTCGCCGAGGCCATTGCCTCCAGATTGGCGATCGCGCTTTCGGCGGTGCCATATTTGGCGGCGATAACCTCGCCCTGTTCAGTGATGCGGATGCGGCCCTGCACCGTGCCCATCGGCTGGGCGAGGATCGCCTGAAAGCTCGACCCGCCGCCGCGCCCGACCGCGCCGCCCCGGCCGTGGAAGAGCTGCATGCCGACATTCACCTCAGCGAACACCTTGGCGAGCTTGGCGCTGTCGCTGTGCAGGCTCCACACCGAGGTGAGATAGCCGCCGTCCTTGTTCGAATCCGAATAGCCGACCATCACTTCCTGATGGCCGCGCGCCTTGGCGATGTCCGCGACGTCGGGCAGGGCGAACCATTCGCGCATGATGCCGGGCGCATTCTCAAGATCGCCGATCGTCTCGAACAGCGGCACGACCATAATGTCTGCCGTCGGCGGATCGCCGGGACGGTAGAGGCCGACTTCCTTCAGGAGGATATGCACCTCGAGCATGTCCGAGATGCTGTTGCATTTGGAGATGATGTAGGTGGTGATCGCCTGCGGGCCATACTGCGCATGCGCGTCGGCGGCGGCCTTGACGATGGCGAGTTCGGTGCGGGTTTCCTCGCCATAATCAGTGAAGTTGCTGCTGAGCGGGCGGGGCGAGGTCAGTTCGCGCCTTAGCAGAGCGACGCGGGCGTCCTCGTCGAGCGCGAGATAATCCGCCTCGACGCCGGCCTTTGCCAGCAGTTCCGCCACGACGCGCTCATGCACGTCGGCATTCTGGCGCAGATCAAGCGTTGCGAGATGGAAGCCGAAGGTCTCGACCGCGCGAATCAGGCGGCCGAGCGCGCCGCCCGTCGCCATCATCCCGCTGCCGTCCTTCTGGAGCGAATGGGCGATGGCGATGAGATCAGCCCGAAAAGCCTGCGGATCGGAATAGGGATCGGCGGCCAGGCGCGCCGGGCGGGCGGGGGGCTTGCCTGCGATCTGCTCGAAGGTAGCGGCCAGCCGGGCGTAGATGCCGGTGATGGCGCGGCGATAGGGCTCATCCGAACGGGTGGCGCCGGTATCCTGGCTGGCGGCGGCGAGTTCGTTGACCTCGTCAGTCGCACCGGCATGCTCGGTCGAGATCGAGAGTTCGGCGCCGAGCTCGTGAAGCTGGTCGAGATAGTCGGTGATGACCATCTCGGCGGCGCGGCCAAGCGCCAGCTTGAGCGAATCCGCCTTGACGTTGGGATTGCCGTCGCGGTCGCCGCCGATCCAGCTGCCGGGGCGGAGGAAGCTTCTGGGGCGCTGGCCGAGCGCCCGCTCCCACCGCGCGTAGAGCGCGGGCAGCACCGGCAGGAATATCTCGCGCAGATAGGACAGCGCGGTCTCTACCTCATCAGCAACGTACAATCTTTCACGGCGCAGCGGACGGGTTTGCCAGAGCAAAGCGATCTGGCGCTTGAGCGCGTCTTCGATCAGGTCCCCGCCGCGCGTCTCGGTCCGGCCCTGATCGCGCAGCAACATCAGCGCTGCGATATGGTTGCGGTGATCGATGATGCTCTTGCGGCGCACCTCGGTCGGGTGCGCGGTCAGCACGGGTGCAATCAGGCTGTGGTCGAGCAGCGCCATGACCTGGGGGGTATCGACGCCCTCGCCTGCCAGTCGCTTCAAGGCGGACGCCAGATCGGCGCCCGGCTCCGCCGCGACGCCCCCCCGGTCCTCGGCCAGATTGGCGAGCATGGAGAAGAGCATGAAACTTTGGACGAAGGCCAGCATGTCGTCGAGACCGAGGCTGTCGAGTCCGGGATCAATCTCGTCCGCCCCCGCCAGCCCGCGATGGCGATCGACCGAGGCCGATCGGATATATTCGATCCGCCGGAAGAGCTGGTCACCGCCATAGGCGCGGATCACATCGCCGAGCAGGCGGCCAAGATAACGGATGTCCGGGTTTTGCGTGATCGGGATCGTGCGCGCCATATCATCATGCTGCGTCGCAGCAGAGCGGGAGTCAATGGAACTCGCCTCAACCCGTTGCCTGTGTAAAGAATATCCAATATATTGTGGACACGGAGGTGCCTGTGGCGAAAACGATGACGTTGAACGTGCGTGTAAGTGGCGCTCTTACCGATTTCGTGGCGGCCAATGTCGGCGAAGACGGTGTCTACGACAATGTCAGCGAATATGTGCGAGACCTGATCCGCAAGGACAAGAATCGCGCTGAGCAAGAGTGTTTTGATCGGCTCAAGGCCGAGCTTGCGCAGGCGTTCTCGGCGCCTGACAGTGCCTATGCTCCGCTATCGGCGCGTGATGTGATTACCCGTAACCGAGCGCAATGAGCCAATATCGTGTTCTTGATTCCGCCAGCGACCAGATCGACCAGATCTATCGGTATACGCGAGACAAATGGGGTGAAGCGCAGGCTGATCGCTACGTCCAGGGGCTGTTCGATCGCTTCGACGCCATCGCGGCACGCCGCTTTCCCTGGCGTCCCATCCCCGCGGAATTCGGGGTGGACGGTTATATCTGCCGCTACGAAAAACACCTGATTTACTGGAAGGTGCTAGCGGACGGCATCGTCGGCATCGTCACGATCCTGCACGAACGCATGCATCAGATAGAGAGATTTCAGGATAGCTTCAGGGGGTGAGGCGAACGCTCCTCAACCTCGCAAACTCTGGCCTCAAGCCTCCAGCTCGACATCCCAGTACAGCCAGTCGCGCCAGCTATCGTGGAGATAATGCGGCGGGAAGCGGCGGCCATGGTCCTGAAGCTGCCAGCTGGTCGGGCGGATCGGCTGAAGCGCCAGATTCATGCGGGCTTGGCGCGGGGTGCGGCCACCTTTCCTGAGATTGCATGGCGCGCAGGCGGCGACGACATTGTCCCAGGTCGTCCGTCCGCCCTGCGCGCGGGGGATGACATGATCGAAGGTCAGGTCGCGCGTGTCGCCGCAATATTGGCAGGAGAAGCAATCGCGCAGGAACAGGTTGAACCGGGTGAAGGCCGGATGGGCCGAGGGCTTTACGAACTGCTTGAGCGCGATCACCGACGGCAGCTTCATCGTGACGTTCGGGCTGTGGATTTCGCGCTGATAATGCTCGACGATGTCGACGCGATCGAGGAAGACCGCCTTGATCGCGGTCTGCCATGGCCACAGGCTGAGCGGATAGTAGCTGAGCGGCGTATAATCCGCGTTGAGCACCAACGCGGGGCAACTGTCTGGATGTCGGATCAGATCGGGATGGTACATAAAGGAAAACGACCCCTTTGCTGCCGAAGCGCTCGCAGGTCGCCATCATCCCGTCGCACTCGGGGCGCGAAGCCGACCGGCTCCCGTCTCCGTTGCCGACGCTCCTTCAATGAGTTGCGTGACGCCATCATGACAGCACGCCCCGCGACTCGCCGTCAAGGGCCAGTTTCGTGATATCCACAGTCTCGCGGTTCGCGCCGAGCCCGACGGGGCGGCTGCATCTCGGCCATGCCTGTTCAGCGATGCTGGCGCATGATTTCGCGCGAGAGCTGGTCGGGCGCTTCCTGCTGCGGATCGAGGATATCGATCCCACTCGCTGCCGCGAGGAGTTTGTCGAGGGAATATTCGAGGACCTGCGCTGGCTTGGCCTCGACTGGGATGGCGAGGTGATCCGCCAGTCCGAGCGCCTGCCGCTCTATGCCGCGACCCTGGACAGGCTGCGGGAAATGGCGCTGCTCTACCCATGTTTTTGCACGCGGCGCGATATCGCCGCGAGCGCATCGGCGCCGCATGGGCCTGACGGGCCGGTCTATCCCGGCACCTGTCGAGGATTGAGCGAAACGGAATACACCCGGCGCATGGCGTCCGAAACGCATTGCTGGCGGATCGACATGGCGGCTGCCTCAGCGCAGACGGGAACCATCAGCTGGCATGACAGCATCGCAGGGGAAATCGTTGCCGATCCGCTGAGCCATGGCGACGTCGTGCTGGCGCGCAAGGATGCGCCCGTGGCCTATCATCTCGCAGTGACGATCGACGATGCGGCGCAGGGGATTAGCGATGTCGTGCGGGGCGAAGACCTGTTCGCCGCCACCCATGTTCACCGGCTGCTGCAGGCGCTGCTCGGCCTGCCGACGCCGCGCTATCATCATCATCCGCTGCTGCGCGATGCAGAAGGGCGCAGGCTCGCCAAGCGCGAGGGCGCCCCGGCGCTGGCCGATTTGCGCGAACAGGGCCAGGATCCCGCCCTGCTGCTCTCCGAACTGCGCAATAGAATGGTTGGCAGCGCTCCCTGGCGCGCCTAGATCAAACCGATGCAGACCTTTCTCGCCATCTTGCTGATCCTTGCCATGCTCGCGACGCTGTTCGCGCTCATTCGGGGAATCGTGCAGTTCCTCAAGACCAGCCATGAGGACCTCGCCAATCCCGGCCCCAGCCCATCCGGAATCAAGCAGAACAAGGCGATGCGGATGCGCATCATGTTTCAGGCGCTCGCGATCCTGATCGTCGTCCTGCTCCTGATGCTCGGATCGCAGCGCTGAGGCTGGCTTGGTCAAGCTGACCAAAATCTACACCCGCACCGGGGACGCCGGGGAGACCGGGCTTGTCGATGGATCGCGGCTCCGCAAGTCGGAAGCGCGCATGGCGGCAATCGGTGATGTCGACGAGGCCAATTCAGCGATCGGCCTCGCGCTGACCCGAATCGGCGAGGTGGAGGCTCAAGCAATGCTGGGCCGCATCCAGAACGAGCTGTTCGATCTTGGCGCGGACATCGCCACGCCCGGCGAGGATTTCGCGCCGTCCGAGATGGTACTGCGCATCGTGCCAGCGCAGATCGCCCGGCTGGAGCGCGAGATCGACGCCATGAATGCATCGCTGGAGTCTCTTAGAAGCTTCATTCTGCCGGGCGGTACTTCAGGCCCGGCGGCGTTGCATCTTGCCCGCGCGATCGTGCGACGGGCGGAGCGGGCGCTGGTGCGTGCAGCCGGAGAGGTGGCGATCAACCCGCTGGCTTTGTCCTATCTAAACCGCCTGTCGGACCATTTGTTCGTGCTGTGCCGCCATCTCAACGCAGCCGCCGACGGCGACGTGTTGTGGAAACCGGGGGCGACGCGCGCGGATTGAGTTCGATTCCGCACTGAAACAAAAGCGTCTTTCAGGCGATTTATGGTGAGAAGGGAAAAACATGCCCGTGGCCACCAATCCCCGAACGATCATTTCATCCGGTCTCGCCGACCAATATCAGGCGGTTCGCGCCTTGAGCGAAGCGATCGTCGCTCCGCTTTCGGATGCTGACGCGACCGTCCAGCCGATGGACGATGCCTCCCCTGCCAAATGGCATCTGGCGCATACGACGTGGTTCTTCGAAACATTCGTCCTGCGCGATCATGTCGCCGGCTATCAGGCGTTCGACGAGCGCTTCGCCTATCTGTTTAATAGCTATTACGAGGCCGAGGGCGCACGCCACGCCCGACCCCGGCGCGGGATGCTGACGCGGCCGTCGCTGGAAAATATCCTCGAATGGCGCAGCCGGGTCGATGAGGCGCTGGTCGATGCGCTGCCGCGCTTGCCAGCAACGGTGCTGGATCTGATCGAACTTGGGCTGGCGCACGAACAGCAGCATCAGGAATTGATGCTGACCGATCTGCTTGCGCTGTTCGCCGAAAATCCGCTGCAGCCCGCGATATGGCCGCCTGCCGAAACCGGGCCGGGCACCGCACCGGCGTTGGAGTGGATCGAGGGGCGCCACGGTATCGTCGAGATCGGCCATGATCCTGCCGACGGCTTCGCCTTCGATTGCGAGGGACCGCGTCATCCGGTGCTGCTGCACCGTCATGCGCTGGCGAACCGGCCAGTGACCAATGGCGAATGGCTCGCCTTCATCGGCGACGGCGGATATCGGCGGCCTGAACTGTGGCTGTCGGACGGCTGGAGCTGGGTGCAGGCGCAGGGAATCGATGCACCGCTCTATTGGCGCTGCGATGGCGATGCATGGCACGATTTCGGGCTGGATGGGCTGCGGCCCGTCGCGCTTGCGTCGCCGGTCACGCATATCAGCTATTATGAAGCCGACGCCTATGCCCGCTGGGTGGGCGCGCGGCTGCCGACCGAAGCTGAGTGGGAGAGCGCCAGCGCTGATTTCGATCCGGCTTCGGGCCATCAACTCGATGATGCGGGGCCGGTGCGCCCGCATGCGGCGCGTGCCGGGAAGGGATTGCTGCAGATGTTCGGCGATGTCTGGGAATGGACCGGCAGCGCCTATCTTCCCTATCCGGGTTTCAGGCCGGCCGAAGGCGCGGTCGGCGAATATAATGGCAAGTTCATGTCGGGCCAGCAGGTGCTGCGGGGCGGCAGCTGCGCCACGCCGCGCGGCCATGCGCGGGCTTCGTATCGCAACTTCTTCTATCCCCATCAGCGCTGGCAGTTCACCGGGCTGCGGCTGGCGAAAGACTTGTGACCATGCTTCTCGAACTTGACCGCACGCGCCTTCCGGAAGTCGATCCCGCATTTCGTGACGATGTGCTGACCGGCCTTTCCGCCCGACCTCGCACGATCCCGGCGCGCTGGTTTTACGATGAAGCCGGATCGCTGCTGTTCGAGGATATTACCCGGCTTCCCGAATATTATCCGACCCGCTCCGAGACAGCTTTGCTTCGCCGCTACGGCGCCGAGATTGCGGCCATCATCGGTCATGGCCGGGCGGCGGTCGAGTTCGGATCGGGATCGTCGACCAAGACGCCCCTGCTGCTCAATGCGATCGACCCCGCGGCCTATGTGCCGATCGACATTTCGGGCGAGTTTTTGCGAGCTTCGGCGGCGGCGCTCGCGGAAGGTTTTCCCGGCCTGCCGGTGCTGCCGGTGGAGGCCGATTTCCTCCGGCCGATCCGGCTGCCCCGCGCGATCGAGGATATGCCGAGGCTCGGCTTCTTCCCCGGATCGACCATCGGCAACCTGACCCCGCAAACGGCGGTCGATCTGCTGCGCGCCATGGCCGCGAGCCTTGGCGATGATTCGATGCTGCTGATCGGCATGGACCGGATCAAGGACCCGGCCATCCTGATCCCGGCCTATGACGACGCGCAGGGCGTCACCGCGAAGTTCAACCTCAACCTGCTGGCGCGGATCAACCGAGAGCTGCAGGGCGATATCCCGATCGATGCCTTCCGCCATGCCGCCCGGTGGAACGATCATGCGGCGCGGATCGAGATGCATCTCGAGGCCATGCGGGACTGCCGATTCACCGTGTCCGGCGAGACCTTCGAAATCGCTGCGGGTGAAACCATCCACACCGAGAACAGCCACAAATATGGCCGGCGCGACGCCCGGCTGCTGCTGCGCGCGGGCGGATGGGAGCCGGTCGGCGAATGGACTGATCCGGATGATCTCTTCCTGATCGTCCTCGCCAAAAGCACAGGGACCGAAACCAATCCCTGATCCTTGCCGCCCCCGCCGGGAGCACTTAAGGGCAGGGCATCGATTCAGCGGGGACCGTCATGGACAAGATTGCCGTCATCGGAGCAGGACAGATGGGCGCGGGCATCGCGCAGGTTTCGGCACAGGCCGGCTATGGCGTCTATCTGTCCGACATTTCGATCGATCGCGCCCAGAAGGGCAAGGACGGCATCGCGAAGCAGATCGGCAGGCTCGTCGAAAAGGGCAAGCTGGACCAAGCCGCCGCAGATGCCACGATCGCGCGAATCGAGCCCATCGCCAGCTATGACAGGATCGGCGATGCCGGGCTGGTGATCGAGGCCGCGACCGAACGGGAGGACATCAAGCGGGTGATCTTCGGTGAAGTCGGCAAGGTGCTGGGCGCAGATGCGGTACTGGCGTCGAACACCTCGTCCATCTCGATCACCCGGATGGCGCAGACTTCGCCTGATCCGACGCGCTTCATCGGCATGCATTTCTTCAATCCGGTGCCGCTGATGCCGCTGCTGGAGATCATCCGCGGCCTTGCCACCAGCGATGCGACTGCGAAGATCGCGGGCGATTTCGGGGCAAAGATCGGCAAGGAAACGATTTTCGCCAATGATTCGCCGGGCTTTGTGGTCAACCGAATCTTCCTGCCGCTGCTCAACGAAGCCTTTTTCGCGCTTGGCGAGGGGCTGGCCTCGATCGAGGATATCGACAAGGGCGTGAAGCTCGGGCTTGGCCACCCGATGGGGCCGCTGACGCTCTCCGACATGATCGGGCTGGATACGATCCTTGAAATCCTGAAAGTATTTCAGGGCGACACCGGCGATCCCAAATATCGGCCGGCTCCGATCCTCGTCAAATATGTCGAGGCTGGCTGGCTCGGGCGCAAGACCGGGCGGGGTTTTTACGACTATAGCGGGGACAAGCCCGTTCCAACTCGCTGATCGCGCGCCAGCACAGCATCTGGAATAACCGCCGGCTCCTGCTATAGGCGCCGCAATGTCCACGAACGAGACCCTCGATCCCGCCCTGCTCGCCAAGGCGGAAACGCTCACCGAGGCGCTGCCCTATATGCAGCGCTATGCGGGCGAGACTTTCGTGGTCAAATATGGCGGCCACGCCATGGGCGATCCCGAGGCGGCGCATGATTTCGCCGAGGATGTGGTGCTGCTCAAGGCGGTCGGGATCAACCCGATCGTCGTCCACGGCGGCGGACCGCAAATCGGCGCGATGCTCAAAGCGTCCGGCATCGAGAGCCGTTTCGTAGATGGGCTGCGCGTGACCGATGCCGCTACCGCCAAGGTCGCTGAAATGGTGCTGTCCGGGGCAATCAACAAGGAGATCGTCTCCTGGATCGGCAGGGCGGGCGGACGC
>CAYLIK010000091.1:0-12248 GCA_964383565.1 uncultured Sphingomonadaceae bacterium
CAGCGGACCCGCTGGCTGATGCAGGCGCTCGACGCCATGCCGCCCGGCGAGGCAAGCACCTTCGCCGCGGCGCGCAGTCTGGTCGACTGGCACAACCGGCACCTCTTCTGCGCCCGATGCGGATCGCCGACCGAAATCATGCGGGCCGGATGGGCGCGCATATGCCCATCGTGCAAGGCCCAGCATTTTCCACGCACCGATCCTGTCGTCATCATGCTCGCAGAATATGAGGGTCGCGTCCTGCTGGGGCGTCAGGCTCAGTTCCCGCCCGGCATGTTTTCGGCGCTCGCCGGTTTCGTCGAGGTCGGCGAATCGATCGAGGAGGCCGTGGCGCGCGAGCTTCAGGAAGAGGCTGGGGTTGTCGCGTCGAATGTGCGCTATGTGGCGAGCCAGCCATGGCCGCTGCCGTCATCCCTGATGATCGCTTGCTTGGCCGAAGTGGAAAATGATGTGGTCACGCTTGATACCAAGGAGCTTGATACCGCGATCTGGTGCGATCGTTCGGAGGTCGCCGCTGCGCTTGCCGGAGAGCCCGGCGCACGTTTCGCGACTCCCAATCACTTCGCCATCGCACATACGTTGTTACGCTGGTGGGTCGATCAGGGCTGATAGTGCTCCCTATTCTCTTGGCCTATTCCCCCGGCAGCGTGCGCGGACGGGCTTGCGAATAGGTGCCGAGCAACCGCACCCACTTGGTGTGGAACGTCAGCTCCTCCAACGCACGGGCGACGCGGGGATCATCCGGCCGCCCCTCAATGTCGGCGTAAAATTCCGTGGCGGCGAAGCTTGCCCCGCGCTGATAGCTTTCCAGCTTGGTCATGTTGACGCCGTTGGTCGCAAAGCCGCCCATCGCCTTGTAAAGCGCAGCCGGGATATTCTTCACCTCGAAGATGAAGGTGGTCATCACAGGCCCCTCCGGAAAATCAGGTAGCGGATCGCGCGCCAGCATCACGAAACGGGTCGTGTTGTCCTCCGAATCGGCGATGCCTTCGGCCAGCATATCGAGACCGTAAAGCTCGCCTGCCAGCGCTGGGGCGATCGCCGCGACATCGTTTCGGCCCAGCTCTGCCACGGCTGCTGCCGCCGCCGCCGTGTCCGGATAGGCGATCGGCTTAATGCCCTGAGCGCGCAGCCAGTGGCGGCATTGCCCCAACGCCTGCGTATGGCTCATCGCCTCGACGATCTTTCCGCCGCTCCGGCCCAACAGACAGTGCCGGATGTGCAGGAAATGCTCGCCAATGATCGACAGACCGGATTCGGGCAGGAGAAAATGCATGTCAGCGACGCGGCCATGCAGTGAATTCTCGATCGGAATCATCGCCCGTTCGACGACGCCATCACGCACCGCGTCGATCGCATCCTCGAAGCTGAAACAGGGCATGGGAAGGCCATCGGCAAAGGCTTCATTCACCGCGATATGCGAATTGGCGCCCGGCGCACCCTGGAACGCCACGCCGCGCAAAGGCTCCGCAGTGGCGGCTTCGGTCATCTGCGCAACGAGCGCGCGAGCGGGAGCGGGATAGTTTTCCATGGTCCGCGAGCGATTAGGGGGAGCGCGTACCAATCGCAAGCGCGGCTTGCGAAGCCTGATTTCCGCATCTAAAGGGAGCGCGATTTCGGCGCTGCACCACGCGCCAAACCTGTAGGGAATCGGGACGGGGCATGGACGATCGCTTTAACACGATAGCTGGATGGGTGCTGGCAGGCGGCATTGTCGCCCTGGGCCTTTCGATCGTAACGGGCGAATATTTCAAGGGTCACCGGCCCGAGAAGATGGGCTATGTCGTCGAAGGTGTCGAGGCGGAAGCCGGCGAAGGCGCTGCTGCGGCCGAGAAGCCGATCGCCTTCTATCTGGCGAGCGCTGATCCGGCCAAGGGTGAGCAGGTCTTCAAGAAATGCGCCGCCTGCCACAACGCCGACAAGGGCGGCCCGAACGCACTTGGCCCCAATCTCTGGGGCGTGATGGGCGAAGGCGTCGGCAAGGGCGCGCATGGTTTCGCCTTCTCCGATGCGCTGGCCAGCAAGGGCGGCGTCTGGGAATGGCAGAATATGAGCGACTGGCTCCACAATCCGAAGAAGTTCGCGCCGGGCACCAAGATGACATTCGCGGGCCTTTCAAAGCCCGAGGATCGGGCGAACCTAATCGCCTTCCTGAATCAGCGTAGCGATGCGCCGAAGCCGATGCCGGCGGCGCCGGCCGAGGACGCTGCGGCGGCTCCGGCCGCTGGCGCCGAGAATGCGGCCGCGCCCGCCGATACCGCAGCAGGGCCGGCAGACAACGCCGCCGCCGCTGCCGAGCCTGCCAAAAGCTGATCGAACCAAAATTCTATCAGCGCGACGCCGCGTAGAATTCCTGCACGATCGCCCAGGCCTCTTCGGCCGTTTCGACGAAGTGAATGAGGTCGAGGTCGTTGGGCGAGATCACGCCTTCCTCGACCAGCGCGCTGAAATTGACGACGCGGTTCCAGAACTCCTTTCCGAACAGCAGCACCGGCATCACCGTGATCTTGCCGGTCTGCATCAAGGTCAGCAGTTCGAAGGTTTCGTCAAACGTCCCGAACCCGCCGGGAAACACCGCCACAGCCCGCGCGCGCAACAGAAAGTGCATCTTGCGCAGCGCGAAATAGTGGAACTGGAATGACAGGTCGGGGGTGACATAGTCGTTCGGCGCCTGCTCATGGGGCAGCACGATGTTTAGCCCGATCGTATCAGCCCCGAGATCATGCGCCCCGCGATTGGCGGCTTCCATGATCGACGGGCCGCCGCCCGAGCACACTACGAACTGCTTCTTGCCATCGGAACTTTTCGGAGTCGCGCTGGCCAGCCGGGCGAGCTTGCGCGCCTCGTCATAATATTTCGAGTTGGCCTTCAGCCGGCTCGCAATGGCGTGTTGCGTATCCGTCTTGGCGGCATCGACCAGCGCGTCCGCCTTCGACGGCTCCGGAATGCGCGCCGAACCGTAAAAGACGAAAGTCGAAGCGATGCCGGCCTCGTCGAGCAGCAGTTCGGGCTTCAGTAGCTCGAGCTGGAAGCGCACAGGGCGGAGATCCTCACGCAGCAGAAAATCGGTGTCCTGAAACGCCAGCTTGTAAGCGCGGCTGTCCGTCTGGGGACTGGATGCAACCCGCTTGGCGGAAGCGGCATCTTCCTTGGCGCGCTGGAAAATCCTGCTCGGTACTTTTTGTTCTGTCATGGCCGCGAGCCTATGCCGATCATGGTTAAGCTTTTGCAAGCCGCCTAGCGACAATAAGGCCCCGGCCCCATGTCGAAATGGAAATGATCATGGTGGAGCGCATTCGCGTTCGGCCCGATCACGATCCGAAACCGGCGGCAGGCGGATTGATGCAATGCGCGCAGAAAATTGCGGGCGTTCGGATCGGGACCATTCCAGTCCTGCTTGACCGTAATGCGCCGACCGCTGGCGAGAACGAATGCCGAGATATCGACTGCATTGGCGCTGGCATGTTCGGACAGCTTGTTGCCCGCCATGCCGTTGACGGGACGGCAGGCATAGCTCCCGAAGCTTTCGATCTTGACGACCGGACTGTCGAGCCAGGCGCTCGCTGATTGCTGGACTGCGGTTTGCACCCATTGCGTGAACGGCACCGCCAGCCCGCATCGCACCGCACCAAGATTGGAGACGGGAATCCCCACTGCGATCAGCTTCACAGACGAAACGGCGGAACAACCGGGAGAGAACACGCGATCAGGCAACAGCTCGAATTGCGCGCCGGCTGCGCGAAGATCAGCGAGACACATACGCAGATTTGCTTCGGGCGGGCGGCTGGGCGCCGGGCGGCGGCCAGTGTCACGTTGTGAAGGCCCGACGCAGGCCGCAGCCGCGAGCAACAGCAATAATCCCCGCTTGCGCATCACCACACAGATTGCGGAGCGGGCATTCGAAATCAACCGCCTTGCGACGGGAAGAACGCTGACAATCCTTTGAACAAAAAGCCCAACCGCATTTCACGCTATGGTTAACGGGCATTAGTTGACTTCGCCACGCGCATCTCTAGAAGCGCCGGCGGGCCACGCCGTCCCAACGCGGCGCGTGCTCTCTGTGAGGAGAGACTACATGACTGATTTCCCCAAGCCGGCGGCGAAGCCGGCCCGTCCCCATTTTTCATCCGGACCCTGCGCCAAGCCTCCCGGCTGGTCGGCCGAAAAGCTCGCGACTGGTTCGCTGGGCCGCTCGCACCGTTCCAAGCTCGGCAAGAGCCGCATCGTCTATGCGATGGAACTGAGCCGCGAAATCCTCGGCCTGCCGTCGACACATCACATAGCCATCGTCCCCGGTTCGGATACCGGCGCGGTCGAGATGGCGCTGTGGAGCATGCTCGGTCAACGCCCCGCGACGATGGTTGCCTGGGAAAGCTTCGGTGAGGGTTGGGTCACCGATGTCGTCAAACAGCTGAAGCTGGACGCCAAGGTCGTGAAGGCGCCCTACGGGCAGCTTCCCGATCTCTCCCAGATCGATCAGTCGACTGACGTCGTCTTCACCTGGAACGGCACGACTTCAGGCGTGCGCGTACCGAATGGCGACTGGATCCGCGACGACCGTGAAGGGCTGATGATCGCCGATGCGACCTCGGCCTGCTTCGCTCAGGACATTCCTTGGGACAAGCTCGATGTCGTCACCTACAGCTGGCAGAAGGCTCTGGGTGGCGAAGGCGCGCATGGCGTGCTGATCCTCGGCCCACGCGCCGTCGAACGGCTCGAAAGTTACACCCCGGCCTGGCCGCTCCCGAAGATCTTCCGCATGACCAAGGGCGGCAAGTTCAACGAGAGCATCTTCAAGGGTGACACGATCAACACGCCGTCGCTGCTGGCGATCGAGGATTATATCTTCGCGCTGGAATGGGCGAAGTCGCTTGGCGGCCTGCGCGCTCTGATCAAGCGGGCCGACGACAATCTCGCCGCGCTTGATGCGTGGGTGCAGAAAGCCGATTGGATCGATCATCTCGCGACCGATCCGGTGAGCCGGTCGAACACCTCGGTGTGCCTGAAGTTCGCGCCTGACGCAGTGCAGGGCCTCGACGAGGAAGCCCAGCTTGCGCTGGTCAAGAAGATGGCCTCCCTGCTCGAAGCCGAGAATGCGGCTTATGACGTAGCCGGCTATCGCGATGCGCCTCCGGGCCTTCGCATCTGGTGCGGCGCGACCGTCGAGACAGCTGATGTCGAAGCGCTCGGCCCCTGGCTTGACTGGGCCTGGTCGCAAGCGCGCGGCTGAAATTTGCTCCGTCGCACCAGTGCAGGCTGGGGCCCATCTCTCTACCCACGAAAACTGACCATAGACATGGACCCCAGCCTTCGCTGGGGTGACGTGGAAACCAGAAAGGCAATCGAATGCCCAAAGTCCTCATTTCCGACAAGATGGACCCCCGCGCCGCGCAAATCTTCCGCGAGCGTGGCGTCGAGGTCGACGAAATCACCGGCAAAACCAAGGACGAGCTGATCGCCATGATCGATCAGTATGACGGCCTCGCCATCCGCTCCTCCACAAAAGTCACCAAGGAAGTGATCGCCGCCGCCAACAACCTCAAGGTGATTGGCCGCGCCGGCATCGGTGTCGACAATGTCGACATCCCAAGCGCTTCCGCCGCGGGTATCGTCGTCATGAATACCCCGTTCGGCAACTCTATCACCACCGCCGAGCATGCGATCGCGCTGATGTTCGCTCTCGCCCGCGACCTGCCGGAAGCCGACAAGTCGACCCAGGCCGGCAAGTGGGAGAAGAACCGCTTCATGGGCGTCGAGCTCACGTCGAAGACGCTCGGTCTGATCGGTGCGGGCAATATCGGCTCGATCGTCGCTGATCGCGCGCTGGGCCTGCGGATGAAGGTTGTCGCCTATGACCCCTTCCTGACGCCGGAGCGCGCTGTCGAGATGGGCGTGGAGAAAGTGACGCTGGATGAACTATTGGCCCGTGCCGATTTTATCACGCTCCATACGCCGCTGACCGAGAGCACCAAGAATATCCTGAGCCGCGAAAATATCGCCAAGACCAAGAAGGGCGTGCGCATCATTAACTGCGCGCGTGGCGGATTGATCGATGAGGCGGCGCTCAAGGACGCACTCGATTCGGGTCAGGTCGCGGGCGCCGCGCTCGACGTGTTCGTGACCGAGCCGGCGACCGATTCGCCGCTGTTCGGCACACCGAACTTCATCTCTACTCCCCACCTCGGCGCGTCGACGACCGAAGCACAGGTCAACGTCGCTATCCAGGTCGCCGAGCAGATGGCGGACTATCTGGTCACCGGCGGCGTCACCAATGCGCTGAACGTGCCAAGCCTCTCCGCCGAGGAAGCACCGAAGCTGAAGCCCTATATGAACCTCGCGGAAAAGCTGGGTTCTCTCGTCGGCCAGCTTGCCCATGGCGCGCTCAGCTCCATCTCTGTCGAGGTCGAGGGGGCCGCCGCCGAGCTGAACCTGAAGCCAATCACCAGCGCTGTGCTGGCGGGACTGATGCGAGTCTATTCGGACACCGTGAACATGGTCAATGCGCCGTTCCTCGCCAAGGAGCGCGGGTTGGACGTTCGCGAGATTCGGCATGATCGCGAGGGTGACTATCACACCCTTATCCGAGTCTCCGTGCAGACCAAGGATGGCGAACGCTCCGTCGCCGGCACTTTGTTCGCAAATGCGGAACCGCGCCTCGTCGAGCTGTTTGGCATCAAGGTCGAAGCCGATCTCGCCGGGGATATGCTTTACATCGTCAACGAGGATGCGCCCGGCTTCATTGGCCGGCTCGGCTCGGCTTTGGGTGAGGCCAATGTAAATATCGGGACTTTTCATCTCGGTAGGCGTCGCCTTGGCGGCGAGGCGGTGCTGTTGCTGTCCCTCGATTCGCGTGCTGAAGAGGCGTTGCTCGCCAAGGTGAAAGCGCTTCCGGGGGTCAAGCGCGCCGTCTCGCTACGCTTCTGAAACGACCGATGCGCTAATTGCAATCACAGATAAGTTTTTTGCAGTTGCACAGTCTATTGGTGCGACGCACAACAAAATTGCCTTTCAGGCATCCTCTCCTAAAACTTTTCAGGCCGGCCCTTGGGTCGGCCTATTTTTTATGCACTCTGCGCCAGAACGTGCGTTTTCAGCGACACGTGGTGCCTAAATTGTCAGCGCCATAATTTTTTTGTCCGCGCGCATCGGCTACTAGGAGTTCGCTGCGGTCGGACTAAGACAATAATATACGCAGGAGAGGGAGCCGCCGGTGATCCCGGGAAATTCCCCCGGCCGCAGCATTTCATTTCAGCGCGATCGAGAGGCGGTAGCCGCCGCCGAAATAATCGCTAAAGGCGACGCATGACGCTCGCTCCCGGACTTTTACCCGAAGGCTTTCGCGATCGCCTGCCGCCGCAGGCCGAGGCTGGCTCGCGCCTGTTGCACCGGGCGATCGTGGCGATCAGCCGTCATGGCTATGAGCGGGTCGCGCCACCTTTGGCCGAATTCGAGGAGACCCTGGTCGGCCGACTGAAATCGGCGCGGTCGCAGGATCTATTGAGGTTCGTGGATCCGATCTCGCAGCGCACGCTGGCCTTGCGTCCCGACATCACCGCTCAGGTTGGCCGGATCGCAGTCTCGCGCATGGCGCACCGCCCGCGCCCGTTACGTCTGGCGTATGGCGGCCCCGTTCTCAAGTTGCGCGCGACGCAACTCCGGCCCGAGCGTGAAATGACCCAGGCGGGTGCTGAACTCATCGGCATCTCCACGACCGCTGCCGTGATCGAAGTCCTGCTCGTCGCCATCGAGGCGTTGGAAGTCGCCGGGGTGACGGGGATCACGATCGACCTAACCCTGCCCGATCTGATCGAAAGGCTGGCGGCCGGGCCGATGCCGCTTCCCGCCGATCGTATCGATCAAGTGCGCGACCGTCTCGACGCAAAGGATGCCGGCGCCCTGATCGCACTGGGCGCGTCCGCCTATCTGCCGCTGATCGAGGCAGCGGGCCCCGTCTCTTCAGCCCGAGACCGGCTGAAGGGACTCGACTGTGCCGAGTTGCTGCAATCGCGCCTTGAGGCCATCGACGCCATTGTCGCGGCAGTGGGAGACCGCGCCCAGCTGACGCTCGACCCGACCGAGCGCCATGGCTTCGAATATCAGCGCTGGATTGGCTTTTCGCTGTTCGGCGCGGGGCTGTCAGGGGAAATCGGCCGGGGCGGCACCTACAGCATCGTCGATGCGCAAGGCGGCGAAGAAGAGGCGGTCGGTTTTTCGCTCTATCTCGACCCGCTGGTCGATGCCGGCTTAGGCCAGGAAGTACGCCAGCGCGTGTTCGCTCCGCTCGGCAGCGACCCTGCGACCTCCGCCAGCCTACGCGCCCAAGGATGGATCACGATCGCCGGCCTTTCGGAGAATGATGACGGGCGGGCGCTCGGCTGCGGTCATTATCTGGCCGGGAATGAAGTGCTGCCCTACTGAACTGGTTTTGTCGCCGGTTGGCAGGCCGCGTCAATGAAGCGATCGACTGCCACGGTCAGGGCATCGCCTGGTTTTCCCAGATCCTGCAGCATCTTCATGTGGTTCGTGCCATTGGCTGCAAATACTTCGGCCTTTACGCCCGCCTTTTGCGCGAAAGCGGCAAAGCGCTCAGCGAAAAAGCCCGCCCCCATATTATGCTCGCTGTCGTAGACGAGCAGCCAGGCCGGCGCATCAGGTGCCCCAAGGTTCGCAAGCGGCGACAGTCGGGTCTGCCGCGCGACATCCTCTCCAAACGCATTCTTGTAGAAGGGCGAGCTTATCGCTCCTGCGGCCATGATACCGGGCACGTCGATCCCGGCGCCATCCATGGAAACCACGCCCCGGATTACGCTGAAAGGGATCTTCGCCTTGGCTAGCCATTGCGGATCAGTGGCGACCAGCCCGGCCAGTTGCGCACCGGAACTGTGCCCCACGAGGATTACCCGCCCAGCGTCTATTCCGAGTGCGCGGGCATTGCGGGTCAGGAAGGCAAGCGCGCGCACAACATCGGCAGCCTGGTCCTCCACGGTCGCATCAGGAACCAGGCGGTAGTTGAACGCGGCCCAGGCATAGCCTTTTGCCCCATAGTGCGACGGCTGACCGCCCTGCCCCATCCCCTTCGCGCCGCCCGACCATCCACCGCCATGGACGAACAGGATCAGCGGCACGTCCCGCGCGCCCTTCGGCACATAGACGTCCAGCACCTGCCGGGGATTACCGCCATAGTGGTAGCTGTTGATGCGGATTCCGGCGGCCTCGCCGGGAGCAGCGAACAGCAGAGCCATCGTCAGCATGGTCAGAAAAAGCCGCACATCGCCTCCGTTGCGACGGTTTGCCATGGACGCGGACGCCCGCATCCAATAGGCACCGCCCGCCAAAACACTCGCGAACTTGTAAGCGAAGGGGAGCCATGTGGCCAACGTAACCGTCATCGGCGCCCAGTGGGGCGATGAAGGCAAGGGCAAGATCGTCGACTGGCTGGCGGAGCGCGCCGACGTCGTCGTCCGTTTCCAGGGCGGCCATAATGCCGGCCATACGCTGGTTGTCGGCAACCAGACCTACAAGCTCAGCCTGCTTCCGTCCGGCATCGTGCGCGGCACGCTTTCAGTGATCGGCAACGGTGTCGTGCTCGACCCCTGGCACTTCCGTGACGAGGTCGCCAAGCTCAAGGGCCAGGGCGTTACCATAGCCCCGGACAATCTCCAGATCGCCGAGACCTGCCCGCTGATCCTACCATTCCACCGTGATCTCGACGGGTTGCGAGAGGATGCTTCGGGAGCCGGCAAAATCGGCACGACACGGCGCGGCATCGGCCCCGCCTATGAGGACAAGGTCGGCCGCCGCGCGATCCGCGTGTGCGATCTTGCTCATCTCGACGACCTCGAACTCCAGCTCGACCGCATCTGCGCGCATCATGATGCACTACGGGCGGGCTTCGGCGAAAATCCGATCGATCGCGCCCGGTTGATGGCTGATCTTCGCGAGATCGCCGATTTCATCCTGCCCTACGCCAAGCCGGTCTGGCTGACGCTCAACAACGCGAAAGCGCGCGGCGACCGCATCCTGTTCGAAGGCGCGCAGGGCGTGCTGCTCGATGTCGATCACGGCACCTACCCGTTCGTCACCTCCTCGAATACGATCGCGGGGACCGCGGCGGGCGGATCGGGACTTGGGCCGAGCGCGGCGGGGTTCGTGCTGGGCATCGTGAAGGCATATACCACCCGCGTCGGCTCCGGCCCCTTCCCGACCGAGCTTGAGGACGAGACCGGCCAGCGGCTCGGCGAGCGGGGCCATGAGTTCGGCACCGTTACCGGGCGCAAGCGCCGCTGCGGCTGGTTTGACGCCGTGCTGGTGCGTCAGTCAATCGCGGTTTCCGGCGTGACCGGCATCGCGCTCACCAAGCTCGACGTGCTCGACGGCTTCCCGGAATTGAAGATCTGCGTCGGCTATACCGTCGGTGATCGGCATTATGATTACCTTCCGCCGCATCCGCAGGACCAGGCACGTGCCAAACCCATATATGAGGTTATCGAGGGCTGGAGCGAATCAACCGCCGGCGCGCGCAGCTGGGCACAGCTTCCGGCGCAGGCGATAAAATATGTGAGACGGATCGAGGAGCTGATCGGATGCCCAGTTGCCCTTGTCTCGACGAGCCCCGAGCGCGAGGACACTATCCTCGTCCGCGATCCCTTCGCCGACTGACAATCAACACGCAATGACCTCGCGCGAAGCCACTTCCTATCTGCCTCGGCTGGCGGACGCGGGAGAAGGTGCGGAATGGCGGCGAAGTCCGTCCGACTGGATGGCGTTGCTGGCCATCGGCGCAATCCAGTGGCCCTGGTTGCTACGCAGCCTGTGGGGCGGGCGAAGGCGGGATAAGCGCGCGTTGCTTGATAGGCTCGGCCTTCCCGCCGAAGCTTTGCCGAAGCTCGGAAGCTGGAAGGCCGATGTCGGCTTCCTCACCCGCATTGTCGATCATATCGAGCAGTACCGTCCGGCCCATGTGGTGGAGCTTGGCGCTGGCGCCTCGACGCTGGTCACAGCCCGCGCACTGCAGCTTCACGGCGGCGGCACGCTGACCAGCTTCGATCAGCATCATGCTTTCGTCGAGGCCGTCTCCGACTGGCTCACCGAGCATAAGCTGACCGCCAATCTTCACCATGCCCCGCTGGTGTCGGCATCCGAGCCTTGGCCGGCGCTCTGGTACGATCTGTCGAAGCTTCCCGATACGATCGACATGCTGCTGATCGATGGCCCGCCCTGGACGCTCCATCCGTTTGTGCGGGGATCGGCCGAGCGGCTTTTCGACCGGATGACGCCCGGCGGCACCATTATGCTTGACGATGCCGCTCGGCCCGGCGAACGGCTGGTCGCGGCACGCTGGAAATCCCGCTGGCCTGAATTCGATTGGCAGCTTCTTTCGAGCATCAAGGGCACGCTGATCGGGATCAAAAAGACCATGATCCAGTATATCGCGGTGGGCTATACTGTGCTCGCCATCAATATGTGGTGACGGAGAGCGCGCGCCGGCAGCCGGACAGCTCGCGCGCCTATTACGCCAAACCGGTTGTTCCGCGCGCCCAACGTAAATTGCGCCTCATCGGGGATGCTTCCGTTCATCCGGGGTTCGGCCATCAGGTCAGAAAGTGACGATGCCCGCACAGGAGAACGCACATGCGCCTGAAGCTTGTTCTGCTGACGACCATCGCCGTCACCGCCAGCGCTGCCCATGCCGGCAGCCAGTCATCCAACACCAGTTCCAATAGCTCGTCGAACAACGGCGTCGTTCGCGAACGCATAGTGGACAGTTATTGCGAGGACGGGCGATGCGAACGAACAGTCACACGCAGCGTCTACCGCGACGATGATCGGTCGAACCACCGTCAGCACAAATATGCCGGCCAGGACGACGACGAGGACGATCGTTACGAAGACGACTGATATCCTCCGTCCGGTTTGCCTCAGACAGTAGGCTTCTGGACAAAGCCCGTCGCGACGATGCCCTGAGCCTCTTCGACGTCGACATGATCGACCCGTGCCGCCGGCGGCCCCCGATGGCTGGCGGTTATCAGGGCCTCGACAGCCTCCTCTGGGCCGACGGCAAGCGCCTCCACACTTCCATCGAGGCGGTTGCGTACCCAGCCGTCAAGACCGAGCTGCCGCGCTGTCTCAACCGTCCAGCCGCGAAAATAGACACCTTGCACGCGCCCCTGGATGCGGAGGCGCCGCGCAATGCGGTCGCCGGTCACTTGCCGGTCTGTGCCCGGTGCATGAGCTTCTGGTCGGCGAGA
>CAYLIK010000092.1:0-12203 GCA_964383565.1 uncultured Sphingomonadaceae bacterium
ATGCCGAACGATCCCGCTGTCGCCCGTATCCTAAGAGCTGCGGCAGAAAGACTGTTGGCCAATGGACAGTCTGGCGGGCTGGACGGCTATCAGTCCGGCGATCCGCAGCGCGCCTATCTGCTGAGCGCGGCAATCTATTCCGCCATTGCGGGCCTGGCGCTGCATTATGCCGAGCCCCCGGCAAGCTTCGAAAGCCGGGGCCAGAAAGTGCGCCGTCCGGCGACCATCGAAGACGATCGCCTCGCGACTTGCCTCGACACGACATTGCTCTTCGCCGCCGCACTCGAAGCGGCCGGGTTGCATCCGGTCATTCTGATGTTCCAGGGACATGCGGCTGCCGGCGTGTGGCTCGCCAAGCGGACGTTCGCTAACGCCATCGAGACCGATCAGATGGAAGTACGCAAGGCCCTGGCCTCGCGCGAGCTGATCGTGTTCGAGACGACCGGCGTCACCCATCGCCCGGCCATGGCGATGGACGCGGCGCAGCGCGCGCTCGACCACCGCATGATCGAGGATGAAGCCAGCAATTTCGTGGCGGCGATCGACGTCCGGCGCGCGAGAAGCGGCGGCATCACGCCGCTCGCATCCCACCAGCCGCTGCAACGCGACGATGCGAACGATGCGGAACAGGAAGGTAGCGCCACAACGGCCCTGTCCTTGCCGAGCGCACCCTCCTTCAACGAACTGCCGTCGGAAGAGGTCGAGGAAAAACCCACGACGGCAGCCGGTCGCATTGACCGCTGGCAGAAAAAGCTGCTCGATCTGACGCTCAGAAATCGGCTGCTCAATTTTCCCGTTACGAAGAAGACGATCCCCTTCCTCTGCACGGACGTCGCCTATCTCGAAGACAGGCTGGCGGATGGCGCGGCGATCCGGCTGATCTCGCTGCCCGAGCAAAACCCCCTGGGTGAACGCGACGAAGCGCTCTATCGGGAGGTTCATGGCCGCGACATTCAGCGGGGCTTCGCGGCGGAGGCGCTCCAGCGCGATGAGCTCCCATCGCCTCTGGATGCGCGCCAGCTGGAGGCGCGCCTGATCGATCTTCATCGCCAGGTGCGAAACGACTTCGCCGAGGGCGGCGCGAACACGCTGTTTCTGGCGGTCGGCTTCCTGCGCTGGAAAAAGAAGCCGACGGACGATCGCAGCTATCGGGCGCCTCTGTTGCTCGTTCCCGTCAAGTTGGAGAGGCGCAGCGCCAGCTCGTCTTTCTCGCTGCGCTTCCATGAAGACGAGCCGCGCTTCAATGCAACGTTGCTGCAATTTCTGGAACGCGAGTTCGACCTGAAACTGCCCCAGTTCAGCGGCGATCTGCCGTTGGATGACAGCGGCATCGATATACCCCGCCTGCTCGGCATGGCGCGTCAGGCCGTGCGCGACGTCCCCGGCATGGAAGTGCTCGATGAAACGGCACTGTCGACCTTCTCGTTCGCGAAATTCCTGATGTGGAAGGATCTGGTCGAGCGGACGGACGCGCTGCGCGAGAACAGGATCGTGCGGCATCTGATCGATACGCCCGAACAGGCCTTTTCGGCCGACGGCCAATCCGTCTTCCGGGACGAGACCGAGCTCGATCGCGCCTATGCGCCGGCCGACATCGTGTGCCTGCTTCCCTCAGATTCGTCGCAGACGGCCGCCAGCCTCGCCGCTGCCGAGGGTCGCGATTTCGTGATTGTCGGGCCGCCGGGCACGGGTAAGAGCCAGACCATCGCGAACATGATCGCCAATTGCCTGGCCGTCGGAAAGACGGTGCTTTTCGTAGCCGAGAAGACCGCGGCCCTTGATGTCGTTTATCGCCGGTTACGGGAGCATGGTCTGGGCGTCCATTGCATCGAGCTCCACTCGAACAAGGCCGATCGCCGCCATTTTCTCGCGCAGCTTAAGGCGTCGTGGGAGCATGGTAGTCGGACCAACGCCTCCGAATGGATCGCCGTCAACGAACGGCTCAAGCTGCGCCGTGACACACTGAATGCCTATGTCGAAGCGCTGCACAAGCCCTATCCCAACGGCTGGACACCCTACCTCGCGCTCGGCATCGCGCTGGAGGCGATCGAAGCACCCGCGCCCGAGCTTTCCTGGCGCGAGCGCGATGCACATGACGCTCAGACCCTGGAGGCCCTGGAAGAGCTGGCCTCGGAGGTGGGCAAGGTGTTTGCGTCCGTCGAGCGGCGTCCCGCGCTCGATCTGGTGGATTGCGACGAGTGGAGCTCGGCCTGGCAAGCTGAAATGCTCGGCGCCGCCTCGTCCCTGCGCAACGCAACGGAGCTGCTCGCGGGCGCCTTGGCCACATTTCGCGCAAGCTTGGCGCTCGGCGCACCGGAACGGCCCTCGCCGGAAGAAATCTATACACTGACGACGCTCGCCGATGCGCTGGAGAAAGGTCGCGGCCGCGATCTCACGATCGCCTTCGATTCGGATTTCAACGTATGTTCGGAACAAGTTGCCCGAATGAGTGAGGCGATTGCCATTTATCGCGCCGCCGAAGGCGAGCTTGCGGCGAAATTCGACCCGAAGGCCGTGCGTGAAATCGATGTCACCGCGCTGGCCCGGCAGTGGCGTGAAGCAAGCGCCTCCATATGGCCGATGTCGGCTCTTGGCCGTCGCAAAATCTCCAGATTGCTGCAAAGCTATACCGGGCATGGCGCGACCAAGCCGGAGCAGGATCTTCCCCGGCTGCGCCTAATGCAGGAACAGCTCGAGGCGATCGACGGGACGGGGCTGATCGGCAAGCCGTTGCCCATCAGCGGGCTCGACACCGACACCGAAGCGATTGCCGACATTTTCAATCAGGCGCGGCGGCTCCGCACGGCGCTTCGCTTGCCCAGTCGTGGTGCGGACGAACTCCGCAAGAGCACCGATGTCGTCTCCATGGCGCTGCGCGGTGGTGACGAGGATGATCAGCTGCGGCAGTCCGCCAGCAAGTTGCTGGCGGCGGTTCGCGGCTTCGACGCCGCCCTGCGGCAGTTCAGCGAAAAGGCCGGGCGCGATATCGTTGCCAGCGCCTTGGGCGACCTCGGCCAACTCGCGGCATCGCTCGGCGCTCTTGTCGATGCGCAGTCTCTGGTTCGCGACTGGGCCGTCTGGTGCCGCGTCAGAGGCCGGGCGCGCGCATCCGGGCTCGCGCCGCTGATCGAGCAGATCGAGACGGGCGCGATCACTGCCGACGCTGCCCGCACGGCCTTTCGCCTGGGCTATGCGCGCTGGTGGCTCCCCGGTGTCCTGGACGGAGATCCGGTCCTGCGGGGCTTCCGGCGTTTCCAGCATGAAAATGCCATCGCCGAGTTTCGCGAGATCGACGATCTAGTCCGCTCTCACGCCAGCGGGCGCGTGAACGACGCGATCGCGCATGGACTGCCCTCGGTCCAGAGCGTCCCGCGCAATTCCGAGCTAGGGCTGCTACGGCATCAGATGGAGCTGCAACGGCCCAGCCAGTCCATTCGCGACATGGTCGGCAAGATGCCCGAGACTTTCTCGAAGCTGGCGCCGTGCATGCTGATGTCGCCGCTCTCGATCGCACAATATTTCCCGACAAATCAGGCGCTCTTCGACGTCGTCATCTTCGACGAAGCCTCGCAGATCACGACATGGGATGCCGTTGGCGCGATAGCGCGCGGACGTCAGACCATCATCGTCGGCGATCCCAAGCAGCTGCCGCCGACCAATTTCTTCGGCCGCAACGAGGAAGAAGAGGATATCGACGATCATGAAAAGGATCTTGAGAGCATCCTCGACGAGGCCAAGGCCTCCGGCATTCCGGTCCGTGACCTGCGCTGGCACTATCGCAGCCGCAGTGAATCCCTGATCGCCTTCTCCAATCATCATTACTATCAGAACCGCCTCGTCACCTTCCCATCACCAATCGTGGAAGACAGGGCGGTGCAGCTGCACAAAGTGCCCGAGGGCATCTATGATCGCGGCAAGAGCCGGACTAACCGGATCGAGGCACAAGCTGTCGCCGACGAAGCGGTGAAGCGGATGCGGGCATGGGTGGCGCTTCCCGACAAACGTCGCCCCACCCTCGGCATTATCACCTTCAATGCACAGCAGCAGTCGCTCATCATGGACCTTCTGGACGCCGCGCGACGAGACGATCCCGATCTGGAGTGGTTCTTCGCCGAAGAGCGGGTAGAGCCGACGATCGTCAAGAATCTGGAGAATGTGCAGGGCGACGAGCGCGACGTCATTCTCTTCTCGATCACCTTCTGGAGGGATGCCGCAGGCAAGCTGACGATGGATTTCGGCGCGCTGAACCGGGACGGCGGCGAGCGCCGTCTCAACGTCGCCGTCACCCGCGCCCGGCAGGAGCTGATCATCTTCTCGGGCTATACGGCGGATCAGATCGACGCCTCCCGCACGAAGGCTGTGGCGGTCCATCATCTCAAGACCTTTCTCGATTATGCCGAACGCGGCGCGATCGCCTTGCCGGCGCAGGACGGCGGGTCGCTCGGCGGCTTTGAATCACCGTTCGAGCGGGCCGTCGCCGACCAGCTCGAGCAACGCGGGTGGATGGTGGTCCCGCAGGTCGGGATCTCGGGCTTTCGGATCGATCTGGGCATCCGCCATCCCGATCTCGCGGGCGCTTATCTGGCGGGCGTGGAGTGCGACGGCGCATCCTATCACAGCGCCGCCACGGCGCGCGACCGCGACAAGGTGCGCGAGCAAGTGCTCACCGGCCTCGGTTGGAAGATTCGTCGTGTCTGGTCCACGGACTGGTGGTTCGATCCCAAGGGTTGCGCCGATCGGTTGCACGCGGAGCTGGAGATATTGCTCGAAACCAGCCGGACCGAGCGTGATGCACGGATAGCTGAGCCGATCAATGCCGGCGGCGCGTCACGCTGGAGCATGGGCCATGAGATCGAGGGGACGGATGAAATTCCGGACGACAGCCCCCCGGCATTGAACGAAGACCCGCCCGTTCCGGCAGTCACCGAACAGGAGTTGGTCTCGGTCGCTACCCAACCGGTCGCCAACGAGCGTCAAACGGCGCCGGTAATGATCGCGGCCGATGCGTCCGGCGCCCACTACCGCATCACGGATTTGTCGGGCTTTTCTGCAGCACCCGACCATTTCTACGAATTCGGCTATCGGGACGTCCTGCGCGGCATGGTGGAGGCTGTGATCGAAACCGAAAGCCCACTGCGGACGGACATTCTGTGCCAGCGCATTGCCCGGGTCCACGGTTGGCTGCGCACGGGCGGCAAGATTCGCGAGCGGATCGATCGCCACCTGCTCGACTACGACCGAACTGCGGAATCGAGCGGCGAATTCATCTGGAAGAAGGGCGCCGTGGCGGACATCCAGCCCTATCGGGCACCTGATGGGGAGGAAGCCCGCAGGGCGATCGGGGATATCCCGCTCGCCGAACTGGCATGGATCGTGATCGAGAATCCCGGTCTCTTCGACGAACCCGATCCGGCCCGCGAACTGGCGCGTCTGCTCGGCGTCGAGCGACTGGCGGCCGCGTCTCGCGCGCGTCTTGACGAGGCGCTTGCCCGAGCCCGCTCGACGATCACCACCGGGCCTTCGGAATAGCCATGTTGCGCTTCATCCATTCGAGCGATCTGCATCTCGGCAAACGCTTCGGCAATTTCTCGGGTGATTTACCGAGCCGCCTGCGCGAAGCTCGTCATACCGTGATCGGCACGCTGGCCCGGCAGGCACGGGAACGTGGGGCCGAGACGATCCTCCTCGCCGGTGATACCTTCGACACCGAAACGCCCGCACCCGATGTCCGCCGGCAGGCCTTCACCGAAATGGCACATCATTCCCCGATCCAGTGGGTGATCCTGCCCGGCAATCATGACTCGCTTCAGGCAACCGAGCTGTGGGCGAAACTACACGACGAAGCCCCCTCCAATGTGCTGCTGGCGACCGAAGCCCAGCCAATCGCGCTTTCGGCTGACGTCTTCATCCTGCCGGCGCCCTGCACGACCCGCCGCCCCGGTCGCGATCTCACCGAATGGATGGACGCGGCGACGACGCCCGAAGGCGCCATCCGTATTGGCCTTGCCCACGGTGCGATCCGCGATTTCTCAGAGGACACCGTCGCGTCCGAAGTCATCGCCCCGAACCGGGCAGACCGGGCGGGTCTAAACTATATGGCGCTGGGAGACTGGCACGGCGCGCTGCAGGTCGATCCCCGCACCTGGTACAGCGGGACGCCGGAGCAGGACCGGTTCAAGCATGATTGCCCCGGGAAAGCGTTACTTGTCAGCATCGCCGACAGCTCCCCTCTGCCGGAGGTCGAGGCGTTGCCAACTGCCGGCTTCGCCTGGCGATCGTTCGATTTGCACCTGCTCGATGGCGATGATCCGGCGGAAACTCTCGCGCACCTGCTCCCTGAGGCTCGCGACCGACGCCAGACATTGGCCCGCATCGTCGCAACCGGTCGCACCCGCCTGGGCGCGCGTGCGACGCTGACTCGTGCGATCGAAGACGCCGCACCCGACTTCGCCTGGCTGGGACTGAACGATGGCGGCCTCGCGACCGAATGCGAAGTTGATGACCTCGACGCGATCGATCGAGGTGGAGCCCTGCGCGAAGCGGCGGACGCTTTGCTCCGCGAAGCCCGTGACGAAAGCCGCTCGGCGGCCGATCGCGACATTGCGAGCGCGGCGCTCGCTCGCCTCTATTCCTATGCGCAAACGGTAGCGCGATGAGGATATCCGCCCTGCGCCTGTTCGATGTGAAGCGCTTCGGCGCCCGTGGCGTCGCCATTGAGGACATCGGCGATGGCGTGAACGTGCTTTGCGCCGCCAATGAATTCGGCAAATCGACCAGCTTCGACGCGCTCTATGCACTGTTCTTCACGCCGCATTCGAGCACGTCGAGCGACATCCGCGCCCTGCGTCCCTACAGCGGCGGCAGTCCCGTGATCGAGGTCGATGTCACGACGGCCGAGGGCAGCTTCCGGATTACCAAGCAATTTTACGGCGGACGCTCCGCACGAATCATCGATATGGGCACTGGACGGCTCGTCGCCCAAGCCGATGAAGCGGAGAATTTCATCGCCGGGCTTGTCAAAGGCGGCGCGGGCGGCCCGGCGGGACTGCTCTGGGTGCGGCAAGGAATCACGGGCTTCGAAAAGCGCAGCCGAACGGACGAGGAAAGCGAGAAACATGTCCGCGCCAGTCTGCTCGAATCCGTCCAGGGTGAGGTGGAAGCCGTGACCGGCGGGCGGCGGATGGCAGATGTCATGACCGCCACTTTGGAAGCCTTGTTATCTCTGGTCACGCAGACGGGTCGCCCCAAGTCCGGCGGACGCTATGCGACCGCGACCGAGGAGCGCGACAGGCTCGCAGCAGAAGAAAAGCGGCTGTCTGCCGATGTCACCTCGTTGCGCCAGGCGCTCGATCGGCGTGCCGTCGCGTTACGGAGAATGGCGGAGCTCGAGGCCGCGGATGACAAGGCGGCCCGGCGTCAGGCGATCGAGGCCGCGCAAATCACGCATGATGCTGCCCAGGCGCAGGATACGCGCCTCAAGGCCGCGCAGGCGGAGCGCAATCTCGCGCGCGAGCTTTACGGCAATCTGGATCGCGAACGGCAACGATTTGAGGATGCCTTAAATCAGGCACTAGCGCTGCGGGACTTGTCGCAAGCAGCGGATGGCCGGCGCGAGGAAGCTATGGATCGGCGACGCGATGTGACGGAAGCCATCGACAAGGCCCGTCAGCACGCAGACGTCGCGGAGGCCGAGGAAACCACCGCGCGCGATTTGCTTGATCGCCTCGATGCGGCGATCAGGGTGCGGGAGTCTTATGAGCGCCTTGCGGAGCTCAAGGATCGCTTGCAGCGTGCGGAAACGGTCCGGCAGGGCATCGAAGAAAACGAGGCTCAATTCGCGCAGGCGTGCATACCGGCTGGCGCCATCGACGAACTTGCCGATCTGGACATTGAAATATCCCGGCTGCGTGCCTTGCGCGATGCTCGTCGGCCGACAGTCACTGTCGCGTATGAGACGGGAGTCACAACACGTATTTCCCTCGGAGACGATCCACTCGCTGACGGCGAAGAGCGCGGCTATGACGGACACGCCCGTTTGACGGCGCCTGGCATTGGCGCGATCACGCTCCGATCGAACCAGTCGGAGGATAGCGACAATCGTCTGGCGCAAGTCGAACAGAGGCGTTCGACCCTTCTTGCCTCGATGGGCGTCGCCGATCTCGCGGCAGCGCGGGCCCAGCAGGAGCGCGCACAGCAATTCGGATCCCAGGCGCGCGAAGGCCGCGCGCAGATGGCCCTCCTCGCGCCGGACGGGCTGGCCAAGCTCAGGGAAGAGGTTGCGGCACACGCATCCGTGGATGCGGAACTGCTCGAGCTGAAGGCCGATCCGATCCAGACCCGCTCGACGCTCAACGACGCCATACAGCGACGCAAGCAGGCAGCCCAGGATCTGCGGGCAACCGACTCTCTTCGCGCGAGCGCAGAGGATGCCTTCGTGCGAGCGGAGACCGACCTGGCGAAGATCCAGGCCGAAATGCTCCAGATCCGCGCGATTCTCGGCCCGGATGACGAAACGGATGAGCGCGCGCGGGAACTGGCCGAGAGACTTACGCCGCTGCGCGATGCTTTAGCGAAGGCCGAGAGCGACGTGGTCGAACTCGAAACCGCGGCTGTCGATCTGGAGTCGGCTGCCGCCGCGCTCGCCCGCGCGCGGTCAATCGAACGAGCGGTCGAAATCGAAATCGCTCAGCTACGCGAGACGCTCGCCGGCCTGAACGCGCAAATCTGCACCCGGTCGGACGAGGCTGTCGAGGAAAAATGGCGGGAAACGCGCGAGGCCCTGACCAGCGCCGAAAGTCGCGCCACGGCCTTTGAAAAGGAAGTGGCGGTCCTGCAGCGGCTGTCGGGTGCGCTGGAGATTGCTCGTGCCCAAGCCCGCGAGCTTTACCTCAAGCCCGTCATGACGGAACTGAGACCGCTGCTTGGCCTGCTGTTCGACGATGTATCGATCACGTTCGACGACAAGACGCTCCTGCCCCAGACGATCATGCGCAACGGTCTGGAGGAAGAAATCGAGCGCCTCAGCGGCGGCATGAGAGAGCAATTGTCCATCCTTACCCGACTGGCCTTCGCCCGTCTCCTCGCCCGTGACGGACGCCCCGCGCCCGTCATCCTCGATGACGCCCTTGTCTATTCGGACGATGATCGCATCGAGAAGATGTTCGACGCGCTCCATCGCCAGTCACGCGATCAGCAGATCATCGTCTTCTCGTGCCGGCAGCGGGCCTTCCAGAAATTGGGCGGTAATGTCCTTCAGATGACGGATTGGCGGCCATAGCGGTGCCAGGGCACAAGCCAGATAGACCAGTCAGCGTTCGCCGAAGGCTTTTTGAACAGCTCGATCCCGCAGCGCGGCCCGTAGATGGCCTCTCCGCACTGAACTGGTTTCTGGTAATTGCCATCTGCCTGTCGACCTTGGTCGCGATTATCGAAACCGAGCCGGATCTGCTGGCCCGATGTGGTCGGTTGTTCAGCCTCACCGAGCTTGCGTTCGGTTTGACCTTCATGATTGAATATGTTGCCCGCCTGTGGGTGGCTATCGAAAGTCCGCGCTTCTCGCGCATGGCCTTGCCGCGATTGCGCTATGCCATGACCCCCTGGGCTTTGATCGATCTGATCGCAATTGTCCCGATGCTGCTGGAACTGGGCGCCAGTGGTTCCGTTGTGTTGCGCTTCTTTCGCGTTCTCAGAATTTTGCGGCTGGCGAAACTTGGGCGCATGTCGCGCGCCTGGCAACATGTCAGCGAGGCGGTCCACGCCCGGCGTTTCGAGCTGGGCCTGACCCTGATATTCGCACTGATCGCCATGCTCGTTTCGGCCACGTTGCTCTATTGGGCAGAAGGCGAGGCGCAGCCGGACAAGTTCGGCAGCATTCCTCGATCGCTCTGGTGGTCCATCGTAACGCTGACAACGGTCGGCTATGGCGACGTCTTTCCAATCACGCCGGTCGGGAAGTTCATCTCGGCGCTCGCGGCGATTGCCGGCATAGGGATAATAGCCATGCCCGCGGGGATAATGGCCGCTGCATTCAGCGACGCAATCCAGCAGCACAGGAGGACCCAAGATTCCACTTCCGATAGTTCGAGTTGAGGGTCTTTAGTCGCAGTCCTTCTCCATCCAATCGACTAGCCTCTGCTCTGCATGAACAGGAGCACAGGGAGTTGCTCACTTCAATGGCAAGAACCAGAGCGGTATCGGTCGCCACTCTGCAGCTGAATGAACGGCAAATATTAAGCGGCCTAAAAGCGCCCTGGAATGTCTGCCTGTCGGCGGGAGATGACGCGCTGAGGCCACTGGAATACGCCCGCTTCCGCACTCGGACCATCTGGTTGCGGACAGACCGGAGCGGGTCCGAATGTTGCCCACTCAATGCATTTCAGCCGAGCCCTGTTATAAAAGCCCGAAACGTAGGCGAAGCCAAGTCGGACCAGCGATGCGACGTATTGATTTAGATTACGTTCAGATCATCTTGGCGCTTGATGCCACTGGTGGACGCAGGGCAGGCGCGGCAGCACTGCTGGGAATTTCTCCAGCGACCTTGCGGCGCAAGATGAAGGAGGAAGGAATTGATCGCTACGTTTGGCAACCCGGTGTCGTTCGACGGATCGTCACCGAGGTAGAAGGCGACATCCTGATCGATGGGCTTGTTTTCGATCACGCGCCGTCGCTCTTGAAGATGTGGAAGGAACTAGAGCGTGCTCAAGATATCAATGAGCCTCGTCGCTTAAGCGATCGCGAGCTGAAAAACCTACTTGCGCGCTGGAAGGGCGCACCTCGTCACCAATGGCCTGGCAAGCGACGTTCGATCTAACGCGCTCGCTGTGAACGGTGGATCAGCCGACCTGCTTCGGCCGAAACAAATATGTCCTCCCTGCGAAACAGCAGCTCGCAGCTGCGCTGGGTCACAGGACATTGCAGGAAGCTCCGGCCATTATTTGGCGAACGCGCCATTCGAATGATTTGATCGGGCGCGGCCTCGCCATTCCGTCGTTTCACTTCGCAAAGCCGCAGAAATGGACGCTCGCGATCACGCAAGTCAGCAATCAGATATCCGCCAACCTCCGGCCAGACGATGATCGTCGCCCACAAGCTGGTATCATCAAAACGCCAGTGCCTGACCAGCTCTCGTACATCTAGAACGGGATAATCATCGATGTAGGCAAGCGGCAGGGCTCTAAATCCGACATCGGTAGGCGCCATCTTTGTGAGCCATTCTTCCGGCGAGAGCATGGCGTGCGCGGCAAGGTCGATATCGCCGGTCGACCTTCGCCCGCGGCGCAATGCAAAGTCAGTGTTGTTGATGCCCTCCTTGACAGAGCGTCCCGATCCTTGCGCTCTCAGCCGCTGGCGTCGCCGATCTTCGGCTTCGAAGTGCGGTCCGAGTTGAGGCCAACGCAGCTGGAGAAGCGGAACGGTCTGAAGCTGTGCAATAAGCTTGGAGCGCTCTGCTCCTTGAACCGGGGGTTGTCCGACTGTTCCAACTACCCGGTCCCGCGCCCGCATCATTTTGACCTCACGCCGATGCACCGGAGACGCCTTGTCACTAAGGCCGGGATGAGCTCGCCGAGATATGAAGCGATATTCGTGGAGATAGAGTTCGTTGCAGCGCGTACCGTTCGCCGGGCAGATCAAATAGGGCGAGCGTCCCTTTTTGGTATTTGCGAAGCCCATCGCGATCTTCTGAGAGATGACATATTCGTTCTCTTCGAATTCCACGAGCAGCTCCGGCTCTCGCTTAGGGTACAATCTGCTGGGGACATACAGAAACACCATCGGCACGTCTCCGCTCTGAAAGCCGAACAACTTGATATGGCTTTCATCAAGGACGCCGTGCTGGATCAGCAGCGATAGATCGATCTTCGCGCAGGTTTCGTACTTCCCTCGAACGCGTACCGAACCGCCAAGCCCTAAGGGGGATTTCATAACTGCTCTGCCAAATGCCGCTGCTTAGGCAAAATTCAGAATTAGCGCCAATGTTTTGATCATTGAGATCGGAGATTTTGATCCGATCCAGGACTGCTTTTGGCCGCACGGGAGAGCCGAATGCCGCAAAGCATGCCGGTGAAAGTCGCAGAAATGCAAGGAAAATTGGGAGACGCCTAGACGCGCCGCGTCAGCGTTGAAAAACGGTCTCTACGCTTTGAAATTGAATGGTGCCCAGGGACGGGATCGAACCGCCGACACTGCGATTTTCAGTCGCATGC
>CAYLIK010000093.1:0-12127 GCA_964383565.1 uncultured Sphingomonadaceae bacterium
GTTCGGCGAGGTCCGCTAGCTCCCCCTCCCTTTCAAGGGAGGGGGATGGGGGGTGGGTGTCGCCATCAGACGCAAGAGCTTGCGCGGACTCACCCACCCCAACCCCTCCCTTGAAAGGGAGGGGCTTTTTTGTGGCGATGCCTTATTAGACCAGCCACCATGCCAGCTTAGCGAAGCGGTCGACCTTGTCGGCGACGGTGCCGAGTTTTTCGTGGAAGACGATTCCGGCGAGCTTCTTCCCCTGTTCCTCAAGCGGAACCTTCAAATCCTGTTCCCAGAAGAATTTGGCGTCCGAGAGCCGCGCGGCCAGCACCTTGGCGTTGCCGGCGGCGATCGCCGTGCCGCCGTCGGTCGGTTCGATATTGGCGGTGCAGATGAAGTTGGGGGCGAGCTTGCCCGCACTGTCTACAGCCGCGAAATATTTCTGGTTGGTGCGCATGGTGAGCTGGATCACCTCGCGCGGGACTTCAAGGAACGCCGGGTCGAAATGGCCGAGCAGCGGCACCGGATATTCAGTGAGGCCGGCATTTTCCTGCACAAGACCTTCGTCGGGGATGACGCTGAGGCCCGCCGCCGACGCAGCCTTGGCCGCGCCGTCGCGGATGATCTGCTGGCGTTCTTCATGGCTCACGATGACGTGGCAGGCGCGCAGCTTCTCGACATAGTCGTGGGCGCTGCCGATGGTGATGAGACCGGGGTGGTGGAAGCGGTGGCCAACGGTCGCGGCGCCCGAGCGGAGGCCGTCGATCTCGAAATCGACCACGTCGTCGCCGAGCAACGCGACGATGCCTTGCAACGGGCGGACCCAGCGGAGTGAGGAAGGCGACAACGACGCCGAACCCCAGCGCATTGATTTGGCCCAGGGAAAGGCGCGGACGATCGTGGGGATCGCTTCGGCCAAGACCTCGGCTGTGGCGCGGCCGGGTTTGTCAATCACCGCGTAGAGGACGCCGTCGCGGTCGACGAGCTGATCGGCGGTCAGGCCAGTCTTGCGGAGGAAGCCTTCAAGCGCCTGTGGGGGCGCGGAGGCGCGCGGGCCTTTCAGTTCTTCCGAGACGGCGGCGGTCTCGGTGGGCAGGCCGCGTGCGATCAGGACGAGGCGGCGCGGGGTGGCGTGGGTTTCGATCGCTTCCGCCTTGAGGCCGGACTTCGCGATCTCCTCGGCGAACAGGCGTTCGAGATCGGCGCGGGCCTTGGCCTGCATCCGGGCGGGGATTTCCTCCGAGCGGAGTTCGAGGAGGAAGTCGGTCATGCGTGGAGGCCGAAGTAGGAAGAGAAGAAGACCCTCACCCAACCCTCTCCCGCATGCGGGAGAGGGCTAAGTAGGGAATCTCCCGCTTGCGGGGCGCTCCTGTTGCCTTCTCGCGCTTGCGGGAGAAGGAGGGGCCCGCCGCGTGAGCGGTGGGAGGATGAGGGTCTTCTGCTCACGCTTCCCATCCGTTCTTTTCCATCCAGGCCGCGCAGGCTCCCTTCGCCAGTTCGCGGACGCGGCCGATATAGGCCTGGCGCTCGGCGACCGAGATCACGCCGCGCGCCTGCAGCGTGTTGAAGATGTGGCTCGCCTCGATCGCCTGGTCATAAGCGGGGAGCGGGAGTTTCGCCTCGATCAGCGCTTTGGCTTCGTCGGCGGCTTGGGTGAATTGCTTGAAGAGCGTGTCGGTGTTGGCGTGCTCGAAATGATAGGCGCTGAACTGCTTCTCGTTTTCGAGGAAGATGTCGCCGTAGGTGACGCCCTCATCGTTGAAGGCGAGATCATAGACGTTGTCGACGCCCTGGATATACATGGACAGGCGTTCGAGGCCGTAAGTCAGCTCGCCTGCCACCGGCTTGCAATCGAAGCCGCCAACCTGCTGGAAATAGGTGAATTGCGTCACCTCCATGCCGTCGCACCAGACCTCCCAGCCGAGGCCCCAGGCGCCGAGCGTCGGGCTTTCCCAATCATCCTCGACGAAACGGATGTCGTGTTTGGTGAAATCGATGCCGATGCGGTCGAGCGAGCCGAGATAAAGCTCCTGCAGGTTCGCAGGGGAAGGCTTCAGGATCACCTGATACTGGTAATAATGGCCTAGGCGGTTGGGGTTCTCGCCATAGCGGCCATCAGTCGGACGGCGGGAGGGCTGGACATAGGCCGCCTTCCACGGATCAGGGCCGAGCGCGCGGAGCGTCGTCGCGGGGTGGAAGGTGCCCGCGCCCATCCGCATGTCATAGGGCTGGAGGATCACGCAGCCCTGATCGCTCCAATAATCATGGAGCGTCAGGATGAGCCTCTGGAAGCTCAGCGGCTTTTTGTCGGCCAAGGCGGGTCCCTTTCGTTGCCGCGCGTTTGGCGAATGGGCGATGGATGGTCAAGCGCGCGGGCACGCGATATCAGCGCAGCCATGCGCCTGATCCTTGCCCTGCTTCTCCTTGTTACCCCCGCCCTCGCCCCGGCCAAGGCGCCGGAGGCGGAGATCGCCAGGCCGGCGCTGTGGAAGATGTCGGATTCGGATACGACGATCTGGCTGTTCGGCAGCGTCCATGTGCTGTCGCCCGACATACGCTGGTTCGAGGGTCCGGTGGCGAAAGCGTTCGAGCAATCGCGGTCGCTTGTGGTGGAGACCCAGCTCACCACCGACGGCGCGACCAGCCGCGTCCTGCTCGAACGCGCGTTCGACCGGAACGGCAAGCCACTGCGCGCCGAACTCACGCCGAAGCAGCTCGCGGCCTATGATGCGCGGCTCAAGGAATATGGGCTCAACCCCGTGACGTTCGACCAGTTCAAGCCGTGGTTCGCGGCGACCAGCCTGACCTCGATCGCTTATCGCAAGCTGGGCTATGCGTCCGAAAGCGGGGTCGAGATGCGGCTGTTCGCGGAAGCGAAGAAGACCGGCAAGCCAATCATATCGCTTGAAAAGCTGGAAGATCAGGTCGCGCTGCTCGACAGCTTTGCGCGGCCGGTGCAGCTCCGGATGCTCGACGCCACGCTTGAGGAGCTGAACGACGGGAGCGGCCATGCGCTCGCGCTGATCGATGCATGGCGCAAGGGCGACGAGATCGCGCTCGCCAAGGAGATGAACGACGGGGTCGACGACCTGCCGGAGCTGCGCGCGGTGCTGCTCGACCGGCGCAACGAGCATTTCGCTGACTGGATCGCATGGCGGATGGGGCAGCCGGGGATCGTGTTCCTCGCGGTCGGCGCGGGGCATTTCGGCGGCAAGCATAATGTGCGCGAGCTGCTGGAGGCCAAAGGGTACAAGATCAAGCGGGTGCAATAGGCCCTGAGCTTGCTTTCCCGCGCGAACCCCACTATGCGCGCGCCTTCCCGATCCGGTCATCCCTGGAGGCGGTTCGGGCAGTTGCAACCAAGCGAAATGGAGACATGATATGAGCGACATGCTCACACTGTCGGCCGAGACGCGTGAACGGGCAGGCAAGGGAGCCTCCCGTGCCATCCGTCGCGAAGGCCGCGTACCCGCCGTCATTTACGGTCAGAAACAAGAAGCCCTCCCCATCCATGTCGAGGCCAAGGCGCTCGTCAAGATGATGTCGAACGGGCACTTCATGAACAGCGTCGTGATGATCGACACCGGCAAGGGCCAGACGATCCGCACGCTGCCGAAGGATGTACAGTTCCATCCGGTCAACGACCGGCCGCTGCATGTCGACTTCCTGCGCATCAGCGAGCACACTCAGGTGCACGTCAACGTGCCCGTCCACTTCAGCGACGAAGAGCTTTCGCCCGGCATCAAGCGCGGCGGCGTGCTCAACATCGTTCGCCACGAGCTGGAGCTGGTGTGTGACGCAGCCGAGATCCCCGACCAGATCGAAATCTCGCTCAAGGGCTTCGAAGTCGGCGACTCGATCCACATTTCTGCGGTGACGCTGCCCAAGGGCGCCGCCTCCGCAATCGACGATCGCGACTTTACCATCGCGACGATCGTGGCGCCGTCAGCGCTCAAGTCGAGCGAAGGCGACGCCGAGACCGAAACTGCCGCCGAGGGCGAAAGCGCGTAAGCCTTTCCTCGAACGCATGAGTTCGATAGGTCGCCTCCGCAGCCCCGGCTGCGGGGGCGATCTTCGTTTTGGGAGCCGTGAATGCAACTCTGGGTCGGCCTCGGCAATCCCGGCGCGCAATATGCGATGCATCGGCACAATGTCGGCTTCATGGCGGTCGACACGATCGCCGAGGTGCATGGTTTCAGCCCTGTGAAGAAGGCGTTCCAGGGCTGGACACAGGAAGGCCGCGTCGGGCCTGAAAAGATCCTGCTGCTCAAACCCGCGACCTTCATGAATGAGAGCGGCCGCGCGATCGGCGAGGCGATGCGCTTCTACAAGCTGGAGGTGGGGGACGTGACCGTCTTTCACGACGAGCTCGACCTCGCGCCGTTCAAAGTGAAAGTGAAGATCGGCGGCGGGACGGCGGGGCATAACGGCCTGCGATCGACCGAGGCGCATATCGGCAACGAATTCCGGCGGGTGCGGATCGGGATCGGGCATCCGGGTCACAAGGACCGGGTGACCGGCCATGTGCTTGGCAACTATGCCAAGATGGAAATGGACCCGCTGGTGGATATGCTGGGCGCGGTGGCAGCTGAGGCGGACTGGCTCGCCAAGGGGGACGATGCCCGGTTCATGAGTGAGGTCGCGCTCAGGCTGCAGGACTGATCTCGCGTTCCTCAGCTCAATCGGACGCTCCGGCGGCGCGATAGGTGGCCACCCTGTAAATGTAATAGAGTGTCAACGCGGCCATGATCGCGACGCTGACCGGGCCGACATAGGCTTCGACCTCCCGGAAGCGGCGGCCCAGAACGAAGCCGGCAAGCCCCAGGGCCGATGTCCATGCACCTCCCCCTGCCGACGTCAGCAACACGAACCGGACAAGGCCGACCGCGAACAACCCTGCCGGGATCGAGATCAGCGTCCGGATGCCCGGAACGAGGTGGCCGATCGGGATCGCCCACCGCTGGTTGCGATGGAAGCGCTTCTGCGCGGAATCGATGTCGTCCGGCGCCAGCGTCAGCCACCGGCCATGGCATTCAAGCCAGCCCCGCAATCTTTCCTCGCTCACCGATCGGGCAATGAAGTACCAGAAAAGCGCACCGGCCAGCGTTCCCAGCGTCCCGGCGACAAGCACGCCGCTTATGCTGAGATCCCCATCGGCTGCGGTAAAGCCGGCCATTGGCATTATCACTTCGGACGGGATCGGCGGGAACAGATTTTCGAGAAACATCAGTAAGGCGACGCCGAAATAACCCATGCTCGCGATGAGGTCAGTAATCCATTGCGTCACCGCGCTGTTCCGCCTTTCGATTGGTTCGCATCATGAACCTCGGGATGACGCGATCGTTCCTTTGAGGATCAGATCCAGAGGCGATGATAGAGCTGCTCGATCTCTTCGACTTCAGCGATGCGTGGGTTATTGCCGGGGGAGCCGGACGCAATCGCCTGCCGGGCCATCAGCGGGATGCTGTCGAACCACTGGCTGCGATCGATGCCATAGGCCTCAGGCGTCGGCACCTCCAGATCGGCGTTGAGACGCTCCAGTTCATTCAATAGTGCGGCGACGGCGGCCTGATCCCCCTCCCCCGGATCGGCAAGCGCCATCGCACGGGCGCAATCGGCGTAACGGTTGACCGCCGAGGGCGTCGAGAAGGCCGTGACCGCAGGCAACAGCATCGCGTTCGAAAGGCCGTGCGGGACGTGGAACAGCGCTCCGATCGGTCGGCTCATGCCATGCACCAGCGCAACCGAGGCGTTGGAGAAGGCGATACCGGCGTGGAGCGCCCCTTCCATCATCGCGGCGCGCGCGGCGCGATTGCCGGGATCGGCGCAAGCCGTGCGGAGGTTGGCGGCGATCAGCTTCATCGCCGAGAGCGCCATCGCGTCCGAGAAGGGATTGGCCTTGCGCGAGACATAGGCCTCGATCGCATGGGTGAGCGAATCAATGCCGGTGTCGGCGGTGAGGCGGCGGGGCTTGGCGAGCGTCAGTTCGAAGTCGACGATGGCGATGCTCGGTAGGAAAGCGAGGCCGACACACAGCATCTTTTCCTGCGTCGCCTCATTGGTGATGATCGTGAAGCGGGTGGCCTCCGATCCGGTGCCGGCGGTCGTCGGCACGGCGACGATCGGCAGACCCGGCTCGTCGATCTGGGCGGGCGCCTTCATCGACTCATAAGGGATCGGGCGGCGGGCGCGGAGGGCGACGGCCTTGGCGGTGTCGATAGGGCTGCCGCCGCCGAAGCCCAGCACGCAATCGAAATCGCCATCCCCCATCGCTTCCAGCGCGGCGTCGATGACGGCGGTGGTGGGATCGGCGAGCGTGCCGGTGAACAGACCATATTCCAGCGATGCGCCAGCAAGGATGGAGAGGAGGCGATCGACCAGCCCGTTGCCCGCCAGGAATGCGTCAGTGACGATGAAGGGCTTGCGCAGACCCAGTTGGGCAAGCGCATCAGGCAGCTCGGCAAGCGATCCGCCGCCCGACCGGATGATGCGCGGAAGCACGATGGCGGACATGGTCGTCTTCTTCTCCGTCCAATTTATGTAACAATAACGTCATAACATGGCAGAATGCCGGTCCACCATCCCAGCCCTTCACACGACAATTCAGGGCATCTGAACTGGGGATGAGCCCTTCCCGGTCAAAAGCTGATCCACTGGCGGACCTTGGCAGGACGGTGCTGCAGCCCGGCCTGATCTGGGCGTGCCGATCGATCGATGGTCGCACGGAGATGATCGAGGGCGGAGATCCGCCGGGCGATTGCGCTTTTCGCTGGCTGCATTTCAATCTGGCCGACCAGCGGAGCCTGAGTTGGCTCGAACGATCGATCGCGCTGCCGGCCGGCGTGCTGAAACTGCTCACAACGCAGCAGATGGAACAACGCGGGTTGGCCGAAGATGGTTATGTCGCGCTCGTGCTCCATGATTTCGAGCGTGATTTCGACTGGGACGACACTGGCCGCATCGGTGCGCTGCATATCGTCGCCGGGCCGGGGATCATACTGACGGGACGGTTTCACCCGCTCCATACCGCCGACGTGGTTCGCGAGCGGATCGCCCATGGGCTTATGCTGGAGGATACAGCATCAGCACTGATGCTCTTGCTCGACGCGCTGGCCGACACGCTGGAGGAGCGCGTGCTGCGGGTCACGCATGGTCTGCTGGCGGCGGAGGACGAATTGCTCAGTGACGGCGCGTCGCCCGATACGCGTGAACTGATTACGTTGCGGAGGCTTTGCACGCAGCTTCACCGCACCGCCGTGGGCATGCGGGCGACACTGATGCGGATGGAGAGCGAACGGGGTGTGCCGTCCGAACTCCCGCCGCTATTCAGACGGACCGGCCAGCGGCTCCAGACCATCGACCACGACATTGGCGGCGCGCAGTCCCAGCTTCGGCTGCTCCGCGACGAGCTTGATCTGCAGGCGGCGCAGCGGGCAAACCGCAACCTCTATTTCCTGTCGATCATGACTGCGCTGTTGATGCCGGCGACGCTGGTGACGGGATTCTTCGGGATGAACACCGGCGGCCTGCCCTTCGCGCAAGGACCGATGGGGACGTTCGCGGCCGGCGGATTGATGCTGGCATCGTCAGTGATTACCTATTTCGCGCTGCGAATGATGGGGTTCGTCCGGCAGTAGGCCATCCGTCAGGCTGAACTTGTTTCAGCATCCACTATCCAACAAGCGCTGCGGCAAGTGGCCTGGTGGATGCTGAAACAAGTTCAGCATGACGAGATATAGCAGAGCCGTTGCCAGCACTGGAAATCGCACCGCACAGCCTCTATCGCGGCGCTTTGATTTCCAGGCTGCTCCGGCGGCAAGACCGAAAGACAGGATATGGGTTTTCGTTGCGGTATCGTGGGCCTTCCCAATGTGGGCAAATCCACGCTGTTCAACGCGCTGACGCAAACGGCGGCGGCGCAGGCGGCCAATTATCCCTTCTGCACGATCGAGCCCAATGTCGGGCAGGTCGCCGTGCCCGATCCCCGGCTCGACACGATCGCGAAGATCGGCGGATCGGCCAAGATCATCGAAACGCAGCTAGGGTTCGTCGACATCGCCGGGCTGGTGCGCGGGGCATCCAAGGGCGAAGGGCTGGGCAATCAGTTCCTCGGCAATATCCGCGAAGTGGATGCGATCATCCATGTGCTGCGCTGCTTCGAGAATGACGACATCCAGCATGTCGACAACAAGGTCGATCCGATCGCCGACGCGGAGACGGTCGAGACCGAGCTGATGCTGTCGGATCTGGAAAGCCTGGAGAAGCGGGTGCCCGCCTTCGCCAAAAAGGGGCAGCAGGGCGACAAGGAGGCTAAGACGGCTGCGTCCGTGCTCGGGCAGGCGCTCGACCTGTTGCGCGAGGGCAAGCCGGCTCGGCTGACCAAGCCCAAGGACGAGGACGAGGCGCGGATATTTTCGCAGGCGCAACTGCTTACGGCCAAGCCGGTGCTGTATGTCTGCAATGTCGAGGAAAGCTCGGCGGCGGACGGGAATGAATTTTCCGCGCGGGTCTTTGCGAAAGCTGAGGCCGAAGGCGCGAAGGCCGTGGTCGTTTCGGCAGCCATCGAGGCCGAGATTGCGACGATGGCACCCGAGGATCGTGCGGAGTTCCTCGCCGATCTGGGGCTGAGCGAAACCGGCCTCGCGCGGGTGATCCGGGCGGGATATGAGCTGCTGCATCTGCGCACCTTCTTCACCTGCGGGCCGAAGGAGGCGCGCGCCTGGACGATCGAGGTCGGCAGCAAGGCGCCGCAGGCGGCCGGCGCGATCCACAGCGATTTCGAGCGCGGTTTCATCCGCGCCGAGACGATCGCCTATGACGATTATGTTGCCTACAAGGGCGAGTCTGGCGCGCGCGATGCGGGCCGGCTGCGCGCCGAGGGCAAGGAATATGTGGTGCAGGACGGCGACGTGTTGCTGTTCCGGTTCAATGTGTAGGAAAACAGCGCATGCTGACGGTCAATGACTATCCGGTAGGCAAGATCGAACGCTTTGGCCGGTACGAGATTACACGCGAGGAAGTGCTGGAATTTGCGGGACGTTTCGATCCCCAGCCCTTTCACCTCGACGATGCGGCGGCCGCAGCGAATCCCATTTTCGGGCGACTGTCGGCGAGCGGATGGCACACCGCAGCGGCGACGATGCGCATGGTTGTCGATCACGGCAAGCAGAAGGGCGGATATTCGCTCGGCGGCGCGGGCCTCGATGAGCTTCGCTGGCTGAAGCCCGTCTATCCGGGTGACGTGCTGTCCGCTGAGAATGAGGTTCTGGCGGCGAGCGCGCCGAAATCCCGGACCGATATCGCCTTCGTCAAGGTGAAGACGACCAGCTATAACCAGAATAGCGAAGCGGTGATGACGATGACCGCCAATATCATTGTGTCTTCAGGGGTGCCGGCAGTTTGAAACACCGGACCCCCGGCGAAGGCCAGGATCCAGTTGGATAGCCTTCGGCTCAGCGCTCCATCGTGACGCCTTCCGGGCTGGACTCCGGCCTTCGCCGGAGAACAGGGTCGGCTATTCTAGATCAAAACCTTTTGCTCAGTGCTTCACGCCGCTCCAGATATTTCGGTAGGCGAGGAAGCCCAGCGCAGTCGCGATGAGCAGGAAGATGACCACGGCCACGCCCGTCCGGTGGCGGTTTTCGAGCTTCGGCTCGGCCGTCCACACCAGGAAGGCGGACACGTCCTGCGACATCTGATCGACGGTCGCCTTGGTGCCATCGGCATAGGTCACCTGACCCTCGGCGACAATCGGCGGCGGCATCGCGATGTTCAGGTTCGCGAAGTATGGATTATAGTACAGGCCGGGGCCGGTTTTGGAATCCGGGAACTTCTTGAGGAGTTCGGCCGGCTGCTTGTCCTGATAGCCAGTCAGCAGCGAGTGGACATAGGCCGCACCATTATGACGCGCCTTGGTCATCAGCGAAAGATCCGGCGGCAGCGCATTGTTGTTCGCGGCGCGGGCGGCGACCTCGTTCGCATAAGGATCCGGGAACTTGTCAGCCGGAAGCGCCTTGCGGGTGGCGGGCTCGCCAGTCTCCGGGTTCACTGAAGGAACCTCGATCGCCCACTGGCTGGCGATGGCCTTCACTTCGGGATCAGTGAAACCGATACCGGTGAGATCGCGGAAGGCGACCTGATGCAGCGAGTGGCAGGCCGCGCACACTTCCTTGTAAACCTGGAAGCCGCGCTGGAGCTGCTGCCGGTCAAAGCGGCCCAAGGGGCCGTTGCTGGCGAGTTGAAGGGGCTCGGGATGCTTGTGGAATTCATGCTCTGCAGTCGGCGCGGGCGGCTCGCTGATGAACGAGATCGCCCCGACAAGGGCCGAGAAAAGCAGGATCGCGACAAAACCCAGGCCTGCGAGGATGCCGAGAGGACGGACCATAGTCTGTTCTTTCCTTAGTGCGCAGGCGCCGAGGGGGCGGATTGGGTGCTGGTTGAAAGCGTGGAGCCGCTCTGTCCGCCGAGAACGGCCTCGGTGATCGAGTTGGGCAGCGGCAGCGTTCGTTCCAGCTTCGCCAGAAGCGGCAGGATGATCAGGAAGTGCGCGAAATAATAAGCCGAGGCGATCTGGCTGATCATCACATAGGGCTCAGCCGCCGGCGCGCCGCCGCAATAGCCGAGGACCACGACGCAAGGGATCAAGCCCATCCAGAAGAACCACTTGAATTTAGGGCGGAAATTGCCCGAACGCACCGGCGAGTTATCCAGCCATGGCAGGAAGAAGAGCAGGATGATCGAGCCGAACATCGCGATCACGCCGAGCAGCTTTGCCGGGATGCCGAAGATGTCGACGGTGAAGGCGCGCAGGATCGCGTAGAAGGGCCAGAAATACCATTCGGGCACGATATGCGCTGGCGTCGAGAGCGGGTTGGCCGGGATATAGTTGTCGGCATGGCCCAGATAGTTCGGCGCAAAGAACAGCAGGATCGCAAAGACGATCAGGAACACGCCGGCCCCGAAGCCATCCTTCGCCGTATAGTAAGGATGGAACGGAACAGTATCCTGCGGCCCCTTCACTTCCACGCCTGTCGGGTTGGACGAGCCGGGGATATGCAGCGCCCAGATATGCAGGATGATGACACCCGCGATCACGAACGGCAGCAGATAATGCAGCGAGAAGAAGCGGTTCAGCGCAGCGTTGTCCGGCGCGAAACCGCCGAGCAGCCACTCCTGAATGACCGGACCGACGAGCGGGATGGCGCCAAACAGGCCAGTGATGACCTTCGCGCCCCAGAAGCTCATCTGCCCCCACGGCAGCACATAGCCCATGAACGCGGTCGCCATCATGAGGAGGAAGATCACTAGGCCGAGCAGCCAGACCATCTCGCGCGGGGCCTTGTAAGACCCGTAGTAAAGCCCGCGGAAGATGTGGAGATAGACCACAATGAAGAACATGCTCGCGCCGTTCGCGTGGGCGTAGCGCAGCAGCCAGCCCTGATTAACGTCGCGCATGATATGCTCGACCGAATTGAACGCCAGCGCGCCGTTCGCGGCGAAGTGCATCGCCAGCACGATGCCGGTGACGATCTGAATCACCAGCGCGAGGCCGGCGAGGACGCCGAAATTCCAGAAATAGTTGAGGTTGCGCGGCACGGGATAACCGGCGCCGACGGCGTTGTAGACGAGGCGCGGGAGCGGCAGCCGCTCATCCACCCACTTCATCAGCGGATTTTTCGGCTCGTAATGATTGGCCCAGGGAAAGCTCATTTATCCTACCTCACCCGACCGTGACGAGAGTGTCTGATTTGAATGCATATTCCGGCACCTCGAGATTCGTTGGCGCCGGACCTTTGCGGATGCGCGCCGCCGTATCGTAGTGCGAACCGTGGCAGGGACAGAAATAGCCGCCAAATTCGCCGCGGGTCTCGCCCTCGCCGGCGCCGAGCGGCACGCAGCCGAGGTGGGTGCAAACGCCCATGGTGATCAGCCACTGGGTGTGGCCTTCCTTGGTGCGCTCGGCGAGCGTCTGCGGATCGCGCAATTCGCTGGCCGGAACCGCATTGGCCTCGGCGATTTCCTTGGCGGTCAGGTGGCGGATGAAGAGGGGCTGCTTGCGGAAGATCGTCTTGATCGCCTGGCCTTCCTTGATCGCCGACACATCGACGTCGATCGAAGCCAGCGCCAGCACGTCAGCCGAAGGGTT
>CAYLIK010000094.1:0-12122 GCA_964383565.1 uncultured Sphingomonadaceae bacterium
GTGCCGATGACCGATGCGGCGGCCAAAGGACCAGCGGCGATCCTGATCGGGCCGGCGGGCTGCTCGCCATAAGTGAACAGCGGGAGGGCCAAGCCAATATGATAGTCAGGATGATCTTTGCGCCCAATGGAAGGCCGCAGACGCCGCTAGAGATGCGGCAAACTGGGCGCTTGCTTCCATGGTCATTGGCGGACTCGGTCTCGTAGGATTGTTTTGGACTTGGAAAGAAACGAGAAGAACGGCCAACGCGGCCTTCCATGCCGTTGAAGAAACGCGCGAGGCAAATCGCATCGCCCGTGACACTGCACAACGCCAGCTGCGCGCCTACGTCAATGTCACTAGAGTTGGGATGTTGCCGTTCGAGGCCGGGAAAGTGCCGGCGTTTCTCGTTGAGATGTTGAATACAGGCCAAACGCCCGCCAAACATCTGATGCTCGTAAGCCAGCCGTTTCCAAGGGCGGCCACCCAAAAGAGGGCATACATTCGCTTCAAGAGACTTACCGGAGAGGGGTCGCGATTGGTCCTCGCGCCCAATAAGCCATGGCCGCATTTTAATCCCATGCTGTCGCCTTTGAACGAGGAGCAAGTCACCAACTTTGCCAGCGGCGTGTTCAAGATGTGCTTCGCCGGGGTAATCTCTTACCGGGATATCTTTGGCAAACGGCACTTGACCACGTTCAAAGCCGAGTACGATCCCAAAACCGCGACCGTCGAAGATGGTATTGTAAACTTTAGCGTCTGTAAGGACGGAAATTACAGCAATTAGCGCTGCAAAAATCTGTAACAAAGCCTTCGCTCCTTATGGAGCGGAATCACGATCTTACGCGCGGCTAAAGTGCCTTGGTGCGTTCGAAGCGCTATGCAGGTTTTGAACATGAAAGCTGTTAATTGTCGTAAACTAGGGGAGGATGCCGACATGACCACCGAACTCACCGTGCTCGCCTGGGGGTGCCTGTTGGCGCTCGTTCACATCTTTGCGGCGGGGCAGGCGCGGACGCGGCAATATGGCGCGAAGTGGAACATGGGCGCGCGCGATGAAGCGGTGCCGGAGCCTTCGCCGGTGGTCGGCCGGCTGTCGCGGGCGCAGGCGAATTTCTTCGAGACTTTTCCGATCGTGGTCGCGGTGATCGCGATCCTTGCGATTTCGGGGCGGGCGAATGGGACGAGTGCGCTTGGGGCCTGGATCTGGCTGGGCGGGCGGGTGGTCTATCTGCCGCTCTATGCGTTCGGGGTGCCGGTGGTGCGGTCGCTGGTGTTTACGGTGAGTTTTATCGGGCTTGCGATGATGCTGTGGGTGGCGTTTACGGGGTAGGGTTGGCTGCCGTTGAAAGGTTCCCCAGAGCAAGCTGGGGTCCAGTTCGACCAACGGGCCTTGACCTCAGCTTGCGCGTAACCTTTGCGTAAGCGTTTTGGGAACACAAGAAAAGGAAATGCACTCCGGCGAAGGCCGGAGTGCAGGCGGATTTGTCCCGTATTTCACGTCAGACGCCTCACTCCTGAACTCCGGCCTTCGCCGGGGTACATGCTTATGCAAAGGTCCCGCCAAGCTGGGGAACATGCCTGTTGGAACCAAATCAGAATCTGTAGCTGACGGTGCCCATCACATTGCGCGGCGCGGCCATGAAGCAATCGCCGCGCGCCAGGCAGGAGGCGTAAAACTTCTTGTTCAGCAGGTTGGTCGCGTTGACGGCGAAGCGCCAGTTCTGCCAGTTGATCTCCGCCAGCGCATCGACCGTGGTGCGCGACGGCGTGACGATGGACCAAACCGAGCTGGTCGAGACGCTCTTACCGTTATGGACGACGCCCGCGCCGAGGCGCAGCTGCGCGCCATCGGCGACGCCGAAGGTCTTGGTTGACCAGACCGACGCCGTGTGGCGCGGCATGTAATCCAGGTCGGTGTTCACCTCGGATTTGAGCTTGCTGTAGCCATAGTTGAGCAGCAGCTCGAAATTTTCGGGCAGGGTGTGGCTGGCCTCGAATTCGATGCCCTTGGTGTTCAGTTTGCCTGACTGGGCCGTGCCGCCGCCGGCGAGATAGAGGACGCGGTTCGCTTCCTTGATCTTGAAGGCCGTGACCGTGACGAGCGTGTTGCGCGCGGGCTGCCATTTGACGCCCGCCTCATATTGCGTGCCGGTCTGGGGTTTGTAGGGCGCGCCGAAGGTGCCGTCGCCATTGTCGATGACGCCGGCGATCGGCAGGAAGCTCTCGGTATAGCTGAAGAAGGGCGAGACGCCCGCGCCGATCTCGCCGATGATGCCGGCGCGGAAGGTGGTGGCGTTGTCCTTTTGCCCGGAAGATCCTGTCACACGATCGCGGCGGGCGCCGACGACGACCGAGACGCGGTCGAAGAAGCGGATCTGATCCTGCACATAAACGCCAAGCTGCTTCTGCGATTCATAGGAGAAGGGGCCGGTGCTTGGATCGTAGGTGAGCAGCGCGTCGTAATCGATGTCGTAGAGGTCGACCACCTCGACACCAAAGGCATAGCGCTTGCCGACCTTGTTCCAGCTGTAATCGACGCCGACGAGTAGGCTGTGCTCGATATTGGCGCCGGTGTTGAACTTGAACTGGACGTTGTTGTCGGTCGAGAAGACGTTCATCTTCGCGTTGCTGGCGTCGGCGTAGAGGCCGATGGTGCGGCCATCAGTGCCATAGACCGAGAAGGGGTTGGTGGGGTTGCTGTAGCTGTCGGCGTAGTGGGTGAAATAATCGAGATCGCTGTCGATATAGCGCGCCTTCAGGCTGACGCGGATGTTGTCGGAGAATTTGTGGGTGATGGAGCCGCCGCCCTGGAGCGAGCGGCCCGCATAGCGATCCCAGCCCGGTTTGCCGACGAAGGTGTAGCGATCGAGCCGTCCGGCGGGATAATCGGGGTTCGGGCGGAAGGTGCCGACGATCGGCAGGAATTGCGAGGTCGAGCCGGTGTCGTCCTCCTGATAGAGGCCGGTCAGCACGACATCGGTGTCGGGCGTCGGCTGCCAGCGGATCGACGGGGCGAACAGCACCCGATCGTCGGGGACATGCTTCACGAACGTCTCGGCGTCGCGGACGCGGGCGACCGCGCGGATCGCCAGCGTGTCGGACAGCGCGACGTTGACGTCGCCCAGCGCTTCCTTGCGGTCATAGCTGCCATAGACGAGGCTGAGTTCGCCGCCGGTCGTGAATTCCGGGGTCTTGGTGACGAGGTTGACGAGGCCGCCGATCGAGCCCTGGCCGAACAGCACTGACGCCGGGCCGCGCACGATCTCCACGCGGGAGAAATTGTACGGGTCCGAGGTGATGCTGGCATAATAGGAGAAGATGTCGCGCATGCCGTCGCGGAACTGGAGCGCGCTCAGCCCGCGGACATTGAAACCGTCGATGCGGGTGTCGCGGCCATAGGGATTGGTCAGGACGCCGGCGGCATATTTCACCGTGTCGCTGATGCTGATCGCGCCCTGCGAGAGATACTGCTCCGAGGTGATGATGGTGATCGGCTGGGGCAGCTCGATAAGCGGGGTCTCCGTCTTCGTGCCGGCGATCGCGGCCTGCACGATGATGTCGTCAGCGGAGGCGATCTGTTCCTGGGCTTGGGCGGCGGCGGCGAGGCTGGTCAGGACGGTTCCTGCGAGCAGGAGCTTGGCGAAATGCGACATGAGCACTTTCTTCGAAGTGGATGATGGCGCGCCCGTAACGCGTCTATAATGATAATGCAAACGATTCGCATTAAAGATAAAGGGCAATGTACGTACTCCGGCGAAGGCCGGAGTCCAGGAATGGAGCGTCAGAGGTGAAGCATGGTCCAATCGGACTCTACCTGGACTCCGGCCTTCGCCGGAGTACATCTCCTTTTTCGCGTCTTCCCAAAACGGGCTAACTAGCGGCTTGGCTTGCCGCGCGATTTCGGGGTGCCGCACATCGCCTTGACCGCAGTCCAGTCCGCCGCGCTCATTGATGGGCGGGCGTTGGCGATGCGGGCGTCGGCGTCGCGGAACTTGTTGCGGCGCGCGACTGACACGGGATGGCTGGAAAGCCATGAGAAGGCCGTGTCGATCGTCTTGTTGCCGGTCGCCTCGCCCTTGCTCATGCGGGCGAAGAATTCGGCGGTCGGGCGGGTCGAGATGTGGTTGGCGGCGAGCGCCCGGATTGCATAGCTGTCGGCCTGGCTCTCGGCCGAGCGGCTGTAGCGGGCGTCGAGCAGGGCCTGCGCATATTGGACGCCCTTGTTGCTGCCGCCCAGCACCAGCCCGAGCCCGAACTGACGGATCAAGCCGGCCATGACGTGGCGATGCTCGACATGGCCGATCTCATGGGCGAGCACGCCGGCGATCTCGTCGGGGGATCTGGCCTGTTTCAGGATGCCGTTGAACAGGGCGATCTGGCCGCCGGGGAGCGCCACGGCGTTGGGGATCGGGATGTCGACGATGCGGATGCGCATCGTGCGCTTGCCGAGGGAAAGCTCGCTGCCGAGCCGGTCGAGCACCCGCTGGCCTTCGGGGGTGGTGCAGGTGCGGCCGCCGAGATCGCCGACCATCGCATCGCCGAACGCCTGCTCCCAGCGTTCCGGGACAAGCGGGGCAATGACGTCGGGCGCACGGTAGAGGCCGAAGATGACGAGCGCGGAGACGGCGACGCCGGCGATGACCGTGGGGATCAGGCCGATGCGGTCGATCAGGCGGCCGTAGCGCTGGCTGGTGGGGAGGGCTGCGGTCCAGTCCGGGGGGAGTGGGTGGTCGAAGCCGAGCCGCCAGCCATGGTTGTTCTTGAGGCCGAAGACGTCCTTGCCACCCTCGCCCCGGCGGATCAGGTCGGCGATGGGGACGTTGTCATGGCCCTCGATGACCAGCCGGTCCCCCTCGCGGCGGACCTGAACGATGTGGCGGGTGGCGATGACGCCGTCGTAGAGCCAGGCTTCGATCATCTTTGTTCCCCCTCCCGTTCAAGGGAGGGAGAATTAAGGTTTAAGCAAAAATCCATCGTTAGATCGCGCCGACGTCGAAGGCGTCGAGCAGGCCTTCGCCCTGCTTCAGCTCGGGCGTGGTCGATTGGGTGAGAGCCGCGAAATCGATCTCGCCGCCGGCTTCGAGATGGGTGATGAGGAATTTCCAAGTGCGGTAGCCGAGAAAAGCATAGCCGATGCCGAGCGTGACGATCACCAGCAGGATATTGCCGACGATCAGCTTGCACCAGTCCCAGGTGCTGGCGTTGAACTCGAAATCGATGCTGGTGAGCGAGAGGTGGCCGACCGCCTCGCGGAAATATTTGGCGTAGAAGGCCAGCGCGATCGCGCCGATCGCGAGATAGGCGGCAATGACGCCGAGCACGACGAACACGCCCGCACTTGCGGCTGCCCGGGGGCTGGCCTGCCCGCTCGAAATCGCCATTCCGACCGCGCCGATCGCGGCGACGCAGCCAACGATCGGGAGCAGGTAGAAAAGCAGGAAGCGCCCCATCAGCGGGCCGGGGCGCACATCGGATTCGAAATGATGCGGGCCGAAGCTCATCGCGCGCCAGCGTTCGTTCCAGAGTTCGCACATCGACCACGGGATCATCAGACCCGCCGCCGCCATGCCGATCGCCGGTTTCCAGATGGCCGACCAGCCATAGGCAAAGCCCGGATCGGCGCTGCCGCCCCGGATGCCGTGCCAGTAGGTGCGGCTGAGCCGGTAGCGGAGCGCCCGGAATTGCGCGAGACCGAAGATGAAGAGCAGGAACAGGTACAGCGCCGGAACCAGAATGCCGACGATCATGAAATGGCCGCGCATCACCAGCGCCTGGATGCCGAAGTTGAGGATGAAGAGCGGCGTCAGGATCAGCACCGCCGCAATGATGAACCCGATGAACAGCTCCATGCCGGTGCCGGTCCATTCAAGCGTGTCGTCAATAAAACGGGTGCGGCTCCAGAGATAGCGGCGCTCGCGGGTCTTGGCCCAGAAACGGTAGATGCCGAGCGTGACGATCGTCAGCAAAAGATTGGTCAGCGCGATCGGCGCAAATTCCTTCCAGTTTCCCTGAAAGCCGAACGCGGTGACCTGTTCGCCCGGATCGCTCATCGTGCATCCCCCGATATTCCCGGCCGCAGGCCACACGTTATGGGGCGGGCTGTCAATGGCGGATGATGCTTAACGATCGCGCGGCTTGACTTGGAGTGCCGGGCTGCCACATGGCTCCGGTCCTCAAAAATCGTAGCAGAAACGCCATGTCCGACGTCATTTCGATCACGCTTCCCGATGGGTCCGTCCGCGAGGTTCCGCGCGGGACCACGGCTGGCGACATCGCGGCGGCGATCGGGCCGGGGCTCGCCAAGGCGGCGCTGGCGGCGCGGGTGGATGGCGCGCTTGTCGATCTGTCGCTGCCGATCAACGACAATGCGAAGCTCGCTCTGGTGACGTCGCGGGACGAGGCGGATGCGCTCGAACTGGCGCGGCATGATTATGCGCATATCCTGGCCGAGGCGGTGCAGAGCCTGTTTCCCGGCACGCAAATTACCTTCGGGCCTTCGACGGACGACGGCTTCTATTATGACTTTGCACCCAAGGACCGGCCCTTCACCGAGGAGGACCTGCCCGCGATCGAGGCGGAGATGCGCAAGATCATCGCCGCCGACAAGGCGCTGACGCGTGAGGTGATCGATCGCGATGTGCTGATCGCCAAATGGCGCGCGGCGGGCGAGACGTTCAAGGCCGAATGGGCCGCCGAGCTGCCGCAGGGCGAGGAGCTGACGGTCTATCATTCCGGGCCAAAGGATCAGCCAAAGTCCTGGTACGATATGTGCCGGGGGCCGCATCTGCCTTCGACCGGCAAGCTCGATCCCTCCGCGTTCAAGCTGACGCGGGTGTCGGGCGCTTACTGGCGCGGCGATCAGAAGAACGCGATGCTGTCGCGCATCTACGGCACGGGCTGGCTCAACAAGAAGCAGCTCGACGCGCATCTGATGCGGCTTGAGGAAGCGGCCAAGCGCGATCATCGCAAGATCGGGCAGGAGATGGACCTGTTCCACCTGCAGCAGGAAGCGCATGGTTCGGTCTTCTGGCATCCGCACGGCTTCATCATCTGGCGCCAGCTTGAGGCCTATATGCGCCGGGCGATCGACGGCGCGGGCTACCGGGAAGTGAAGACGCCGCAGATCATGGACGCGCGGCAGTGGGAGCAATCCGGCCACTGGGGCAAATATCGCGAGAATATGTTCGTGATCCCCGACGAGGTGCCGAACGTCGACGATGAAGGCCCGGTGATCTCGGGTGAGGCCGACTGGATGGCGCTCAAGCCGATGAACTGCCCGGCGCACGTCCTGATCTTCCGGCAGGGGATCAAGAGCTATCGCGATCTGCCCTTACGCATCTATGAGAATGGCTGCTGCCATCGCAACGAGCCGCATGGCGCGCTGCACGGGCTGATGCGGGTGCGCCAGTTCACGCAGGACGACGCGCATATCTTCTGCCGCGAGGATCAGATCGTCGATGAGGTGAAGGCGTTCTGCGCGCTGGCGGACCGGATCTACAAGGATTTCGGCTTCACTTACTCGATCAAGCTCGCGCTGCGGCCCGACAAGCGCTTCGGCACCGAGGAGATGTGGGATCAGGCCGAGGCCGAGCTGCGCGACGCGGTCGAAAAGGCGGGGCTGGCGACGCCGGAATTCGGCTGGGAAGAGCTGCCGGGCGAGGGGGCCTTCTATGCGCCCAAGCTTGAATGGCATCTGACCGACGCAATCGGGCGGACGTGGCAGGTCGGCACGATCCAGTCGGATCGGGTGCTACCGGATCGGCTCGATGCCGGCTATGTGGGTGAGGACGGCGCCAAGCATCGGCCGGTGATGTTGCACCGGGCGATCTTCGGATCCTACGAGCGGTTCATCGGCATATTGATCGAGCATTATGCCGGGCGCTTCCCGCTATGGCTGGCGCCGGTGCAAGCGGTGGTGGCGACGATCGTGTCTGACGCCGACGGCTATGCGCACGAGACGGTCACGAAGCTGCAGGCGGCGGGGCTGCGCGCCGAGGCGGATTTGCGCAACGAGAAGATCAACTATAAGGTGCGCGAGCATTCGCTGGCGAAAGTCCCGCACCTGCTGGTGGTCGGCAAGCGCGAGGCCGAGGAAGGCACCGTCGCGATCCGGACGCTCGGACAGGAAGGGCAGCGGGTCATGAGCCTCGATGAGGCGATCGCGATGCTGAAGAGCGAGGCTACAGCGCCGGATTTGCGATAGTCGAAGTCAGGATTTTGTGACCGCGCTTTCGTGCCTATCAAGCTATTCGAGGAGCGACTCTCGGATGGAGCGACACCCAATAATCCCTTCCGCACCGATCGGCAGCGGCGTAGTCAACAACGGTTCGTCGCAAGATGCGCTCGAATCAACCGCTCCATCGCACGTCTTGCCGTGGATGTTCATTGACTAGACAGGTGAGTCTGAACACGCAGCGGAAGTGGAATAGTTAATAAAGGAATTCATAATGGGTGTCATTTCGAAAAGGTCAGGACTCCACCTCCTGCTTGCAACGGTGGCTATGGGTGCTTCGGGCAGCCTGTATGCGCAGCAGAACAACAACAGCGATCCCAGCTCCAATCCCAATATCATCGTGAACGCCACGCCCGCGCCCGATCCCTCCACCATGGTCGAGGGTCCTGAGATCAAGGGCGTCATCGTTGCGCGCAATGCTGACAAGATCAAGGTCAAGGGCGCAGACGGCAACAGCACCGTCGTTGGCATCATGGATAGCACGAAGGTCAAGGCTTCGTCCGGCCTGTTCGCCACCAAGGGCGGCAAGCCTGACACAAGCTCGCTGCTCAACGGCATTCCGGTGACGGTCAAGACGTTGCAGCCAGCCGCTGGAGCGGGCGCCGGCCTCTATGCAAGCCAGATCAATTTCAAGAACAAGGATCTGAAGACCGCGACGATGATCCGCAACGCGACCGACCAGCGTTTCGAGGAGCAGACCGCGGCAACGGAAGCGCTGCGCGGCCGCATGGCCGACATCGACAAGTACAACATCAAGAGCACGACCAATGTGCACTTCGATACCGGCAAGTCGGTGATTTCCGCTGAGGACAAGGCCCAGCTCTGCGCCACGGCGACCGAAGCAGGGGCGACCGAGAACGCGCTGATGCTGGTGGTCGGCTACACCGATTCGGTCGGCGGCGAGGATTTCAACCAGACGCTCAGCGAAAAGCGCGCCGCACGCGTCATCAACTATCTTCAGCAAGCCTGCGGCTGGAAGCCCTATCGCATGCTGACCCCGACCGGCATGGCCGAATCGGACCCGCTGGCTGACAACAGCACTGAAGAAGGTAAGGCCCAGAACCGCCGCGTTGCGGTGAATATCCTCGTCAGCAAGAGCGTCGACGGAATGTAAGCTGCGCGGGGCGGGCTGCGCCTGCCCCGTGAGCGGACATTTCAAGGAATCTGCACAATCAGGCCGGGAGCGGATAATCCACTCCCGGCCTTGATTTTGTCTGAGCTTCTCGCTCGGAGATCGCAAATCAGGAGGGCGGATTCCAGACCAATGGGATCGCCGTACAGGCACCCACGTTTCCGCCCTTCATGGTGACAGGGCGCGCGGGATCCGGCGTAAATTCGGGCATGCCGGCGAGCCATTCGCGGAGGAACAGGATCACCTCCATCCGCGCCAATCCCGCGCCCACGCAGCGATGCGGACCGACGCCCATCGTCGTGTGCCGGATCGGCGCGAGTTCCCGATCGAAGCGGGTCGCCTCGGGAGCCTCGAAACAGGCGGGATCGAGATTATGAAGTATGCTCGGCAGATAGACGAGATCGCCCTTGCGGATCGTCACGCCATCGACGTCGACATCGGCAACCGCATTGCGGCTGACTGACACCGTCGGATAGCGGCGCATCAGTTCGTCTGCCGCCGCCGGGATGAGATCGGGGTTATCGCGCAGCCGTCGCTGGTCTTCGGGATGGCGGGCGAGGTGGAGCGCGACCATGCCAATCATCGCCGCCACCGTGTCGAGGCCCCCGAACAGGAGGTTGCGGCACATTCGGCGCGCTTCGTCCTCAGTCCATTTCCGGCCGTCCACCGGCTCGGACAGGATTCGGCTGAACAGGTCGTCGCCCGGCTCGCGCATGCGCTGTTCAATGAACGGCCACAGATAGTCGTCGGCCGCCTGTTTGAGACCCTCCACCGTCATCGATCCGTCGGGCCGGGTCAGCTGGACGCCAAGCTTGCGCAACCGGGGCCGGTCTTCCAGCGGCACGTCGATGAGGCTGAGGAAGATGTTGAGCGGAAGGATCTCGGCGAAATCGGCGACGAATTCGCACGCGCCCCTGGGACGTAGCCCGGCGATCAGTTCGCGCGCCGCTTCGGCCACCTTCGGCTCGAGCGCCACGATGAAGCGCGATGCAAAGCCCTTCATGACGGGGCCGCGATAGGCCTTGTGCGCGGCGCCGTCGGACTGGAGCGGTATGAATTGCATCACCTCGCCGAGGCCGGGCGTGACGGCAAGGCATTCGCTCGACAGGCGCTCGGCATCGCCCCAAAGCGCGCGCACGACATCGCCGCGCGCGCCGATCCAGTGGCCTCCGTTAGCCGTCGTCCAGACCAGACCCGGCCCGCCGAGGAGCGCGGTCCATGCCGCAAAATAGTCCTGCTCGACGCCCGGCGGATTGAAAATGTCGAAATCAACGACGCGGTCAGCCGGGATGTGCGGCGGTATGGCTGTCTCCGGCATGGGCACCCTCTCGATCGTTTCGGGAAGGCTATCGTTGGCCGTTTGCCATAGCACCTCTGCTTTAAGGCAGTGCAGGCTCTAATCAGTACTCAGCGGTTAGATCGGAAACATATGCAGATAAGGCTCGGCTTCCTTGAAGACGCGGGCGATGCTGGGGCGGGTCTGCAGGCGATTCAGATAGGAGGTCAGAATCGGGCGGTCGTCGCCGATCGGCACTGCCCGGTTGCCATAATAGAGTGACGGGAAAGCCCCGCAGTCGGCGAGGGTGAAGGTGTCGCCCGCAGCCCAGCTCCGGCCGGCAAGGCGCTTTTCCAGCACATCGTAGCTGGTGGCCAGCTGGGCTTGCCATTTCGCGACGCCGAACGGATCCTTGTTTGCGTCCTGCGGGCGGATGCGGTCGCCGACGATGCTCGCCATCGGGTCCATCACATAATGGTCGAAGAGGCGGTCGAGGAAGCGGACCTCAAGCGCTGCGTCGGCATCGGCCGGGATGGGCAGGAACTCGCCGGGATAATATTGGCTGAGATATTCGATGATGATGCTGCTTTCCGCGACGATGGCGTCGCGGGCATCATCCTTCAGCAGGGGAAATTTCCTGATCGGCCAAAGTTCCGCGAGGCGGTCCCAGCTTTCGGCGTCGTGAGTCAGCACGGGCTCGAAGTGCGTGTTGTTCTCGTAAAAGGCGATGATCGCCTTCCAGCAATAGGAGGACAGCGGGTGATAATAGAGTTTCAGTTCGTTCATTCCGGTCTCTCCTTCATGCTGCCATCAACCTTAGCGGCACGTTGCGGGAACGCCAGATCAGCGCCATCAGGCCCAATGGCAGCAACGGCGCGGGGTTGAAGCGCATCTCGGGCACGAGCAGCAGGAGCAGGCTGGCGAGTGGGATCACGTAGAGCACCACCAGCGTGCGTGGCTGGATGCCCGCGCGGCACAGCCAGGCGATGGCGACGATCAGCAGCAGCTGGTCATAGACGTAGAGATAAGGGCTGATCAGCGCGGTTGCCGTGACGAGTATGGCCATGCGGAGCAGCGGATCGTGCGAACCGCGCCAGATGCGTATGACCATGGCGGTCGATAATATCGCGACGGCGATATGGACCGTCCAGCCGATGCCTGCGGGCAGGCCAGCCAATCGCAGCGTTGCGTAGACGCTCGCCATCTTCTGCCAGCCGATCGCGCCATCGGCGGTCAGCCGGGCGTAAAGCGGCATCATCGCGGCGAAATCCTGCCAGATGGCGGGACCAAACAGCGCCAGCCCGATCCCGAGCGTCGCGGTCGCCCCCAAGGCCGCGCCCGTGAAGGCGCGCCAGTCGCGCGCGGCGAGGAAGGCGATCGGCAGGAGGATTCCGAGATGGGGCTTCAGCGCAAGCAGGCCGAGCAGCAGGCCAGCCGCGAAGGGACGCCGGGGATAGAGGAGGGCGGCGGCGATCCAGACCGCGGCGAGTAGGAAGCCG
>CAYLIK010000095.1:0-12014 GCA_964383565.1 uncultured Sphingomonadaceae bacterium
GCCAGTCGTAGAATAGCGAACATGGCCGCAGGCGATCGTGCCCGGAAGCGCGCGGATGATGTCGTCACGGTCGAAATTGCCGGCGACATGACCCATCGCGCGATGCGTATGGAACAGCTTGCCGTCAAAGCTGGTGATGCCAGCCGCTTCCTGGCCGCGATGCTGGAGGGCATGCAACCCCAACGCTACCATCGCTGCGGCGCTTTGGGAGCCCCAAATTCCGAAAATGCCGCACTCTTCGCGCAGCTTGTCGTCATCGAATGGATCGGTTGTGAGCATCGTCGGTCCCATATGGGGCTGGCTGATGCCGCGCATATAGGGGCATCAATGTGCTTTGTCGCCCCTTTGTAATATAAAATCGATCCCGGACGGTTGCGTAGGCCGAAACCCGCGCGTAGCCGTCGTCCCATGGGCGAAGCAGAACAGGATCGGGAACAAGGCAGCACCTTCCTGCCCAAATTCGATTCGGCCGGGCTGGTGACGGCGGTGGTCACCGATCAGGCTACGGGCGCGATGCTGATGGTCGCGCACATGAACCAGGAGGCCATCGACGCTACGCTGGCTACCGGTCAGGCAACCTTCTGGTCGCGATCACGGGGTGCGCTTTGGCGCAAGGGCGAAACTTCGGGCCATGTGCTACACGTCGTCGAGATCAGGGTCGATTGCGATCAGGACGCACTCTGGATCATCGCCGATCCTACTGGCCCCGCATGCCACACCGGGGAACCGAGCTGTTTCTACCGTACACTTGAGGATGGAACGCTGGTCCGCCGGTGATCTTCGCGCCGGGTGATCACCGCTCGCGCGACCATTTCCCGCCCTCGTCCTGTTTCCAGAAGCGGCGTTCGACGCTCTCGTGATTGCCGAGATCGCGCCATGCCGTCCGCGCACAATCGATCAGATCCTCGCCGAACAGCAGGAAGGCGCGATCGAAGCCAAGCGCCTCATCACGCCAAACCCCGTCCGCCAGCGCAATATTGCGCGCGCCGTTAATCGCTTCGCAATCAGGGGCGATCAACACCGGCTGCTCCGCCTCGTCCGGCATCCCGACCCGGCCATGCGGGAGGAAGCTGTCGGGTCGATAGTTCCACAGATGCGCGTCGAGCCGCTGCGCCAGCGCATCGTCCGCCGAGACGATGAGCAGCCGTCCGTTTTCCTGCAGCACCCGCTCCGCGATGCGCGGCAAAACCCGTTCGACCGGCGCGAAGGTCAGATGGTAGAAATCGACCTGCACGCCGCCCTGACTCCTTGTTGTTCCGGCTACGCCTCTGGTCAGCCTTCGAAATTGTCAGCAACGAACCGGTCGAGCAGCCGCACGCCGTAGCCGGTCGCCCCCTTGTCCCAGAGCGTGCCGGGCTTCGAGGCCCACACCATCCCGGCGATATCGAGATGCGCCCAGCGCACGCCATCATCGATAAAGCGCTTGATGAACTGCGCCGCGGTGATCGAACCGCCCTCGCGCGGGCCGACATTCTTGATGTCGGCGATCGGCGAATCGATCATCTTGTCGAACGCCGGCGTGAGCGGCATCCGCCACAGCGGATCACCTGAAGCCGAGGCCGCCTTGAGCAGCTGATCGGCCAGCCCATCGTCATTGGCGAACAGCCCGCCGAACTCATGGCCGAGACTGATGATCATCGCACCCGTCAGCGTCGCCAGATCGATGATCGTCTTGGGCTGATGCCTGCGCTGCAGCCAGGTTAGCGCATCGCACAGCACCAGCCGTCCCTCGGCGTCGGTATTGATGACCTCGACTGTTTGGCCGGACATGGTCGTGACCACGTCGCCGGGACGCTGCGCCTTGCCGTCGGGCATGTTCTCGACGAGACCGCACACGCCGATCACATTGGCCTTGGCCTTGCGGGTCGCGAGGGCCTTCATCACGCCGGCCACGGCGGCCGCGCCGCCCATGTCCCACTTCATGTCCTCCATGCCAGCGGCGGGCTTGATCGAGATACCGCCTGTATCGAAGGTCACACCCTTGCCGACGAAGGCGACCGGCGCGCGGTCCCCGCCGCCGTTCCACCGCATCACGAGCAGCCGCGCCTCGCGCTCGGAACCTTGCGAGACGCCGAGCAGCGCCCCCATGCCAGCGGCGCGCATCGCTTTTTCGTCAAGCACCTCGATCTCGACGCCCAGTGATTCGAAAGACTTGCAGCGTTCGACGAAGCTTTCCGGATAGATGATGTTGGCCGGCTCGGCGACCAGCTCACGTGCCAAGGCGACACCTTCCGCGATCGCGTCAAGCCGCTGCCATGCCGCCTCAGTGCCCTCCGGCGCGTTGACCAATATGATCTCGGTCAGCGTCGGCCTGGATTTCGCGGCCAGCTTGGTGCGATAGACATCGTGCCGCCAACTCCGCAGCTTCGCCCCAAAGGCGAGGCGCGCCGCTGCTTCCGGCTTGATCTGATCGGCAACGGGCGTGAAATCGACAACAAGCTGCGTCTCGCCGGATGTCAGCAGCCGCGCGATCAGGGCAGCGCCGGCCTTTTCGCAAGCGTCGGGCGCTGCGTCATTGCCGACGCCCAGCAACAGCACCTGCACCGCGCCCTGCCCTTGAGCCGCAAAGAAGGTTGTCATCGCTCCGGCTTCCGCTTCGAATCGCGCCGCAGCGATCGCGCGATCGACCAGGGCGCGCGATGCGCCCACTGCGACGGTGGCGCGTTCGGCCGCTTCGGTGGCTGAAACGGGCAGCGCGATTACGCTTGCTGCCTCGGGACGAACTTTTTCGAAACGGACCTGTATCAACGCGCAACACCTTCCTCGTTAGAAGCCTGATGCTCTGTAGGACAGGAGCGCGCCGAGGCAAAGCGCGTCTCTTCGATCATTGCAGCCGGCCTTCGGCAGCGCCCGATCGTCTGAGGTGGAAGCGCCCTGCGCTTCCGCCGATGACGTGAATCAGGTCTTCAGCGGCTGAGACCTTGATTCACGATCCAAGCTAAATGAGCTTGGATCGATCAAGGTCTAGTGCGATAGGCGGCGGGCCTATCATTCAGGAACGACAGTCGCCCGTGCCAACCACCATCTTGATCCGTCTCGGCATGGTTTCGTTCGCGATGCTCGTCCCAACCGCGCTTTACGCTCAGGATCTGGGCCGCCAGCCAACCCCGCCGGCAATCACGGATCTCGCCCCGCCCGCCGATCCGAAGGAAATCGCGTTCAGCGCGGATCAGCTGAATTATGACAGCGATGCGGACATCGTCACGGCCGACGGCAATGTCCACATGATCCGCGACGGCAACAAGCTGCGCGCGGACAAGATCGTCTGGAACCGCAAAACCGGCAACGTCACGGCGTCCGGCAACGTCGCAATTACCAATCCGCAGAGCGATGTCGCTTATGGCGATACGGTGACGCTTACCGACACGCTGAAGGACGGCGTCGTCGAAAACCTGCTGCTTGTGCTGTCCGACGGTGGGCGGCTCGCGGCGCGCAAGGGCGTGCGGCAGAATGAGATCACGACGCTCACCGGGGCGGCCTACACGCCCTGCGCCGTGATCGATTCCCAGGGCTGCCCCAAGGAACCGGTGTGGAAGATCTCGGCAGTGCGTGTCGTTCACAATCCGGACAAGCATCGCATCTATTATACCGGCGCGCGGCTGAGCCTGTTCGGCGCACCTTTAATTCCGCTCCCTGGTCTGTCCCACCCCGATGGCAGTGGCACGGCCGGTTCGGGCTTTCTCGTCCCGGAGATCAGGTACAGCCGAACCAATGGCCTTGAGTTGACGGCGCCGCTTTATTTCTCGCTCGCGCCCAATCGTGACCTGACGCTTGCACCGCATCTTTATTCCGACGTGCTGCCGGCGATCGGAATGAAGTATCGCGCGCTGACCGGAAACGGCGCCTATCAGGTGGGCGGCATGATCACTTACGGATCGCGCCTCCCAGCGTCATCGCCGGCAGGGACAGGGTTGCCCTCGGATCGCTCGATTCGCGGTTATTTCGACGCCAGCGGCCGCTTTCAGCCGGATTCGCTCTGGACATTGTCGGGATCGATGCAGGCCGCGACCGACAAGACGTTCATGCAACGCTATGACATATCGGACGCCGATCGGCTGCGCTCCACGATCAATGCCGAGCGCATAACGCCCGACAGCTATCTCTCGATCGCCGGTTGGGTGACGCAGACGCTGCGCGTCGGCGACAGCCAGAAATTGCAGCCAGCTGCGTTGCCCGCGATCGACTATCGCCGCCGCTTCACTGATCCGCTGCTTGGCGGGCGGATCGAGGTTCAGGCCAACAGCCTCGCGCTCATCCGCTCGGCGGGTCAGGATACGCAGCGCGCATTCCTGGGCCTGCGGTGGGATCTGCGCCAGCAGACCCGGCTGGGCCAGGAAATCACCTTCACCCTCTATGGGCGCGGCGACGTCTATCATGCTGACGATACCGACAAGACGCTGACGGCCATCTATCGCGGCAATGAAGGCTGGACCACGCGCGGGATCGCATCGGCCTCGGTCGATATGCGCTGGCCGTTCGTCGGCGCGCTGATGGGCGGCACGCAGCGACTGACGCCCCGCGTGCAAATGGTGGCGAGCCCGCGCATCAGAAATCTCGATATCCCGAACGAAGACGCACGCTCGGTCGATCTCGAGGATTCAAACCTGTTCGCGCTCAATCGCTTCCCCGGCTACGACCGATGGGAGGACAGCAGCCGGATCACATACGGCCTCGAATGGGCCTTCGACCGGCCCGCCTTGTCGATCGACAGCCTTATCGGCCAGAGCTACCGCCTCACGCGGCGCGCGACCATCCTTCCCAACGGGACCGGACTTTCGGCGCGTTTTTCGGATATCGTGGGACGCGCGACGGTTCGCTACGGCGACTTCGTGTCGTTCACCGAACGATTCCGATTGGACAAGGACAGCGGCTCGATCCGCCGCAACGAAGTCAGCGCAACCATAGGCTCGCGCAAAACTTATGGCTCTGTGAGTTATCTGCGCCTCAACCGCGATATCGATCCCACGATCGAGGATCTGCGCGATCGTGAGGAGATTCAGCTTGCCGCGCGCGTGCAGTTCGCCCGTTACTGGTCGCTGTTCGGCTCCACCATCATTGACCTCACTGACGCCAAGGAGGACCCGACCTCCGCCGCTGATGGCTATGAACCGGTCCGCCACCGGGTCGAACTTCTTTATGAAGACGACTGCATCGAAGTGGGCGTTTCGTGGCGGCGCGACTATGTGCCGACCGGCGATGCGCGGCGCGGCAATCGCTATATGTTCCGACTCGCCTTGAAGAACCTTGGCCGCTAAGCGTGCATTCAGCCGGAGGGGGATATCGGCACCCAAGGAGCGGGCGGAGAATATCGTTGAACGGGAACGCGGTGGTTAAGAACAAATTTGGATGGATTGCGGGCGTGACACTGGTCTTCGGCCTGTCGGCGGTCGCTTGGAGCCAAACGGTTCCCGACGAGGACGGTCCATCGTCGACTGCCGATGCGCTCAAGCTTCCAACCGATCTCACCATTTTCGGCAAGTCTGATCCTTCGGTCCACAAGGCGACCGCGATCGTCAACGGCACGATCATCACCGACACCGATATCGACCAGCGTTTTGCGCTTGTGCTCGTCGCGAACGGCGGTCGCATCGAGGAGAGCGAGCGGGAGCGGCTGCGGCTTCAGGTGCTGCGCAACCTGATCGACGAGACGCTGCAGATCCAGGAAGCCAAATCCAACGATATCACGATCACGCCTGAAGAAATCGAGCAGACGTTCGCGCGCGTATCAGCTAATTTTCGTAGAAATCCCAAGGACTTCACGACCTATCTCTCGCAAGTCGGCTCTTCGGCGGGCTCGATGAAGCGGCAGATCGAAGGCGAGCTTGCCTGGCGGCGGGTACTCGGCCGGAAGGTCGAACCGTTCATCAGCGTCAGCGACGATGAAGTGAACGCGATCGTTTCCCGCCTCAACGCATCGAAGGGCGCGACCGAATATCGGATCGGCGAGATCTTCCTTTCCGGGACGCCGGCGACGATCGGCGAAACCGAGCAGAATGCTGGCCGGATCGTGGACCAGTTGCGCAAGGGCGGTTCATTCGCGGCCTATGCGCGCCAATTCTCCGAAGCCTCGACTGCGGCCGTCGGCGGCGATCTCGGCTGGGTGCGGGCAGAGCAGCTGCCCGAGGCGCTCGCCAACAACGCCGCGCAGATGACGCCGGGCCAGGTCAGCGCGCCGATCGCCGTGGCGGGCGGCTACTCGATCATTGCGCTGGTCGACAAGCGGCAGGTGCTGACCAGCGATCCGCGCGACGCCATCCTGTCGCTGAAGCAGGTGTCGATCAAGTTCGCGGGTGGCGAGACCGAGGCCAGCGCAGCGCCCAAGGTCGAAACCTTCGCCAGGCAGATGGCCGCGGTCTCAGGCTGCGGCACCGTCAACGAGGTCGCCTCGAAGATGGGCGCGGAAGTGGTGGACAGCGACCAGATCAAGGTCCGCGACCTACCCACGCCGCTCCAGCAGATGATGGTCGATCTTCAGATCGGCCAAGCCACCCGCCCCTTCGGTTCGCTTCAGGATGGCGTGCGTTCCCTCGTCTTGTGCGGGCGCGACGATCCACAAAGCGCAAGCGGTCCGTCGTTCGACCAGATTTACGCCCAGATCGAGGAAGACCGCGTCAATCGCCGCGCACGACGTTACCTGCGCGATCTCCGGCGTGACGCCGTCGTCGAATATCGATGAGCTTGTGCCGCTGATCAATCCAATCGCGGTTTCGATCGGCGACCCGTCCGGGATCGGCCCGGAAGTGATCGCCAAGGCATGGGAGCGGCGTGTCGAAGGACGGCTTCGTCCCTTCTTCGCGGTGGGAGACCAGCGCTCGATCAGCGCTGTATGGGATGGCCCGATCGCGACGATCATGACGGCCGAGGAAGCCGCCACCGCTTATGACGGGGCGCTCCCGGTCATGCATGTTCAGGATGCCGACGAAATCATGCCCGGCAAGCCTAATGTGCACGGTGCGCGCTGCGCGCTTCATTCGCTCGAACTGGCGGTGGGACTGACCCGGTCGGGCGCTGCCGGGGCCACCGTCACCGGTCCCGTCGCGAAAGCCCAGCTCTATGCCATCGGCTTCACCCATCCCGGCCAGACCGAATTCATTGCCGAGCGGTGCGGCGTTTCCTCGATCAACATCGCGATGATGCTGGTGGGATCCGACCTGAGGACGGTTCCCGTCACAATCCACATGCCGCTTCGGGATGTGGCTGAAAAGCTGACCACCGAGATGATCGTTGCACGCGTTCGCACCACTGAGCGCGGACTTACCCGCAACTTCGGGATCGAAAACCCGCGCATCGCGGTCGCCGGCTTCAATCCGCATGCAGGCGAAGGCGGCAAGCTCGGGCGTGAGGAGATCGACATCGTCGCGCCTGCGATTGAACAGCTCAAGGCCGAGGGTATTTTCGTCACCGGCCCGCATTCGCCCGACACGATGTTCCACCCCCGCGCCCGGGCCACGTATGACGCGGCGGTTTGCCTCTATCACGATCAGGCGCTGATCCCGATCAAAACGCTGTATTTCGACGAGGGCGTCAATATGACGCTGGGGCTGCCCATCGTCCGCACAGCGCCCGATCACGGCACCGCCTTCCAGATCGCCGGCACCAATCAGGCCGAGCCGGGCGCGATGATGGCGGCGATCCGGGTCGCCGGCGAATGCGCGGAGCTGCGCGCCGCCACCGACGGATGACCTCTTCGGTACTTCCGCCGTTGCGGGAGGTGATCGCACGGCACGGCCTTTCGGCATCGAAGGCGCTCGGACAGAATTTCCTGCTTGATGGCCAGTTGCTTGATCGGATCGCGCGCGTCCCCGGCCGGCTTGAGGGCGAAACCGTCTATGAGGTCGGCCCCGGCCCCGGCGGTCTGACGCGCGCATTACTAGGCGCCGGCGCAAATGTCGTCGCCGTCGAACGTGATCGCCGTTGCCTGCCTGCACTGGCGGAAGTCGCCGAAGCCTATCCCGGCAAGTTGCGGATCATCGAAGCCGACGCCATGAAGATCGACGAGCAGCGCGAGGCCGGGGCCGGCGCGCACATCGCTTCGAATTTGCCATATAATGTGGGAACTGCGCTGCTTGTTCGCTGGCTATCAGTCGATTGGTCGCCGTGGTGGCAGTCGCTGACGCTGATGTTCCAGCGCGAGGTCGCCGACCGGATCGTCGCTGTGCCGAACACGCCCGCCTATGGACGGCTGGCCGTCCTCGCCCAGTGGAGATCCGAGCCAAAGATCGCGTTCGGCGTGCACCGATCCGCCTTCGTCCCGCCACCCAAGGTCATGTCGGCCGTCGTCCATATCCGCCCAACGCCGGCGCCAGCGGATGTCTCGCTCCACAGGTTGGAAACGATCACCGCCGCAGCGTTTGGCCAGCGACGCAAAATGCTTCGCCAGAGCCTGAAATCCGTTCCCGGTGCAATCGAAGCACTGGCTGCCCTGGATATCGATTCCGAACGCCGCGCCGAAACCCTTTCAGTGTCCGACTTCGTCGCGCTCGCCCGCGTGCTCGACGCTTAAGGCTTCGTCGTCGTCTTTTCCTCGCCCTTCGGCGGAACGACGGTGGATGCCTCTGCGGTCACGACAGTAGGAGGCGGACCCTTGGCGATGGCTGCGGCAAGCTCGGTGGCGGGCTTGCATTCGGTTTTGCAAAGCGTCTTCACCCGGGCGAGGTTAAGCTTCGCCCGCTCCACAGCGCCCTTTTCGACCATCGCTTCGCCCTGCGCGGCAAGCGCGGCCGGATCATTAGGCTCGATCGCCAGCGCCTCAAAATAGAGCCGGATCGCCTTGCCCGGCAGTTGCTGTTTGCGCGCGACCTCGGCCAATCCGGTATAGGCTTGCCGGTTGCGGGGATCAACCGCGAGGGCTGTCTCATACAGATCTTGCGCAGCTGTCAGCTTGCCGGCGCGGCGCGCAGCGTCGCCTTGGGTTGTCAGTGCAGCTGAACGGGCATCGATCTGGCTATCCGGCTTCTGACTGAAACCACTGCTCGAAAGCGTCGCCAGCATCAGCGACAATCCCAACGCAATCGGCGAAAAACGCATCAAATACTCCATATAGCTTGCACGGCCGGACTCTAGCACGGTGCGATCAGCCTCGCGATGAAAAAGCCGTCCGTCCCGTCTTGCGCCGGCGTGAGCAGCAATCCATGCCCTGCCTCCTGCCCGGTCGGCAGGTCCGGATCATGCGCGGTCCATCCTTCATGTCCGGTCAAAAAGCGATCGATCTGGCTCAGTCCCTCTTCGGCGAGCAGCGAGCAGACCACATAGATAAGCGCCCCGCCCGGCCGCACCAACCCTGCCGCCAGAGCGAGGAGCCTTGCTTGCAACCCGGTTAATCGCGTCAATCGGTCGGTCGTGAGCCGCCAGCGCGCTTCGGGATTACGCCGCCAGGTGCCGGTGCCCGAGCAGGGCGCGTCGACCAGCACGACATCGGCGATCCCGCGCAGATCGCCCAACGCCTCCATTTCCCGCGCTGGATCGAGCAAGCGGTTCTCGATGATACCGACCCCTGCGCGCTCGGCGCGGGGTGCGAGCCGTGAAAGCCGCGACCGATCCGTGTCGCATGCGATTATGCGGCCCATATTCTCCATCATCGCCGCCAGCGCGAGACTCTTGCCGCCCGCCCCGGCGCACAGGTCGACGACGGTCATTCCCGCTTCGACGCCAGCCGCCAGCGCGGCGAGCTGGCTGCCCTCGTCCTGGATCTCGATCAGGCCCTCGGTCCAGGCCGAGGTCTGCTCGATCTGAATGCTGTCGCCCAGGCGCAAGCCGTCAGGCGCGAACGGCGTCGGCTCTGCATCGGCAATCCGGGAGAGCAGCGCGGCACGCTCAGCCTTCAACCGGTTCACGCGCAGATCGAGTGGAGCACGCTCCAGCAAGGCGGGCATATCGGCCTGGGGCACGGTCAGGGCGAGGAGCTTGACCAGCCAGGCAGGTGCGACGCCCGCCTCGGCGCCCGGTTCTTCCGTCGATATAGGCGCCGGAGCATGTGGCGAACCATCGAAAAGCGTCGGCAGATCAGGCGTGTCCCGCGCAACGCCAATCATGGCAGCCCGTCCGCTCACCGGCCGCTCTCCTGATCTCCGAATCGCCGAATAGACAAGATCGCGAACTGCGCGCCGATCCTTCGATCCCGCATAGCGGCGCGTCTTGAAATAGCGCGCGATCAGGGTGTCGGCGGCCGCGCCCTGTCCCGCTGCCGCAGCGATGATCTCGTCGAGCAGTTCGATCGCGGCTTGGACGCGCGCCTGGGGTGTCATCGCCACCCCTCCCGCTTGCGGGAGGGGATTGGGGGGTGGGCTCGCCATTCGAAGCTCACCACGGCGATCAACCCGGGCGCCCTCCCCCGACCCCTCCCGCGAGCGGGAGGGGAGAGTCGAAGCTTAACGCGACGGATAGTTTGGCGCCTCGCGTGTGATCGTGACGTCATGGACATGGCTCTCGCGCAGCCCCGCATTGGTGATGCGCACAAACCGCCCCTTGGCCTTAAGCTCGGGAATCGTCGCAGCGCCTGTGTAACCCATCGCCGCCTTCACGCCGCCGACCAGCTGGTGGATCACGTCACGCGCCGGCCCCTTGAATGGCACCTGTCCCTCAATACCCTCAGGCACCAGCTTGAGCTGATCCTTGATATCCTGCTGGAAGTAACGGTCCGCTGATCCGCGCGCCATGGCGCCCACCGAACCCATGCCGCGATAGCTTTTGTAGGCCCGCCCCTGATACAGGAACGTCTCGCCCGGCGCCTCGTCAGTACCAGCGAGCAGCGACCCGACCATCACGGTCGAAGCCCCCGCCGCCAATGCCTTGGCGATGTCGCCGGAGGTTCGCAGACCTCCGTCGGCGATCACCGGCGTGCCGGTCTTAGCCGCCGCCTCGGCCGATTCCATGACAGCAGTGAGCTGCGGCACGCCAACGCCAGCCACAACCCGCGTCGTGCAGATCGAACCCGGCCCGATGCCGACCTTGATAGCGTCCGCGCCCGCATCGATCAGCGCCTCGGTCGCCGCGCCAGTCGCGACATTGCCGGCAACCACCTGCACCGAATTGGAAAGTTTCTTCACCCGCTCGACCGCGCGCGCGACATCGCGGTTATGACCATGCGCGGTATCGATCACGATCAGGTCGCACTCGGCATCGATCAGCGCCTCGGTTCGCTCGAACCCCTTGTCGCCCACCGTGGTCGCCGCAGCAACGCGCAGACGCCCAGCCTCATCCTTGGTGGCGGAGGGATAGGTGACCGCCTTTTCGATGTCCTTGACGGTGATGAGGCCGACGCAGCGATAGTCATTGTCCACCACGATCAGCTTTTCGATCCGACGCTGGTGAAGCAACCGCCGCGCCTCTTCTTGACCCACCCCGGCCGGAACGGTCGCGAGATTCTGGCTGGTCATCAGCTCGGACACCGGTTGCTGCATGTTCTCAGCAAAGCGCGTGTCGCGGTTGGTCAGGATGCCGACCAGCTTGCCCGACGCCTCGACCACCGGAATGCCCGAGATCCTGTGCCGCGCCATCAGCTCCATCGCATCGGCGAGCGTCTGCTCCGGACGCATCGTGATCGGATTGACCACCATGCCCGATTCGAAACGCTTCACCGCGCGCACCGCCGCCACCTGCTCCTCGACCGAAAGATTGCGATGCAGGACGCCGATACCGCCCAGCTGCGCCATCACGATCGCCATGTCAGCCTCGGTGACGGTGTCCATCGCGGAGGAGAGGATCGGAATGTTGAGCCCGATCGCGCGCGTGAGCCTGGTGCGCGTATCCGCCTGACTCGGCAGGACTTCGGACGCTCCCGGCTGGAGGAGGACGTCATCGAATGTCAGGCCGAGGGGAATATCCATAATGCTTTGCGAATCCTCATGGGGTGCGGGATTCGCGGCTGTATAGGCAGACCCGTCCCCAAGCGCCACAGGGGAGTTATCGGCCGAGCGTACCGGCCTGGGCCTGTCCAAATCATTTCCGGAAAACCGTGGGAATAAATGGTAGCGGAGGAGGGACTTGAACCCCCGACACGCGGATTATGATTCCGC
>CAYLIK010000096.1:0-11953 GCA_964383565.1 uncultured Sphingomonadaceae bacterium
GCACACCGGCCATCGCCAGTCTCTCGCTCACCGGGCCGCCAAGGCTCGCGCCCGAATAGGCGCCCGCGAGAACGCCGATCAGGGTGATGCCGATCTGTACGGTGGAGAGCATCCGGCCGGGGTCCTCGCCTAGCTTCAGCGCCGTCGAGGCGCCGCGCCGCTTGGCGCGCGCCATGGCTTCGAGCCGCGCCTTGCGCGCCGATACGAGCGCAAGCTCGGACATCGAGAACACGCCGTTCAAGACGACGAGGAACAGGATGATGAGCACGTCCCACCAGGGGAAGGGCGTCAACGCGTTAATCGTGCCGGGGTCGGGGGCCATCGCCAACGCCTATCGCTTGAATCTTTCGCTACGACAACAGGCAGGCAAGCATCGGTTCAGACGGGAAGTGGCACAAGCGCCCGCAGTAGCAGTTGCGTAGCTTCATCCAGTCAACGTCGTCGGGCAAAGAAATGCTGGAGAAGCGATGCCGCTTCGACAGCCCCGATGCCGCCGTAGATTTCAGGGCGGTGATTGCAGGTGGGCTGGGTAAACAGCCTGGGGCCGTGCACCACTGCGCCGCCTTTCGGGTCCTCCGCACCATAATAAAGCCGGGCGATCCGCGCGTGGGCAATCGCACCGGCGCACATCGCGCAGGGCTCCAGCGTGACCCACAGGTCGCAATCGCCGAGACGGTCTCGCTCAAGACGCGCGGCCGCCTGACGCAGCGCGAGGATTTCGGCATGGGCCGTCGGGTCATGCGTCCCAGGCGGCGGATTTGTCCCGCTTCCGACGATCTCTCCGTTCAGCGTGACCACGGCGCCAACCGGAACCCCGCCACCCGCAGCAGCTTCAGCGGCGATTCGGAGGGCTTCGGCCATGGGATGGGGCAGGGGAAAGGTCACACCGCCATATAGCGGGCTGGGGCGGACAAGGAAGCGGGCGCGATTCGCATCGCGCCCGCGTCAGTTTCGATAAAGTGCCTCAGTTAGCCTTCTGGACGTCGACGGTCGGCAGCTCCACGTCGGTCTTGCTCGTCCCGACCTCTACCGTTGGAACGTCGACGCTGGTTTCCCTCGAGCCGACATTCACTTTGGCGGTATCGACGTCAAACGCAGGGGCCTGGCCGCCCTGCACAGCCACTTCAGGCAATCTTGTTTCCTTGGTCTGATTGACGTTGATCAGGCCGAACGCGAATGCGGCGATGACCGCCAGTACGATTACAGCCGCTAATAGAATGCCACGCATGGCTGTTCTCCTTCTCCTCTGGACGGGAAGCGAACGCTCCTTTGCAGTTTGAGTTGCATGATCGGACGCGCGTGATCCTTGACGAAAGCCGCGGGCACCGTTAGGGGCCACGGCTTTCCGGGCAACCCGAGACCAGGACGAACGAAGATGTCGCGTATTTGCGAGCTGACCGGCAAAGGCCGTCAGGTGGGCCACAATGTGTCCCACGCCAACAACAAGACCAAGCGGACCTTTCTGCCGAATCTGCAGAATGTGACGCTGATCTCCGACGCGCTGGCGAAGGGCGTGCGGTTGCGCGTCTCGACGCACGGCCTGCGTTCGGTCGAGCATGTCGGCGGTCTGGACAACTGGCTGCTGAAGACGGCTGATACCAAGCTGTCGCTGCGCGCGCGTCGCCTCAAGCGCGAAGTCGCGAAGAAGCTCGCCGCCTGAACTAGCGCGTTCGCGCTTCCTTCAGCGCGAACTTGAGCAATATCGTCTGCTGTAGCGGATTGAAATTGTCGTCGGAGGCGATCCAGAGGATCGTCTTTCCGTCCCGCTGTTCGATTGCCAGCGCTTCCATATTATCGATATTGAGCGGTGGCTTCAGCGTGGCGATTGTGCGCGAGTGCACGATTCGAGCTGCCTGAATATCGCCGGGATCGATGACGGTCAGGATCGCCGCGACGCCGTCGAAGATCGAGAAATGGCGGTTGACGATCAGCACCCGGCCATCGGGCAGCAGCACGGCGTCGGTCGGGCTGAAGCGGGGTGGCGGCTTGTAATAGAAGAGCTCGGTATTTTTGCCGTTTTTAATCGGGTCCCCACGGAAGATCAGGGCTTCGGTCGTAGAATCGGGGCCGGGGCTTGCTTCGCTGAACAGCAGGAAGCGGCCGTCGGGAAGGCGCACGAAGGCTTCCGGCCCCTGATTTTCGGGCCATTTCTTCATGGCCGGCGGCGCGACCCAGGCCTCCTTGGCTCCGAGATCGGCGGAATAGCGGCGGATGGTGTTCGAATATTCGAAGCCCACCCACATCTTCCCCGTCGCGGGATCGGTAATCATCGATTCGGAATCCAGATCCGGCTGGCGGCTCGTATAGATGCCGGGCAATTGCCGCACCTTCAGTCGGGTCTGCCGCTGCCGCTCGTCGAACGCGAATTCCAGCACATAGGCGGCGTCGCTCAGCGCCATCACTTGCCCGTCGCGAATCCGCATCGAGGAGATGCCGCCGAAGAAGCCGTTGTCGCTTTTGAGACGCCATGCGCCGAGCAGCTCGAGCTGGCCGAAATCGCGGTGATCAGGCTTGTCGCGGTCAAGCGCGATTGGTTCGATCAGGAGCGTACTGTCGCGGCCCGGCGCTCTTGCGGCCGAAGCCGACACCAGAAAGATCAGGGCAAGGCCGAATAGCAGACGCATCGCCGCGCCCTCTAACAGCCTGAGCTATCGCCGGAAAGCGCTTCGATTCCTGAACGGCAGCCAACATCGATGTTCAGGAACAGCTCAGTTCCGATTCGGCATAAGCTGATTCATCGTCGGCGAAAGCGCCGCGTAAAGGGTGTATGAGGAGATATAAAATGTTCGCCAAGTCACTGACACTCGCTGCAGCAGCCGCACTGACTGTGGCGACATTTGCGTCGGCCCCTGCCGAAGCCCGCCGTGGGGATCATGGACGCCATTACGGCCATTATGATCGCGGCTATCATGGTGATCGCGGTTATTATCGCGGTGACCGCTACTATGGCGGATCGCGGCGCTATTATGGCGGCCGTGGTTGCCGCGACAAGGGCACCGGCGGCACGATCATCGGCGCGATCGCCGGCGGTCTGCTCGGCCATGAGATCGGCAACGGCCGTTACGATCGTGGCGACGGCACCACGGGTGCGATCGTCGGCGCTGGCGTCGGCGCGCTTGCCGGCCGCGCGATCGACCGCAATTGCTAATCGATCGATTTTGGCTTGAAGAGACCCGGTTCGCCGCCACGGCGGGCCGGGTTTTTCATTGGGTGTCGAACAGGCCCGCGAGCTGCTCGACCAGGGTTCCCCCAAGCTGCTCGGCGTCCATGATCGTCACGGCGCGCTGATAATAGCGGGTCACGTCATGCCCAATGCCAATCGCGACCAGCTCGACCGGCGAGCGATTCTCGATCCAGCCGATAACCTGCCGCAGGTGCCGTTCGAGATACGTCCCCGAGTTCACCGACAAGGTCGAATCGTCGACCGGCGCGCCATCCGAGATCACCATCAGCACTTTGCGTTCTTCGGTGCGGCTGATTAGTCGGCTGTGCGCCCAGAGCAGCGCCTCGCCGTCGATATTTTCCTTGAGCAGCCCTTCGCGCATCATGAGGCCAAGCGACTTGCGCGCATGCCGCCAAGGTTCGTCAGCACGCTTGTAAACGATGTGGCGAAGGTCGTTGAGCCGACCGGGATGGGCGGGGCGCCCGCCGGCAAGCCAATGCTCGCGCGATTGCCCGCCCTTCCAGGCGCGGGTGGTGAAGCCGAGAATCTCGGTCTTAACCCCGCACCGTTCCAGTGTGCGCGCCATGATGTCGGCGGAAATCGCCGCGATCGAGATCGGGCGGCCGCGCATCGATCCTGAATTGTCGATCAGCAGGGTGACGACCGTGTCGCGGAAATCGGTGTCCCGCTCGATCTTGTAGCTGAGGCTCTGGCCGGGATTTACGACCACGCGGGCGAGCCGCGCGGCATCGAGCATCCCTTCTTCCTGATCGAAATCCCAGCTCCGGTTCTGCTGCGCCATCAGCCGTCGCTGGAGCCGGTTGGCGAGCTTGGTGACGGCGCCCTGCAGATGCACGAGCTGCTGATCGAGATAGGCGCGCAGGCGGGTCAATTCCTCCTCGTCGCAAAGCTCGGCCGCGGTCACGACCTCGTCGAACTGGTCGGAATAAGCGCGGTAATCGAACTGCGGCGGCAGATCGGAAAGCGGGCGATTGGGGCGGACGGGCATCATGCCCTCCTCGCCCTCGTCGCCGAAATCGGCGTCGCTGTCGGTCAGTGAATCCTCGTCGGTCTCCCGGCTTTCGCCATCCTCCGACGTTTCGCCGCCCGATTCGGACCGCACCTCCATGTCGCTGTCGGAGGTGCCGCCGTCCTCATTGTCGCCGTCTTCTTCGCTGTCGCCCTGATCCTGGTCCTCGCCTTCGCCCGATTCGCCGTCGTCCTGCTCGTCGGTGGGCTCGATCTCGCCATCGATCAGTTCCAGATCCTCAAGCAGACGGGTCGCGAGGCGCGCGAAGCTGGCCTGATCGTCGATCGCAAGCGCAAGACTGTCGAGATCGCTGCCCGCCTTCTCCTCGATCCAGTCGCGCACCAGCGCAAGGCCGCGCTCGGCGATGGCGGGCGGCGCTTGCCCGGTCAGCCGCTCGCGCGCCATGAGCGCCAGCGCGGTGGAGAGCGGCACTTCCTCGCGATTGCGCGCGCGGGTCAGCGGATCGGAGCGCAGCCGCATTTCCAGCGCGCTGGTCAGATTGTCGCGCACGCCCGCCATGCCGCGTGAACCGACCGCCTCAACGCGCGCCTGTTCCACGGCGTCGAACACAGCACGGGCGACCGCGTCCGCAGGCGCGGCGCGGCTATGCTGGGCGACGTTGTGATGGCGCAGCTTGAGCGCATAGCCGTCGGCAAAACCGCGCGCCTCGGCGACCTGTTCGGCAGGCAGCGCGCGTGACGGCATCGGCACCTTGAGCGATTTGCCCAGCATCGAAGGCGCATCAGCCGAGAAGCCAAGCTCAAGCTCGGGCTCGCGCGCGATGGCGCGCGCCGCGCCGCCGAGGACGAGGCGAAAGGCTTCGAGGGGCGTCTGCTCGGCCATTATTCGACCAGAAGCGCTCGCAGTTGCGACCGCGCGGCCGCGTCTATCCCCAGGGTATCGGCGAGATAGGCGTCCATGCCGCCAAATTCCTGTTCGAGGGTATCGAACAGGGCGGCGAGATAATCGGCATCCGCCGCAAAAAGCGGCGCCACAACGTCCGGCGCGCGTTCAGCGACGCTGATGATCGCTGACTGGCGACCCGCAATATAACGTGCGAAATCCGCATGGCTGTTCGTGAGCAGATAATCCTCGATGATCGTCTCGCGCGACACGCCCAGCGTGTGAAGGATCAGCGCGGCAGCGACCCCGGTGCGATCCTTGCCCGCCGCGCAATTGAACAGGAGCGGGACGTGGCCGCCCAATAGACGCTCGAACATCACCCGATAGGACGGCGCGTGGTCGGTGGGGATCGCGCGATAGACCTGGATCATCGCAGCGCGCATCGCGGCCGGTGTTGCTGCGGTGTCCTTGATGACCTCGCCCAGCACACCGCTCGTTTCCTTATAATCGCGCGACCAGTAATGGACGCCAGCGGACTGGCACCAGCGCGTAGGCTCGGCGGCGCGCTCGCCCGGACGGCGCAGGTCGCACACGGTCGCGATGCCAAGTGATACGAGATGGCGTTCGTCGGCCTCGGTTAGCATCGCCATCGTGCCTGAACGATAGAGCATGCCCCGCTTCACCCGGCCGCCATCGGCTGTCGCATAACCGCCAAGATCGCGCAGGTTGAACGCACCCTCCAGTGGCAATGCGCGGCTGAAATCCGCGTGCGCTACCTCGTTCACTTGACCTTGCCCACCACGCTTTCCGGCAGGTCCTTCCCGAACACGCGCTGATAATATTCGGCGACCAGCGTGCGCTCTGCCTCGTCGCACTTGTTGAGGAAGGAGAGGCGGAAGGCGAAGCCGACATCCTTGAAGATGAGCGCGTTCTGCGCCCAACTGATGACAGTGCGCGGGCTCATGACAGTAGAGATATCGCCGGCAACGAAGCCCTGACGGGTCAGGTCGGCGACCTTGACCATGTTCTCGACCGCCTTCTTGCCGTCAGGATTGTCATATTCGCCGGACTTGGCGAGCACGATCTGCGCCTCGATTGCGGCGGGCAGATAGTTGAGCGTCACCACCAGATTCCAGCGGTCCATCTGGCCCTGATTGATCTGCTGGGTGCCATGATAGAGCCCGGTCGTGTCGCCGAGGCCAACGGTGTTCGAGGTCGCGAACAGGCGAAAATTGGGGTTTGGCCTTATCACCCGGTTCTGGTCGAGCAGGGTGAGCTTGCCCTCGGTCTCAAGCACGCGTTGGATCACGAACATCACGTCCGGACGGCCGGCGTCATATTCGTCAAAGACAAGCGCGGTCGGAGTCTGCAGCGCCCACGGCAGCAGGCCTTCGCGGAACTCGGTCACCTGCTGGCCGTCGCGCAGCACGATAGCGTCGCGGCCGATCAGATCGATGCGGCTGATATGCGCGTCGAGATTGATGCGGATGCACGGCCAGTTGAGGCGCGCAGCCACCTGCTCGATATGCGTGGATTTGCCGGTGCCGTGATAGCCCTGCACCATGACGCGCCGGTTGAAGGCGAAGCCAGCGCAGATTGCTAGCGTCGTATCCGGATCGAACACATAGGCCGGGTCGAGATCCGGCACCCGCTCATCGGCTTCCGAAAAGGCGGGGACTTCCATGTCCGAATCGATCCCGAAGACGTCACGCACCTTGATCTTGCGGTCAGGCGCTTCGAGCACGGTCGCCGCGCGGCTATCGGGCTGGCTGTTGGGCAGATCAGTCATCATTCACGCTTCCACTGAGTCGGTATTTTCCCAATCTCCTTGCCGCTCGGTTCGAGCTAAGTCGAGAACGCTCTTGCAATGCAGCACAAAGGTTAGGCGAAGGCTGGGCGGGATTTGAGCTGGGTATAGGCGTGAATAACCTCCTGCAACGCCTTTTCATGGCTCCGGTCGCCGCCGTTGCGATCGGGATGATAACGGCGGACAAGTTCTGAATAACGCTTGCGTAGCGTGGTCCGATCCGCGTCCCTTTCCAAACCCATCGTCTTGAGGTGCTTTCGGTCGATTTCCGACAGCGGCTTGCCGTCCTCGCGCGGCATGCGGTCCTTGCCGAAATGCGCGCCGACTGCCTCAAGCGGATCGCTGAAATCGCTCCAGCGCGGTCCCAGATTGGGAGTAGCGGAAAAGGCGCGGGTCTCTCGCTCCCACCCCGCATAGGGGCGTTGCGCCGCCTCGATCTCGTCAGGGCTCATGCCCTGGAAGAAATTATAGCCCGCATTGAATTCGCGGACATGATCGAGGCACAGCCACTGCCAGTCGCCCGGCCCGTTGAAGTTCGGGCGCGTGCCTTCGCGGGCGGGCGCGCGGAACTCGCCCGTCTCATCGCAGCCCGGATGATTGCAGCCTTGCGTGCGGTCTGCGAAGCGGCCGTGCAATCGCTGGGGCCGGCGCTCTTTCTTCGATTCTGGCTGAGTCACAAGGGCAGATATAGGGCAGATCGCGACTTTTCCGAGCGCCTAAGCCATGGAAAATTTCGGCGGCAGCGAAAACAACGAGAGGAAGCGCAGGGCGAGTTCCCGATCGCCCTCGATCCGAAGCCCGCCCCCGGCCTCGACTTGTTCGAGCGGCTCGCCGCCATAGACCGCAGCGGCCAGTGTGCGCGGATCGGTTATGAACGTCAGGTCGGTCGCGCTGATTTCGCCACGGGTGACGGCGAGGTCGCCATTGACGAGATGTCCCGTGAAGCTCTCCTCGCCGAAGCGGAATCCGATCCGGATATCCAGCCCCGCCGCGCCGCTATGATCGAGCATGGTGCGCAACGACATCATCATCGATGCGCTGCTGAGCGGGAGAGTGGGGTCGTGCTGGGGCGATCGCGCGGCCCATTTGCCGAGCTGCTGGATAATCGGTTCGCCCTCGCGGCCCCATTCGGTCAGCTCATAGACCTGGGTGGAGGCGGGGGGCGGCAGCTTGCGCCGCACGAGGATGTGGGACGCCTCCAGTTCTTCCAGCCGCTGGGTCAAAACATTGGCGCTGATGCCGGGAAGATCCGCGCGAAGCTCCCCGAACCGCTTGGGGCCGTACATCAGCTCGCGCACGACCAGCATGGTCCAGCGATCGCCCAACAGCTCAAGGCCGAAAGCGGCGCCGCACGCATCGTCGTAACGGCGTCTCGGCTTACCTTGATCTTTGGTTATCTTTTCTAACTCCATAGTTGCAAAACATAACTGTAGGCTGCATGTTCTTCAAGTGGCCGATTCGTGGGCCAGCGAGGAGAGCATCATGTCCAAGATGATTTTCGTGAACCTTCCGGTCGCCGACGTTGCCAAGGCGACGGCTTTTTACGAAGCAATCGGCTGCACCCACGACACGAGCTTCTGCAAGGGTCCGGAAGGGGCGATGCTGGTCTGGTCGGACACGATCACCTTCATGCTGCTCGACAGGGCTTTCTACCAGACGTTCACCACCAAGCAGATCGCCGACGCACACAGTGTCAGCGAGGTGCTCCTGTGCCTGTCGCGCGATAGCCGTGAGGCGGTCGATCAGATCACCGAGGCTGCGCTGGCCGCGGGCGGTCGCGAGCCGCGCCCGGTTCAGGACATGGGCTTCATGTATGGCCGAGCGTTCGAGGACCTTGATGGGCATATCTTCGAGCCGATGTGGATGGACGTCGAAGCCGCCATCGCGGCGATGAACCAGCCCGCCGAAGTGGCCGCCTGAGACGGATGATGGCCCGCAAGCCGGAGATCACCGCGTTCAAATGGGTGCCGCCTTTCGCGCAGGGGCTGGTCCGCGACCAGCGCTGCCGCTGGGCGTTCGAGGAAGTGGGCATCGACTATGATGTCCGCCTGCTTGAACTCGGCGAGCATAAGCGGGCGGCGCATCGCGCACTCCAGCCTTTCGGCCAGATCCCGACCTATTCGGACGGAACGGTCAAGATTTTCGAATCAGGCGCGATCGTGCTGCATATCGCGCGGCAGAAGCCGGGGCTGCTGCCTGCCGATCCGGCGGGCGAAGCGCCAGCCGTCGCCTGGATGTTCTCGGCGCTCAACTCGGTCGAGCCGATGATCTTCGATTATGTGCTCGCGACCGTGTTCGACAAAGACGAGGACTATGCGCGCCTGTTCCTTCCGAAAGCGGAGGAGCGGCTGCGCGACCGGCTTGGCGATCTGGCCAAGGCGCTGGGCGACAAGAGCTGGCTGACCGGAGACATATTCACGGCCGGCGATCTCATCATGATCTCGGTGTTGCGTGCGCTGCGCGGCACTGATTTCATCGCCGAGCATTCCAGTCTCGATTCCTATGTCGCGCGCGGCGAGGCGCGACCGGCGTTCAAGAAATCGCTCGCCGATCAGATGGCGGTGTTCGCGGGCGCGACGCCCCCCGCCTGGTTTACCCAAGGAGAGAAGCGATGAGCTATTTCGAAGGATTTGTGCTCGCTGTCCCGGCGGACAAGAAGGAAGAATATCGCAAGCATGCGGCGGAATCCGCACCGCTGTTCATGGAGTTCGGCGCGACCCGCATGGTCGAAGCGTGGGGAGACGATGTTCCCGACGGCAAGGTCACGGACTTCAAGTGCGCGGTCAAGGCCGAGCCGGGCGAAGTCGTGGTCTTTTCCTGGTTCGAATATCCGGACAAGGCGACCCGCGATGCCGCCCAGAAAAAGATGATGTCCGATCCGCGCATGGAGGAGATGGGAGCCAACATGCCCTTTGACGGCAAGCGCATGATCTTCGGCGGGTTCGATCCGCTGCTCGATGATCGGACGGGCGGAAAGATGGGCTATACCGACGGCTATCTGGTGCCATGCCCCACGGACAATCGCGAAGCCTATCGTGCGATGGCGCAGAAGGCGTCGACCATCTTCAAGGAGTATGGCGCGACTCGCGTGGTCGAGGCGTGGGGCGACGACGTGCCCGACGGCAAGGTCACTGACTATCGCATGGCCGTGAAGGCGGAGGACAATGAGAATGTCCTCTTCTCGTGGGTCGAATGGCCGTCGAAGGAGGTCCGCAACGAAGGCTGGAAGAAGGTCATGGAAGATGAGCGGATGAAGCCGGACGGCGACGAGATGCCGTTCGATGGCAAGCGCATGATCTATGGCGGGTTCGAACCCATCCTCGACGTGAAGGGCTGAACCGGGCTATCGGGTCCCGATGACCGAGCAGAGCATCGGGCCTGTCGCCCTCGAAATCACCCGCCGCCTCGAAGCGGCCTTCGCTCCAACCCATCTCGCCGTCATCGACGACAGCGAGAAGCATCGCGGCCATGCGGGTCACGACGCGCGCGGCGAATCCCATTTCACCGTGGAGGTCGTGAGCGCGGCATTCGTGGGTCAGAATCGCGTGGTCCGCCAACGCGCGATCAATCAGGTGCTGGCTGATCTGCTGGTCGAGCGCGTCCATGCGCTCGCGATCAAGGCGCATGCGCCGGAGGAGTGATTATACACCGTTGGAGTTAGGCGCTTAGCGCCGAACGCTGGATGTGGGCGGCTGTGCCCACATCATTTTCAGCAGCGCGCAGCATGAAGGCCCGCGCCGAATAGCGCACCGACATGCGCTGATGCGCGGCAGCCACTTCCGGCTGTTCCGATCGAAGCGCCCGGTGGGCCTCTTCGCGGGCTCGCTTGAGACAAAATTCCAGCTCGTTGCTGACCATGGCTCTCTCCTCGACACGATCGAGTGACTGCTACGTCCCTATTGCGTAGCTTTTTATGACAAGCGCCCGGACTTTTTTCGCCGCGATACGGATCGGCGGCGCACTTCGAAGCGTCAACCGACTCCGCTTCTGTGGATAACTATGGCAGAGGCTGTGGGAAGCGTCCAGCCGACCGCCATTCGAATCGACGTGAACGGACCGACAACCATCGCAAAGCGCGTTCCGACCAGGTGAAACCGCAGGTCCGGCCTAACCACTTGTTTACCGTCTTGTCAGATAAGCAAGGTCCAAAGCCACAGGATCCAGCAATGACAGCCAACCTGCCTGCCAATATCATGCTCTCCGACGCAGAACTGGACGAGCGCTGCCGCGCCTACAATGCCGGCGGCAAGTTTGAAGCGGCGCTCAATGAGGTCTGGCAACGGTTCAGCACACGACTGATCGATGTCACGGCTGAATTCCTGGCGATGGAAGATGCCCAGAAGGTTGGTATCCTGCCCGCCGACCTGGGCGGCATGTTCGAACCTGCTGGCGCTGACCGGTTTCACGGTCAGGCACTCACATTTCTGCAAGCGCGGTATCAGCATCCGATCGACCGGGACTGGGTTCGGACCATCGCCGGACAAGCACATTTGTTGCGAGCGTCGAACACCTCGATGCCGACATTCCTCGAAAAATGTCTGCGTTTCTTCGATCATCTCCATGCCAATCTGGGTAAAGGTGGTGCTTTCCAGCCGGACGAGCTGGCCCAGGCGTTTGAGGTCATGAGCCGCCTCAGCCACATCACGACTGAAATTGTGCTGGCGGAAAACACTGCGATTGAACGGGGGCTTACCTCAGCAAACCGGGTGGAACTGAGTTCTGTGTTCCAAGGCGAAGTCCGTGAGATCGTGTCCTCGGTGGCGAGCGATTCGCGCACGCTTGAGCGGCGCAGCGGCACCACCGCTACCTCAGCGCGCGGCATGCTTGGCAAGACCAGCGAAGTCGCGGCAGCGGCCGAGCAGTCAGCCGTCGCAATGCGTGAAGCCGCACAGACCGCGAGCGGGCTGATCCGGGCGATCGAGCAGGCGCGCGGCGAGGTCGAGGTTGCGGCGGGGATCGCCACCAAGGCATCGGAACAATCGGCGCAGGCGCTTTTGACCTCCGAGGCGCTGTCCGATCATGCGAAGGCGATCGAGTCGATCCTCGGGCTGATCCGCGATATTGCCGGCCAGACCAATTTGCTGGCGCTCAACGCCACCATCGAGGCGGC
>CAYLIK010000097.1:0-11862 GCA_964383565.1 uncultured Sphingomonadaceae bacterium
GGGTTCGCGACGCTGTTCCAGGGCCGCTGGTGCATCATCACCCCGGAGGAAGGTGTTGACGAGACCCCGGTTGCGCGGCTGGAGAGCTTTTGGCAGCGGTTGGGCGCCAAGGTCGATCGGATGGATCCGAAGCATCATGATCTGGTGCTGGCGGTGACCAGCCATCTCCCGCATCTGATCGCCTATACGATCGTGGGCACTGCCTCGGATCTTGAGGGCGTGACGCGTAGCGAGGTCATCAAATATTCGGCCGGCGGCTTTCGCGACTTCACCCGCATCGCCGCTTCCGATCCGACGATGTGGCGCGACGTGTTTCTCGCCAACAAGGATGCCGTGCTGGAGATGCTCCAGCGCTTCAGCGAGGATCTGACCGCGCTCCAGCGCGCGATCCGCTGGGGTGACGGCGACGCGCTGTTCGAACTTTTCACCCGCACCCGCGCCGTCCGCCGCAGCATCATCGAGGAAGGTCAGGACGACGAACGGCCGGACTTCGGCCGCCAGCATTAGGGTCGATCGAGCACGTTGATCGCGGCATGCACGCGCGCTTCTGCCTCTGCGCGGGGGAGGCCGGGCGGGATGATTTCACCGAAGCGGAACGTGACGATGCCGGGGCGCTTGAGGAAGCCGTTGCGCGCCCATAAGCGGCCGCTGTCGAGTGCAACCGGCGTCACCGGCAGGCCGAGCTGCTTGTAAAGTCCGGAGAAGCCGGATTTGAGCGGAGGCTGTTCGCCCGGCGCGACGCGGGTGCCTTCGGGGAAGATCAGGATCAGACGGCCGGCGGCAACCGCTGCCTTGGCAGCGCGGAGCATGATGCGCAGCGCGCCGGCGCTGCCCTCGCGCGTCACGGGGATGGCGCCGTAGCGGGTGGCGATCTTTCCCCAGAGCGGGATATCCGCCAGCTCCTGTTTCAGCACGATCGCGGGCTCGTGGAGAATCAGCACCAGCTCGACCGTTTCGTACATCGACTGGTGCTTGGCGGCGACGAACGCCTTGCCATGCGGGATTTCTCCTTCGACCCGGCTTTCGATGCCGACGAGGACGCGGCAGCACCAGCGATGAAATTGCGCCCAGCGGGCAACATGGGGGCGCAGATCCGCTCCCAGCCAGCATGCCGCCAGCGTGATCAGCACGATCACTGTCGTTCCGGCATGGAAGATCAACGCGAACAGCAGCGAGCGAATGAAGACCATGGCCCGTTACTGGCCGATCAGCGCCAAGCCGCGACGCAGCACATATTTGTTATATTCCTTGAGCAGCGGCATCAGTTGCGGCTCGCTCGGCACCGCATCGGCGATCACCGAAACGTCCGGCCCCACCGCCTGGCGCAGGTCGAAGCGCGCGCGGGCCATGTGCCAGTCGGTCGTCACCAGCCGCACGCTGCGATAACCGCGCTTGCTCAGCCAGTCCGCCGCCTCGGCCGCATTGGTCCGCGTATCGACCGATTCGTGGCCAAGGTCGATCTGGCGATCGAACAGGCGGCGCGGCGCATCATATTCGGCGGCAAGCTCGTGCGGCTTCACCCGGCGATCGACACCGGACACCAGCATGCGCTCGGCCTTGCCCGCTTGCAACAGACTGATTCCGCGCTGGATGCGCCCAGGGCCGCCGGTCAGCACGACGATGGCGTCGGTCGTTTGCTCCTCGGCCGGGCCGGGCAGCATTGCGACGAACAGAACGAAGCCGATCGCCCACAGCAAAACGGGAATGGCCACGAGGCGGGCGATCACAGGATTCGTCCCAGCGCGTTCAGGATGGTAACGCGCGCGGTGGCCATCGCCAGACCGGTGCCGGCCAATGGCAACAGCACCAGCAATAGCCAGCCCGCGGCCGGGAGCGTGATCGACCCAACCAGTTCCGATCCCAGCCCCTCGATCTGCTGCCCAAGCAGCAACACGACGAGCCCCGCCACGGCAAAGCCCAGCGCCCCGCCGAACAGCGCGTCCATCGCGATGCGGCGCTGGAAGAGATTGGCGATCTGGATATCGGTGGCGCCGAGCAGATGCATCACGTCGATCGTCGGACGATGATTGTCGAGCGCTGCGCGCGACGCGAGCACGACGGTGAAGGCGGTCGCGGTCGCCATCAGCACCACCACCGCGAGCGCAAGCCATTTGAGCATGCCGAGCAACTGATCGAGCGGCGCGAGCCATTGCGCATGCTGATCGATCCGCGCTGAGGGTGCCACCGCCCGCACGGCGTCGGCGATCGCGGCGATCTGGTCGCTGGCGTCGGTGGTGAGATCGACATCGATCATCTCTGGCATCGGTAGGTCACGTGTGTCGAGACCCGCGCCGATCCAGGGTTCGAGCAGTTTTTGCATTTCGCTTGCCTCGACGCGTTCGACACGGGCGACATCCGACATGCGGCGAAGCTCCTGCATCGCCGCTTTCGTCTGGCGCGCCCGTGCGACGGGATCGGCCTCGACGATCTGTACCGTGATCCGCGCGGCCAGCCCGGCGCGCAGATGCGACGACGCATGGCGCAGGCCAAGCCCTGCAGCTGCCGTCAGCACCGTCAGGAACATCATGATGGCGATCACCCACGGCATCGGCCCGGCGGTCTTGCGCTGGGGCAGCATGCCGCTCTGGCGCGGCTGCGGAAAGGGCCATGGCACCTTCACGCTTCGTCCTGTGGCGAACGCGGCGGATGGCGCAGCGCGCCAGTGGGATCGGACACCCGGCCTTTTTCGAGCCGCATCAGCTGCGAATGCGGTACGCGCGAGAGCAAATGGACATCATGGGTGGCGACCACGATCGTCGTGCCGAGCTTATTGAGCGCGTCGAACAGGAAAAGCAGCCGCCCGGCCATTTCGGGATCGACGTTGCCAGTCGGTTCGTCAGCGACGAGAATGTCAGGGCGGCCGATCACGGCGCGTGCGATTGCGACACGCTGCTGCTCGCCGCCCGACAGTGTCGCCGGGCGTGCGTTGGAGCGGCCCGAAAGCCCCACCCAATCAAGCATTTCGCGTACCGGCGTGTCGATCTCCCGATCCTCCAGCCCCGCCACCCGCAGCGGCAGCGCGACATTGTCATAGGCCGAAAGATAGGGGATCAGCCGGAAATCTTGAAACACCACGCCGATCTTGCGGCGGAAGGCGGGAAGACGCGAGCGCGGCAGGGTCACGATATCTTCGCCGAACAGGCGGATCAGCCCCCGGCTCGGCCGCTGGGCCAGATAGAGCAGCTTCAGCAGCGACGTCTTGCCCGCGCCGGAGGGGCCGGTGAGGAAGGTAAAGGAGCCCGCCGCCAGATTGAAGCTGACGTCCGACAGAGTTTCCGCGCCTGTGCCGTAGCGCAGACCGACATTCTCGAATTGCAAGATGCCCGCCATCGCGGTTCAGCCCTGAATAGCCCCGAGACGCCATGGCACAGCCTGATGGCCGACGTAAAGTCAGGGCAAGACTTGCAGCGGCGCTGCGGGCATGGTTAGAGATGGCGTCAAGGGATCACCACAAGGTCGATCAGGCTGCTGGACGAAAATAATCGATGATACTTTCCTGCCCCGCCTGCAAGACCCGCTATCTCGTGCCGGACACTGCGATCGGGCCGACCGGGCGGCAGGTCCGCTGCGCATCGTGCAAGCATAGCTGGTTCGAAGAGCCGCCCGCCTATGAGCTGAAGGCCCCTAGCGCCGCGCCGCAACCTTCAGCCCCGACGGGCGAAGCTACGCCCGCGCCGCCGATTCCCCCCATTCCCGAGCCGCCGCGCACGTACAGCGACGATCCGCCGCCGGCACCCGATCCGGGCCTCGATCCGTTCGCGCACGAGCCGCCGTTCCGGCCGCGCCGCAACAAGATGAAGCTGCTCACCTGGGCGGCTGCTATATTCGCCGTGATCGCGATCGGCGCGACGCTGGCGCTGCTCACGATGGGAAGCGGGGGCATCGCCGCCAAGCTCGGCCTCACAAAGTCCGAAGGGCCGCTGATCATCGAGGTCACGCGCAAGCCGGATCGTGATCGCATGCCCAACGGCAATGAACGGCTGATCGTCAGCGGCCGTATCGTCAATCCGACCAGCGAGCCGCAGCCCGTGCCCGATATTCGCGCCGAGCTGCGCGACGTGCAGGGCCGCACCGTCTATGGCTGGATGATCGCGCGGCCGGTGCAGATGCTCCCGCCCGGCGCCACCGCCAATTTCGACACCGCCGCAGTCGATTTCCCGCGCGCGTCGCAGGCGCTCAATCTGAGCTTCGCCGACTCCTCCGGCCAATAGGGCGCCGATGCGGATCGGTATCTTGACCGGCGGGGGCGACGTGCCGGGGCTCAACCCGTGCATCCGCTCGATCACGCTTTCCGCGATCGATCTGGGATGGCAGGTAACGGGGTTTCGGCGCGGCTGGGACGGCTTTCTCAGGATCGATCCGGACGATCCCGCCAGCATCGCTGCCTATACCTACAGGCTGGATCGCGAGGCAGTGCGCGGCATCGATCGCATGGGCGGCACGATTCTTCATACCTCCCGCTCCGATCCGCGTACCACCAAGGACGGCGACCGTACCGATCATGTGCTCAAGGTGCTCGAGTCGATCGGGATCGATGCGATGGTGACGTTGGGCGGGGATGGCACGCTGCGTTTCTCCGCCCATCTTGCCTCGCTCGGCTTTCCGGTGATCTCGATCCCCAAGACCATGGACAATGACGTGTTCGGGACCGACTATTGCATCGGCTTTTCGACCGCTGTCAGCCGCTCGGTCGAGGCGATCAATGCGCTACGCACCACCACCGAGAGCCATGAGCGGATCGCTGTCGTCGAGCTGTTCGGGCGGCGAAGCGGCGAGACCGCATTGCTCTCTGGCTTTCTCGCGCAGGTGGATCGGACGGTCATTTCGGAAGTGCCCGTGGATCTGGACCGGCTGCTGCCGTTGCTGGTGGCGGATCGCAAGTCGCGCCCGTCAAACTATGCGATGTGCGTTATTTCAGAGGGCGCGACCATCGCCGGCGAGGATGATGGCCCGGATACGCAGCGCGCCAAATCGGCGACCCAGCGCGACGAGGTGGGGACCGGCCACCGGCTCGCGAAGGCAATCGAGACGCGCACCGGGATAGGCACGGTCGTACAGGAACTCGCCTATCTGATGCGCGCGGGCGAGCCGGATGCGCTCGATCGCATGGTCGGCTTCGCGTTCGGCGGGCTGGCCGTCCAGCTCATCCAGGCAGGCGAGACCGGGCGGATGGTGACGCTCACCGATGGCAATTACTGCCATGTGCCGGCCGACACGCTGCTCGGCGGCACCAAGATCGTCGATGTCGAAGGGCTTTACGATCGCGCCAATTATCGCGCCAAACTCGCCCGCGTGCAGGGCAAGCCGATGTTCCTCTACTGACGAGGGCGGCACTCAATATAATTACTCGACTCCTTCCAACTGTGAGAACAGAATAGGAACATTCTCACGGAGTCGAGGTCGCCATGCTCAATGTCATTCCCAGCACCCGTCCAAGGCACCGCCTGTTTTTCGCGCTTTTCCCACCGCCATTGATGGCGCGGCGGATAGCGCATTGGGCCGAACGCTTCGGTCCCCATGCGGCGTTCGTGCGGGCGGATCGCCTGCATGTCACGCTCGATATCCTCGACGATTTCGTCGCGTTCCCATGCGAGGTCGCGGAGCGCTTGATCGAGGTGAGCACGCTGATTGCCGGCGATCCCTTCATGATCGAGCTGGATCAGGTCAGCGGCGGGGGCGGCACGATTGCGCTGCGTCCGCGCTTGAAGAACCCGGCGCTGCAAGGTCTGGCCAATGCGATATCGGGTGCACGCGCCGATGCAGGGATCACGGGACGCGAAGGCTATCGTTTCAGCCCCCACCTGACCTTGCTCTATCGTGAGGGACGGCCGTTCAGCGAGGCTGTGACACCCTTCGCATGGGAGGTGAAGGCGTTCACGCTGATCCACAGCCTGCTCGGCCATAGCCGCCATGTTCCTCTTGGATCCTGGCCGCTGACAGGCAAAAATCCGGATCAATATGATCTGTTCTGACAGGCACGAACGCTTTGATGCGACGGGCCATTGCGGAGCACGTTCGCCTTTGCTAGAGGCTCGCGCCTGCCAACGCCCCGGTTCGCCGGGGCCCTTCTCGATGTGCGGTCGTGGCGGAACTGGTAGACGCGCAGCGTTGAGGTCGCTGTGGCCGAAAGGCCGTGGAAGTTCGAGTCTTCTCGACCGCACCAAAGTCCTTGAAAAACAAGGATAATTTTGGGGCATTTGGCCCAATTTGGTTCAGTGCCACCGCCCAGAAATGCGGTCGGCATCTCGGGCGTGCGGCGGGTTCAGGATCGATGCTCGCCGAAACGATCCGGATCTGAACGCCGAAGTTGGCCCCAGCACGCGCCGCTTCGATCGACGTGTGCGCCTCTGGGCTTATAAGATTCTCCACGCCGCCGGCATCTATGCCGCGGAGATGCGCGCGATAATCCCGCTAATGCCCTGTTGCACGATTGGCGCGATCTCAGTTTAGCAGGCTGGCCGGGCCAGGCAGAGCGTCGGCGCGTCCGTGCGGCACGTCACCCGCGGCCCTCTGCATACAGGCCTCCGCCACGGGTGTGAGCACGAGATTATGCAGTTGCCAGTGGCAACGATTTTTCAGGATAGCCCGGAAATCGGCGCAATGCACCAGCGCGCCTTCCTTGCTCCAGTCCGTTGTCAGGCAATAGGCGTTGATCTCCAGTTCGCGAGGATGACCGGTTCGCTCAAACATGACGTTGGAAAGATGGTGGCGCCAGAACCCTTTGCCCAGCTGCCCTATCTTTGCGGTTATTTGTGCGATTTCGGGTCGACCCTCGTAAATGCCGATATGTCCGCCATCGACGACCGCATCGGCGGTAAAAAGGTGTGACCATTCGGAGGTCTTGTCATGATCCAGATAATGACAAAAGCGGCTCAGAAGCTCGTGAACTTCCATCTTTGTCTGAAGGTCCACCGTCGAAACGCAACCCATCTGTCCACTCCACATTTTTCTGGAGTGTAACACAGTGAAGCGCACCTGCAATCCACCATGAGTCCCGGTTCTGGACCGTTTCGGCTCTAAATGACGCAACTGACCGCGATTAAGAAGCATCGAATGACGCTGGTTGTTTTGAAGCCAATGATCGTCTCAATTCACCGCACCTTTAGAATTGCCTTAACCCGAAAACGGCAAAGCGGGATGGACTCGATTTGTGGTGGTGATGCTTGTGACCGACGAACAATATGCGCGCATTGGCGCGCGTCTTATCAAAGCCGTTCAGGTCTGGGCGGACGATGCCGGGATACCCAAGGCAAGCCTCGCGGTCCTTTTGGCATCGGCCGCTGGTGAGCTGGCGGCCCAGGAGGGCGATGGACTGGAAGCGGGCGCGGCGCTGTTGAGGAGCGTCGCGAATACACTCGAAGGTTTTGCTCCGGCGTCCGCGCAGCAGGCCGTGCCGTCGGTCGAGTATCGGAAGATCAGGGCTCGGCGCTGATCGGGACGCATTTCGTCAGCATCAGCTGAATGTCGATGGGTTAGGGATTCACAACAAACCCCGCACCGACCCGTGGTGCGGGGTCATTCTCGGAATGAGGCCCCCTGTTGGAAGATACTGGTTCCGATTCCGCGGGCGGGCGCAACGGTAGCGACTCGCCGGCTGACGGCCAATCATATCACTTTCGGAATAAAGAGCATAGAAAAGCCGTTTGATCTGGGAAGGTGTCGCCGGAGGAGCTGCCCCTGCTCAACTCCGGCGACGCAAGTTGCCCCTCAGCTCTTGCTGGAGATGTATCTAACCTATTCTGCCAGCAGCCATAATCCGGAATTATCCTTAGTCTGATCCTTTACACCCGCGAACGCGTATTAGGCCGTTCGGAGTCCGCTTTGTCGATGGCACGAAGAAGTTCGTCAAAGTCAGGCGTATTTTCCGCGCGATACACGTGGCGGAGCTTATGGCCCCAGGACATGAAGTCGCCCTGGGTGAGCAGGCCGACCGCCACAATTTTATCATCCTCCGACATCAGCGCTCCGTTCCAAAGAGCAGAATGCGCGCGCAGGCAATATGGACCCACACCTGGCAAATAAATTCACGACTATGTTGTGTGATCCGAACCATCGGAAGCTTCATTGCCAGCCGCGTATTCGGGTGTGGCGTCCGATCGCGCGGCATTTCTAACGCTCCCGTTTGGATCCCGCACCCTGGAACTGCGAGTTAATTAGCGCGCTCAGGCCGCCGCGCCGAAGCGGCTCATATAGCGGTGGGAGATTGCTTCGACCGGCATCACCATGAAGACGTCGACCGTATTGAACTGGCGATCGATCACCGCGCCGTCGCCTACCATCGCGCCGACACGCAGATAGCCTTTGATGAGGGGCGGAAGCAGCCGCATCGCCTGACGCGGGTCGTAGCCGCCAAGCGGCAACATCGCCATGTCGACATGGCGCGTGTCGACCGCGCGGGCGCGCAGACCAGCTGGCGCGAGATGGTGGTGGAACAAATAGGAAAGCGGCGCGGCATGCGCGGCGGGATCAGTGCCGGAGAAACTCGCACAGCCGAACATGCGAGCGACGCCATGATCCGCGAGATAGGCAGCAATGCCGCGCCACAGAAGCTGGATCGTCCCCGCGTCGCGATAATCGGGCGCAACGCAGGATCGGCCAAGCTCGAGCAGCTCGCCGTCCTCGGCTGCGCAGGACAGGAAGGGCGAGAGATCGAATTCGCCCGCAGTATAGAAACCGCCATGGCGGTCGGCCACGCTGCGGCGTAGCAGCCGGTAGGTGCCGACCACGCGCGGCCCGTCACCCGCCTGATCCTCGACAAGCAGATGATCGCAGACCGCGTCATAAGGATCGCAATCGAGCCCCGGCGTGTCCAGCCGTTCGTCAGCCAGCGCGCCCATGTCGCCATAGAAGACGTCCCAGCGCAATTTTTGCGCGGCGGCGATGTCGGCGTCGGACTTTGCGAGACGCACGGTGAGCGATCGGCCGCTCTGCTGTTCGGCAAGCATAATCATCGAAATGTCTCCGGAAGGCGCACGGGCGGGGCGCATTTCACTGGAAGAGGGACAGGATCAGGTCGCAACAGGGACTCGATCGCCATGCGCGCGAAGTTGCGCGCGAACGCGGCATCCCCGCTGGCCGCCGCGTCACCGCCGGTAAGGTAATTCTATTTCAGTATCAGGACAGGCGGGCTCAGGCCGGGGCCGACTCCAGCCGGGATTTGATGTCGAGGCGCAGCTGATCCTTGCGGACCTTGCCCGAGGCGGTGCGCGGAAGATCGTCGACGAACTCGAAGCGTTCGGGAATCTTCTGCTTGGCGAGGCCGCTCGCCTCGACATGGGCGGCGAGGAGGGGGCCGTCTACCGCAGCGCCTGATTTCAGGATGATATAGGCGCACACGCCCTCGCCCAGCCGGGGGTGCGGCATGGCGACAACGCTCGCTTCGCCCACCGCCGGATGGGCGTGGAGAACGTCCTCGATCTCCTTGGCGCTGATATTCTCGCCGCCGCGAATGATAAGGTCCTTCTTGCGGCCGGTGATCAGCAGCGCGCCTTCAGGGGTGATGCAGCCGATGTCGCCTGTGCGGAAATAGCCGTCTGTGGTAATCGCCTCCTCGGTCTGGCGTTGGTCGGCATAGCCCAAGAACATGGCGGGGCCTCGCGCGACGATTTCGCCGTCGCCGCCCGGCGGCACGCCCTGTCCGTCGTCGTCCACAATGCGGACGTCATAGTCGACGATTGCGCCGTCGGTGGTCGCCGCAAGGCGTTCGTCGGCGGCATCGGGGTAGCCGAGGGTGACTAGGGGAACCTCGGAGCTGCCGAACACGCGAAAGGCTTTGCAATTCGCGAAGGCGCGATTGGCGGCAGGAATCACGTCGGGCGGCACCGCCGCGCCACCGCAAGCGAAGAAGCGGAAGGACGGGAGCGTCTTGCCTTCGGCGGCGGCGACCTTGGCAAGCTCGATCAGGAAAGGCGTCGCGGCGACCGTGCCGATGACCTGGTGCCGATCGATCAGCGTAAGCGCATCGGCGGCGTTCCAGCTTTCCATCAGCACCGTCCTGGTGCCGATGATGAAGGGCATTTCCAGGCCGTTGGCATAGCCGCTGACATGGGTCACGGGGGACGGCATCAGCATCGCGTCGCCGGCGCTGACGTTCCAGTGGCCGCAGGATTTCCGGAGTACGCGGTCCAGCGTGTTGTGGCTGTGCAGCACCGCCTTGGGGCGGCCGGTGGTGCCCGAGGTGAACAGGATCATCTTCACCCCGCCCGGATCGACGTCCGGCCGGTCGAAGGTGCGACCGCGCCCTGCCGTGATCAGTCCATCCAGTGTGAGCGTGCCTTCGCCCCGCACGATGATGACATGGCTCAGATCGGGTAGGGCGGGGCGGAGCCGTTCTGCCATCGCGGCATAGTCGTAATTGCGGAAGCTGGCAGCGGTGATGAATGCCTTCGCGCGGCAATCGGCGAGCATCATGCCGACCTCGGCATCGCGGTAGATCGGCACGATCGGGTTGATCACCAGGCCGGAGAGTGCGGCGGCGAGATTGATTACCGCCGCCTCGATCCAGTTGGGGGTCTGGAAGCTGACGACATCACCGGGCACGAGGCCAAGATCGCGTAGCGATACCGACAGCGCGCGCGCATCGGCGAGCACTTCAGACCAGCTCATATGCTCATCGCCGGCGATGAAAGCTATGCCATTGGGGTTCTCCGTCGCGCGCCGCTCGGCCAGATCGGCGATGGTCTGATTGGCCCAGGCGCCGCTTTCGGCATATTCGCGGTGATGCGGCGCCGGTAGCCGTAGCCAGTCCCATGGGGCTGTCATGTCGCTCTGATCCTCTCCTGTCGTGGTGGAGTCATGCGGCGCGCTCCTGCCTTTCGCCAATTGTGACAAAGACGAGGGCGTAACCTGTTACCTCTCGCAGCTTGTTCCGTCACGACGACAATGCTCCAACGGGAGGATGTTTTGCGTTGGAGGGGAATAATGGACCACGCTTCGATCGGCGACGCCGCCGAAAAGATGCTGGAATATGTCGAGAATGACAGCACCTTCATGACTGATAAGGTCATGACGGTGCCGACGGAGTCCTATACGGACCCCGATCAGTGGGGCGCAGAGATCGAGCTGGTGTTCAAGCGCGTGCCGCTGATGCTCGCGCTCAGCTGCGAAATGCCGAATCCCGGCGACTACAAGGCGATGGACGCGGTCGGCATGCCTGTCCTGATCTCACGCAACAAGGCAGGAGAAGTGAGCGCCTTCCTCAACGTCTGTTCGCATCGCGGCGCGCCGGTGGCTGCGGAAGGGCATGGCAATTGCGCCCGCTTCACCTGCAAATATCATGGCTGGACCTACGGTGCCGACGGCAAATTGGTCGGCATTGCCGACCGTGCCAAGTTCGGCGAGATCGACAAGAGCATGCGCGGGCTGCGGCAGCTGCCCTGCGCCGAGAAGAACGGCATGATCTTCGTGTGCCTGACGCCTGACGCACCGATCGACGTCGATGCCTATTATGGCGCGATGCTCGATGATTATGACAAGGTCGGGCTCAAGGATTGGACCTTCCTCGGCAGCCGCGTCATCGAGGGCGCGAACTGGAAGATCGCGTTCGATGGCTATCTCGAAGGTTATCATTTCGCGATGCTGCACCCCGAGTCGATATTCCCGCGCACGCCTTCCAACGTGATGCACTATGAAGGTTTCGGTCCCAACATCCGGATCGGCTTCCCGCAGCGATCGATTGCCAAGCTGCGCGAAATCCCGCGCGAGCAGTGGGACGACCAGGAGAATAACGGTTTTGATTTCGTGCGGATCTTCTTTCCGAACGTGTCGGCCTTCCTCGCCCCGGAAATCGCGCAGATCGCCCAGCTCTTCCCCGGGCCGACACCGGACAAGAACCGGACCGTGCTGCTTTACGCGCGCAAGGAT
>CAYLIK010000098.1:0-11688 GCA_964383565.1 uncultured Sphingomonadaceae bacterium
GAGCAGAAGCTTCCCAAGCTTACGACGAGGGTTCGATTCCCTTCACCCGCTCCATTGGCAGGCTGGCCGACATGGGCGAACTCATCAACCTCCGGCGGGCGCGCAAGGCGCGTGATCGAGCCGTCTCGGAAACGCAGGCAGCGGCGAACCGCCTGAGCCATGGACGCAGCAAGACAGAGAAACAGGCCACGCAGGCCGAGCGGGAACGGCAGGACCGGACGCTCGACGGCGCGAAACGCGATCCCGACTGATCTTTACCGCCATGGAACAATCTTCGCGCCGGACCTTTCCGTTGCGGGAGACTGGACATGGCCAATGGCGACGAGACCGAAGCTGACCTGACTGGCGCGACGCCGCGCCGGAGGCCCAAGCCCGAAGTGACCGAAATTGGTGGCCGACGCCTGAAGCCGTCCACCCTGATGATGGGCTATGGCTATGATCCCTCGCTGTCTGAAGGGGCGTTGAAGCCGCCCATCTTTCTCACCTCGACCTTTGTGTTCGAAAATGCCGCCGCCGGGAAACGTCATTTCGAAGGCGTGACGGGCATTCGGCCCGGTGGCGCCGATGGCCTTGTCTATTCGCGCTTCAACGGGCCGGATCAGGAGATCCTCGAGGATCGGCTCGGACTGTGGGAGGATGCCGAGGACGCCCTCTCCTTCTCCTCCGGCATGTCGGCGATCGCGTCGGTGTGGCTGGCGAACGTGCGGCCGGGCGACACTATCGTCCATTCCGCGCCGCTCTATGCCGCCACCGAGACGCTGATTGGGAAAATATTGGGCCGCTTTGGCGTACACTGGCTCGATTTTCCGGCCGGGGCGTCACGGCAGGAGATCGACGCCGTACTGAGCCGCGCGAACAGCGGGCGCGTACCGCTAATCTATCTCGAATCCCCCGCCAACCCGACCAACGCGCTGGTCGATATCGAAGCGGTGCGGGCGAGCTGCGATGCGATCTTCGATTCTGCCAGCCGGCCGCTGATCGTGATCGACAACACCTTCCTTGGCCCCCTGTGGCAGCAGCCGCTGAAACATGGCGCCGATCTGGTAATCTATAGCCTCACCAAATATGCCGGCGGCCATTCGGATCTGGTGGCGGGCGGCGCGGTGGGATCGAAGGCGGCGATCAATCCGGTGCGGGCGATGCGCAATACCATCGGCACGATCACGGATCCGCATTCAGCGTGGATGCTGCTGCGGAGCCTCGAAACGCTGGAAATCCGGATGATGCGGGCGGGCGAGAATGCGGCCAAGGTTTGTGCCTATCTTCGCGACCATCCCAAGGTGGAGCATGTCGGCTATCTCGGTTTCCTTGAGGAAGGCGGCAGCCAGGCCGATATCTATCGCCGCCATTGCACGGGCGCGGGATCGACCTTCTCGCTCTACCTCAAGGGCGGCGAGGCCGAGGCGTTCGCCTTCCTCGATGCGCTCAGGATCGCCAAGCTGGCGGTAAGCCTGGGCGGGACCGAGACACTGGCGAGCCACCCCGCCGGGATGACGCACCTCTCCGTCCCGCCGGCGCGCAAAGCGGCGCTGGGCATTGGCGACAATCTGGTGCGCATCTCGATCGGGATCGAGGATCCTGATGATCTGGTTGCCGATATGGAGCAGGCGTTGAGGGCAGTGCCCTGACCTCCTCCGTCATGCTGAAACAAGTTCAGCATGACGAGCAAATCTATCGCCGATCCTTGGTCGCCGAGAATCGAATGCCCGAGCTCTTACCCTCGACATAATTCAGCTCCCACATATCCTTGGCCATGAAGACTGGCGCGGCGTCGCGGTCCTCAGCCATGGCGCTGCGGTGGAGGCCCTTGAACTCCTCCAACGTCTTGTCATCCTCCGCACTGATCCAGCGGGCTGTGTCCCATGGCGATGGCTCGAACCCGGCGTCGACCTTATACTCAGCTTGCAGGCGGGAGATCAGCACGTCGAGCTGGAGCTGCCCCACCACTCCCACGATCCACTGCGATCCGATCGAGGGATGGAAGACCTGCATGATGCCCTCCTCCGCCATATCGTTGAGCGCGTTGCGAAGTTGCTTGGTCTTGGTGGGATCGGCGAGCTTCACCCGGCGCAGGATTTCCGGCGCGAAATTGGGCAGGCCGGTGAAGCGCACTACCTCCCCCTCGGTCAGCGTATCGCCAACGCGGAGCGTGCCATGATTGGGGATGCCGATGATGTCGCCGGGGAAGGCTTCGTCTGCCAGTTCGCGGCTCTGGGCGAAGAACAGGATCGGGCTGTGAACGGCAATCGCCTTGCCCGTGCCAACCTGAGTCAGCTTCATGCCGCGTTTGAACTTGCCCGAGCAAAGCCGCATGAACGCGACACGATCCCGGTGCTGCGGGTTCATGTTCGCCTGCACCTTGAAGATGAACCCGGCGACATCCTTCTCGTCGGGCTGGATCATGCGCGGTTCAGCCGGCTGTGGGCGCGGAGGGGGCGCGAAGTCAGCGATCGCGTCGATCAGATGCTCGACCCCGAAGTCCTTCAGCGCCGATCCGAAATAGACCGGGGTGAGATCACCGTTGCGGTAGGCGGTCGCGTCGAACGCGGCATATCCGGCCTGAGCCAGTTCGGCTTCCTCGCGCAGCAGCGCGACACCGTCGGCAGAAAGCAGACGGTCGAGATCGGGATCGTCCAGCCCGCCCACCGGCACGCTGTCACCTTCATACGCACCTGTGGCGTCGGATGCAGGCCGATTCAAGGCGTTGCGGGCAAGATCGTAGATCCCCTCGAACATGCCGCCCATCCCCACCGGCCAGCTCATCGGCGTCACGTCCAGCGCAAGCACATCGGCAATTTCGTCAAGCAGCGCGAAAGGCGCGCGCCCTTCCCTGTCGACCTTGTTGATGAAGGTAATAATCGGCACCGAACGCATCCGGCACACCTCAAACAGCTTGCGGGTCTGCGCTTCGATGCCGCGCGCCGCATCGATCACCATCACGGCGGAATCGACTGCGGTCAGCGTGCGATAGGTGTCCTCGGAGAAATCCTCGTGGCCCGGCGTATCGAGCAGGTTGAAGGTGAGCCCGTTCCGTTCGAACGTCATCACCGAGGAGGTGACCGAGATGCCGCGCTGCTGCTCGATCTTCATCCAGTCGGAGCGCGCGCGCCGATTCTGCCCTCGTGCCTTGACCTCGCCGGCCAGATGAATCGCGCCACCCACCAGGAGCAGTTTTTCGGTCAGAGTCGTCTTGCCCGCGTCCGGGTGCGAGATGATCGCGAAGGTGCGGCGGTCGGAATGCGGGGTCATCATCTGTCTCGGTCTTCAAAAATACGGCCTCAACCGGGGCTTTCGGCGGGCGATGCGGCAATGGGTTACCCGGCCGTTCACGTCAATTCATGAACGCCCGTTAACGCGTAATATGTTTACCTTCAGCCAGTAGGATGAGGACCTTAGCTGGAAGTCGTTAGATGAAGAGTAACCGCGTCCACGTTCTGATTGTCGATGACTCCGTCACCATACGGGCGATGATGGAGTCCGTGCTCAACAATGACGGCGAAATCAAGGTGGTGGGCGAGGTTGGCAGCGCCGAGGAAGCCGAGGAGTTGCTTCGCGATCTCCAGCCCGACGTGACGCTGCTCGATATTCAGATGCCCGGCATGAGTGGGCTCGATTTCCTCAACGCGATCAAGGGCTGGCACTGCAAGCCGGTGATCATGCTCTCCTCGCTTTCCGCCGCCGGGGCGCCCGAACGAATCGAGGCGCTTAAGCGCGGCGCGGCCGGTTCCTTCAACAAGGCCAACGCCGTCCGCGAATCGTCGCAGCTCATCCGCATGATCAAGGGCGCCGCCCACGGCACGCTTCGCCCCGATCCTGCCGACGCCAAGGCGCTCGCCGCGCAAATCAAGGAACAGAAGGCACGGGCGACCGCGCTGGACGTCACCGCATCAGCACGAGTTCTTCAGCCATAGAAGGATGCAGGGCGACGGTGTCGTCGAACTGCGCCTTGGTCAGCCGCGCCTTCACCGCGATCGCCGCCGCCTGCAGGATCTCGGGCGCATCCGGACCGATCATGTGCAGACCCAGCACCACATCATTCTCGGGATGCACGACCATCTTGTAGAGCGCGCGCTCGTTCCGCTCGGCCAGCACATTCTTCATCGGCCGGAAATCGGAGACATAAGTCTTGCACGCGCCGAACTTGTTGCGCGCCTGGCCCTCGGTCATCCCTACGCCACCCATCGGGGGGGCACTGAATACGGCCGAGGGGATGCAGTCATAATCGACGCGATGCGGCTTGTTGCCGAATACCGTATCCGCGAATGCCTGCCCTTCGCGGATCGCGACCGGCGTTAACTGGACGCGATCGGTAACATCGCCGACGGCATAGATGCTCGGCACCGACGATCGGTTGTCCGCGTCCACCTTGATGGCGCCGTTCTCCGCAAGCTCGACGCCAACCTCCTCAAGCCCCAGTCCCGGCATCTTCGGAGCGCGGCCCATCGCGAACAGGACGATATCCGCCGGCAACGGATCCCCATCTCCCGCATGAACGTGCAGGCTGCCGTCCGCCTGCTTGTCGATGCTCTTGAAGGGAGAGTTGAAGCGGAAGTTGATGCCCTTGGTCATCGAAATCTGCAGCAGCCGATCGCGGATCTGCTCGTCATAGCCCCGCAGGATCTTGTCGGACCGATTCAGGATCGTGACGCGGCTGCCGAATTGGTGGAAGATCCCGGCGAACTCGTTGGCGATATAGCCGCCGCCCGCGATCACCACCCGCTTCGGCAGGGTTTCGAGATGGAATACCTCATTGGAGGTGATGCCATGTTCGGAACCGGGGCAATCCGGCCGCGCGGGCCAGGCGCCCACCGCGATCAGGATGATCTTTGCCGAAATCGTCTTGCCGCCGGCCAGCGTCACCTCATTGGGGCCGGTGACGGTCGCGCGTTCGTGGAAATGCTCGACCTTGTTGTTGTCGAGCGTGGAGGTGTAGATGCTCTCCAGCCGCGAGACCTCGGCCTGGACGGCGTCGCGCAGACGCGGCCAGTTGAACGAGCATTCCGGAATATCCCAGCCAAAATGGCGCGCGTCGCTCAGATCCTCGGCAAAATGCGCGCCGTAGACAAGCAGCTTCTTGGGCACGCAGCCCCGGATCACGCAGGTCCCGCCGATCCGATATTCCTCGGCGACCGCCACCTTCGCGCCATGCGCTGCTGCAACGCGTGAGGCGCGCACACCACCCGAACCCGCGCCGATCACGAAGAGGTCATAGTCGTAGCTAGGCATGGGCGCTCCTTCGTAGGGCAGCAGAATTTTTCTCTTTCGTCATGCTGAACTTGTTTCAGCATCCACCAGGCCACAGGCGCTGAGCTCGCGAGACGGTGGATGCTGAAACAAGTTCAGCATGACAGGTTAGCTAATGTGTGGCGGCACGATCGCCAAGGAGCGTTAGCCGAAGGCCCGCGCAATGAGGGCACGGGTAGAGGCGTCGAAGCGCTCCGTCCCCTCATTCTCGATGGATTTGGCGATCTCCTTGCCAAGCTCGACCCCGAACTGATCGAACGGGTTGATGCCAAGCATCACTGCGTTGGCGAACACGCGATGTTCGTAAAAGGCGATCAGCGCGCCGAACCGCGCCGGATCGACATGATCGAGCAGCAGCGTCGTGGAGGGGCGATCGCCGGGATAGGCGCGCGCGGGATCCTCATGCCCCCGCCCCGCCATCAGCGCCGCGCCCTGCGCGAAGCAGTTGATCAGAAGCTGGCGGTGATGCCCGTCGTCGAGCGCATGACCCGGCTCGATCGCCGCGATGAACTCGACCGGGACAAGGTGCGTGCCCTGGTGAAGGAGCTGGAAGACGGCGTGCTGCGCATCGGTGCCGACGCCACCCCAGGTGATCGGCGCGCTGTGGCCGACGAGCGGCTTGCCGTCCGCCGTGGCGCTCTTGCCGTTCGATTCCATCTCGAGCTGCTGGAGATAGGATGGCAGCAGCCGCAGCCGCTCGTCATAGGCGAAGACTGCGCGGGTCTCGGCGCCGCGCACGATGCTATAGTAGAGATCGACAAAGGCCGCGATCAGCGGCGCGTTCTTCGCTGGCTCGGCGAAGCGGAAATGCCGGTCCATCGCGGCGGCACCCTCAAGCATCGCCTCGAACGCATCCCAGCCGAGCGCCAGCGCAACCGGAAACCCGATCGACGACCAGAGCGAATAGCGCCCGCCGACGCTTTCCGAGAAAGGCAGCACCCGCGTTTCGTCCACGCCCCAGGCAACCGCCTTGTCGGGGCTCGCCGTCAGCGCCACCACACGGCCATAGGGGTCCTCGACGCCGCCTTCCTGCAGCCAGGTCAGTACGCTCGCGGCATTGAGCATGGTCTCGGTGGTCGTGAAGGTCTTCGATGCGATGACGAGCAAGGTCGCTGTCGGATCGAAGCGGGCGAACACTTCGTCCAGCGCGGCGCCATCGACATTGGAGACGATCGCGACATCATAGCGTCCGGACTCCCGGCCCAGCGCGTCGATCGCGACATTGGGTCCGAGCGCCGATCCGCCGATGCCGACGTGCAGGACGTGCCGGATCGGCCCCAGCGCCTCGGCCTCGATCGCATCGATCAGGGCGCGCATGCGGGCGTGGAATTTCTGCGCGCGGGCAACGCTTTCCGGCGCGCCCGATCCGCGCTCGGCGCTATGCTCGGCCGCGCGGCCTTCGGTGACGTTGATGATCTCGCCGCCGAACAGGGCCTCCTTCGCGCGCTTCAGCCCCCGGTCCTCGGCCAGCTTGGCATAGGCGTCGACCATCGCACCAGTCAGATGCGTCTTCGAGAAATCGAAGCGGATGCCGGCTTCCTCGATCGTCATGCGGGAGACGCGATCCGGTTCCTGCGAGAAAATCTCGGTCAGGGTTGGGCTCTGGCCCTGCATCGCAACGCGCAACTGCTCTTCAAGGCTCGGCATCAAGGTCTCCCATATCGCCTGATCGGCCATGGCCGGCCGACTCGCATGTTCCCCCGGCGATGTAACCGGAACGGACGCCGCGCAACAGCCGGAGCCGCACAAAGACAATGATCTGAATCAAGATTGAACATTTCGCGAATCTATTTGCAATCATTAGCTAAAAAAATTATCCATGGCAGGACGCGGTAAGTTCTTTCCTCGTTACGGCACAGATACAACATAGCTGTGAGGGGAACACGGCGGGGAACCTGATGAGCGAGATCGGGAATATTCACTCCGACAAGGAAAATATGAGCATTGATCGCTTTCAGTGCCTGGTCGATGCGATCAAAGACTATGCCATCTACATGCTCGATCCCGACGGGCACATCATCAGTTGGAACAGCGGCGCGGAGCGTTTCAAGGGCTATTCGGAGCTAGAGGTTCTCGGCCGGCATTTTTCCTGCTTCTATACGCCCGAGGATATAGCCGCCGATCTGCCGAAGCTCGCGCTCGCGACCGCCCGGCTGGAAGGGCATTTCGAGGCTGAAGGCTGGCGCGTCCGCAAGGACGGGACCAAAATCTTCGCCAATGTCATGATCGATCCGATCTACCAGAACGGCAAGCTGATCGGTTTCGCCAAGGTCACGCGCGACATCACCCAGAAGATCAAGGCCGAGCAGGAGCTGATCGCGGCCCGCGAGGCGCTCCAGCAGGCGCAGCGCATGGAGGTGCTCAGCCGAGTCACCGGGGGCATCGCACACGACTTCAACAATATGATGACGGTGATGCGCAGCAGCACCGAACGGCTGATGGAAGAGGAGCTTCCCGAAGACCAGCGCCGCCGGTGCTTGCATCTGATGATCGAGACGATCGACCATGCGACCTCGCTCACCAGCCAGCTCATCACCATGGTCCGCCGCCAGCCGCTCCGCCCCGAACAGTTCGACGTGGTCGACCGCATCCTCGGCATTCGCGGGCTGCTGGGCACCACCCTCACTGACCGTATCCAGCTCAAGCTGCACCTCGCCCCCGATCTGACCCAGGTCGATACCGACCGTCACCAGTTCGAGACGACGATCATCAACCTCGTCGTCAACGCGCGCGACGCCCTCCTCCGCAGCGCGGCCGAAACTGACCGGCTCAGCGTCTCGATCACCGCGTCGCCGGTGAGCGGCATCCCCTCGGTGCGCGGCATGCCGCCGATCGGCGGGGCGTATGTCGCGATCACCATCGCCGACAACGGCCCGGGCATCGACGAAGAGACGATGGAGCATATCTTCGAACCCTTCTTCACCACCAAGGAAGGCGGCCAGGGCGCCGGCCTCGGCCTTTCGCAGGTCCACGACTTCGTGAAGCAATCCGGCGGCGAGATCGACGTTTCGAGTGAGCCCGGCAAGGGCGCGATGTTCACGCTCTACCTGCCACGCGTGCGCCGCAGCGTGGTGACCGCGCGCAGCATCCCCGACACGCCGATCCCGCAGCAGGAGCCCGGCCTGTCGGGCAAGCTGCTGCTGGTGGAAGACAATGTCCGCATCGCCGAGGTGACTGTCCCCCTGCTCGAGGACCTTGGGCTTACCCCGACCTGGTCGCCCGATGCCGAGGACGCACTCGTCAAACTGCAGGAAGACGGCGCCGACTTCGACATCGTGATGACCGACGTCGTCATGCCCGGCATGAGCGGCATCGCGCTCGCCCGCGTGATCGCGCAGCGCTGGCCCGATCTGCCCGTGGTGCTAACCAGCGGCTACAGTGACGATCTGACCGCCGGTCAGGGCGGCGATTTCGACCTGATCCAGAAGCCCTACAGCCGCAAGGCGCTGATCGCGACGCTGGGGCGGCATTTGAATCCGGAGCCTGAGGCGGCTTAAACACACACCCGTTCGGGACTCCCCTCGACCCCGCCCCCGCTTTCCGGCATTGGCGGACGGAATGAGCGACGAGCCCCTCTCTGCCTGGATCGAAAACACGCTTGGCCACGCCCCGCGTGACCTCGCCTTATTCCAGCGCGCGCTCACGCACCCAAGCCACACCGGCGCAAACTATCAGCGGCTCGAATTCCTCGGTGATCGCGTGCTCGGCCTCGTCATCGCCGACTGGCTCTACGCCCGCCATGCCGAGGAAGCCGAAGGCAAGCTCGCGCACCGCTTCAACGGGCTGGTGTCGCGCGAGGTGTGCGCAGATGTCGGCCGCGAAATGGATCTGACGCCATGGCTCAGGCTTGGCCGACAGGCGCTCGACGACGGCGTGTTCGAAAGCGACAATGTGCTGGGCGACGTGGTCGAGGCGCTAATCGGCGCGCTCTATCTCGACGGCGGCATGGCGGCGGCCGAACGCTTCATCCGCAGCCACTGGGACGAACGGATCGGCGGACAGCGCGTGCCCCCCAAACATCCCAAGGCCGCCCTCCAGGAACTCGCCGCCGCCCGCAACCGCAAGCCGCCGGCTTATGCGATCGTCGACCGCTCCGGCCCGGACCACCGCCCTCATTTCAAGGTGAAGGTGCAGGTCAATGGTCTCGGCGAGGCCGAGGGCAACGGCACGTCCCGTCAGGAAGCCGAAACCGCCGCCGCCAAATCTTTACTGGAGAAGCTGACATGACCGAACGCTGCGGCCTCGTCGCCGTCGTCGGAGCCCCCAATGCGGGCAAGTCCACCCTCGTCAACGCGCTCGTCGGCCAGAAGGTCGCGATCGTCAGCCCCAAGGCGCAGACCACCCGCGTCCGCCTGATGGGCGTAGCCATAGCGGGCGAGGCGCAGATCCTGCTCGTCGATACCCCCGGCATCTTCGAGCCCCGCCGCCGCCTCGACCGCGCGATGGTCGCCGCCGCCTGGGGCGGCACGCAGGACGCCGACCTGATCGCGCTGGTGATCGACGCCGCGAGCGGCCTCAAGCACAAGGTCGACGCGCTGGTCGATGAAGTCGCCAAGCGCCCTGAACCCAAATTGCTGGTGCTCAACAAGGTCGACATCACGCCCAAGGAAAAGCTGCTCGATCTCGCGGCGGGCCTCCACGAACGCCTGAACCCCGAGACGATCTTCATGATATCAGCCACCAGCGGCGACGGCGTCGGCGATCTCAAGCAGGCGCTGGCCGCGCGCGTCCCTGAAGGCCCTTGGCATTTCCCAGAAGACCAGGTCTCCGACGCCACCGACCGCATGCTCGCCGCCGAAGTGACCCGCGAACAGCTCTATCTCCAGCTCCACGCCGAACTTCCCTACGACAGCGCTATCGAAACCGAGAAATATGAGGAACGCAAGGACGGCTCAGTGGCGATCTACCAACAGATCCTCGTCGCGCGCGATACCCAGCGCGCCATCGTGCTGGGCAAACGCGGCGCGCGGTTGAAGGAAATCGGAAGCAAGGCACGGGCTGAACTGGCGGAGCTGTTGGGGCGGAAAGTCCACCTGTTCCTGCACGTCAAGGTCAACCCGAAATGGGAAGAGGATCGTGGGCTTTATCGGGATATCGGATTGGATTGGGTGGAGTAGGCGCAACTTCAGATCGTAACTGTTGCTCTGCAAGAAATTTTAATCTCTTCCACATAAGTCCCAGATGTCATTCTCTTGGAAAGATATCATGTCTTCAGTTCGCTCCGTTGCTTTTATGTTGTCTTGCGCGATGCTTGGGGCGTGTTCGCCGAAAGCGGAAACGCAACCTCGAGCAAAGATAATGGCGGAAGCCCTTTCTACCGTACTTCCCAAGAAGTTGGGAGATGGGATGGTCATGAGGTCGGCTGTGGCGGAAGGCGATTTGCTCGTGATTACCTTTGCCGGTCCCAGTGACATGACGGAAGTCTGGAGCGAAGCGGAAATAAGCAAGTTGGCGGCCGGTGGCTTTTGCCGTGCGGAAGCTAATCGTGCCTACTTCAAGGATGGTGCAAAATTACGCATCGATATTTCGTCTGGTGGAAACCCGCCGGTGGAAGGCGAAGTATTCGATGATTGCCCCGGTGCTTCGTCTTAGCCCTTTTTCGTCATGCTGAACTTGTTTCAGCATCCACCAGGCCACAGGCGCTGCGCTCGCGGGACGGTGGACCCTGAAACAAGTTCAGGGTGACGGCAAATCGTCAGCGTCACCAAGTCTCCAACCGCAAATCAGGAACATCTCGAAAATCCTGCGTATTTAGCGTGATCAGCGACAACCCATGCGCCAGCGCGGTGGCGGCGATCATGCGGTCGATGATCTTGCGCCGCGAGAAGCCAGCCGCTTTCAATCCTCCCCTGCACGGGGAGGGGGACCGCGCAGCGGTGGAGGGGGCTGGAGGCTGGGCGCATCGCAAGTGGCGATCCCCCTCCACCATCCTGCGGATGGTCCCCCTCCCCGGCACGGGGAGGATCACAACAACGCGCAAAAACACTTTCCTATTAGGATTTCATCTGATCCACCGTGTCGGATGGAAACCATGCAACAGCCATATCCCACCACCTTCAGGATCGTCCCCGGCGCTGTCGCCGTGCCGTTGGCATACCCCGCGCCGGCAATGGTTTTGGTGTGAACCAAGTGTGAACTTTCGCCGCCGCACCCACCCCGTCACTTCAAAAGCCCTCTCCCTGAGGGAGAGGGTTGGGTGAGGGTTTCTGACCTTCGAAGGTTAGACGCTCGGCTCCGCCGCGCTCCCCCTCACCCCAACCATCTCCCCGCCGGGGAGATGGAGATAGTCCGTTTGCGCCGCACCCTTCCCGTCCCTAACTACCCCTCGTGACTCGCGCCCGCGTCCTCCTGCTCAATGCCGCGCTCGGCCCGCTCGATTACCGGGTGGACCGCGAGCATGTGGTCGAGCCCGGCAGCATCGTGCTCGCCCCGCTTGGCCCACGC
>CAYLIK010000099.1:0-11466 GCA_964383565.1 uncultured Sphingomonadaceae bacterium
TTACCTCAATCCGGTCGACGTCTTCCGGCAGGACATCCTGCATGTCCCAGTAGACTCCAGAATATAGCGGCGAATAGACGGTGCGACCATCGATGAGGACGAGTAGCTTATTCGGAAAATTCTGAGCATCAGGATTTCCGCTCAGGCCGCGCGCACTGATTGAAAACCCACTCGCACTGCCGCGGAGGACCTGAAGGTTGGGGGCGAGCCGCAGGATACCTGGCAGGCTGACGGTGCCGGCACGAACAATGTCGTCATGGGTAATTACGTAGATCGACGCAGGGGCGTCACCTACGAAGCCCGCTGATTTGGTGACGGACGATACGTCCAGCTCCGCGAGCGCCGTGATCGACATATCCCGCAGTTCTTCGATACTCTGGGCCAGCGATTCACCAGAAATAAATACGGAAAAAGCAGCAATTGTCCGACCGACCGCCCGCGCGATGCGCGTCCCCCATGACATTCATTTCGCCCCATTTTTCCCCGCCGGATTGCGGGAGCTACGCACAAATCTTCAAATGGTTCCGGTTCCCAATTTTTTAGGATAGATGTTTGGAAGCTATCGAGTGCTCTTCCTCGCCACAGTCTGCACACCCGCCGCGTCGGGGATTGGTATTGATCACTCTGGAACGAGGGGCCGCGCCTATCGTTTCCCCGTCAACGGGAGATAAAAATGCCAAGCGTCGCCAACCTCGAAATGCTGACACGCATCGGCTTCGCCGCTAGAGGGATATTGTACCTCGTCATCGGCTACTTAGCCTCGCGCTCAGGTGGCGCGGCGGACAATGTTGAAGCACTCAACTATCTAAACGGAACGGCGGGAAAGATCTTCCTCGCCATCATGGCATTGGGTTTCGCAGCCTATGGGCTATGGCGCCTTTCGGAAGCATTCCTCGACACCGAAGCACATGGTAGCGATGCCAAGGGGATTGCGGTCCGTATAGGCGGCGCAGCGAGTGGACTGATCCATTTGGCGCTCTGCGTATATGCTGCGCGGCTGGCTTTCGGCAGTGGACGTTACACCGGCGGTGGGACATCCGAAGGCGCCGCAACGGCTTTGAGCTTACCGGGCGGGCAACTCCTGCTCACCATTGCCGCGATCGGCATATTTGTCACCGGCCTCTATCAGCTTATCAAAGCGATCAAGCTCGATTTCTTGAAGCATCTCGAACCATCTGTCGCCAAATCCGATCTCGTGGCGTGGGCGGGACGCATAGGATACGCAGCCCGTGGCATTGTTTTCGCTATCGTCGGCTGGTTCTTCTGGAACGCCAGCCAGCATGCCCGTGCCGCCGAGGCGGGCGGCACCGAAGAAGCAATGGCATCTCTGCCGGATGGCCTGCGCTTTTTGGTTGCCCTGGGCTTTGTCCTCTTCGGTATATTCAGCCTGGTCGAAGCGCGATATCGTCGCATCAACGATCCCCATGTGCTTTCCCGGCTCAAGCGACAATCGCATCCCGTTTAGTTATGTTTTCACATGGTTATCTTGCTTCAACCAACGAAAATGGAGCGCCTGCGCGTAACTTGACGGCTACGCTGCAAGATAACCGACTATTGCCCCGAGGCGGGAGCCGCCGAATTGCCCTGGCGAACGAGCTTCTCGCAACGGCGTGGCGCCGGAAGTGGTTGCCCTTGCCAGAGCTTGATCCTGACGTAATCGTGGCGGCCGCACGGCATACATCCGGTTCGCCCAACTCCAACGTGAAGCTTTGCTGGTACAATCGGCTCGCCCTATTGTTAACCGCACTCGAGCGAGAAGCCTCCCTAACGCCACTCGGGCGTACCATCGCCTATGGCCAGCTCGCCGCTGCGGTCGCCAACCGTTTTCGAGCCGAAGAACTGCTTCGGCGCTATCCAGAGATTCTCGACGTTCCTGTCAAGGCGCCCATCGTCATCGTCGGTCAAATGCGATCGGGAAGCACTCGCGTACAAAGACTACTTGCCTGCGATCCGCGCCTGACCTTCACCCGCTTCTACGAAAGCTGGAACCCTATACCCCGTAAGCCCATGCGCGTGTTTGCCGGGGACCGGCCGCTACGGGCATGGCTGGGCCTTACCTCCGCGCGATTGCTGAACCCGGCCTTCAACACGTTGCACCCGACAGGCGTTTTCCAACCCGACGAAGAGATCGGCTTGCATAGCCTGTCGATCTTTGGGGCTGCGTTCGAGGCACAATGGCGCATTCCGAGCTTCACGAGCCATATCGAGGCGATGAATGCGGAACCGGTCTATCAAGAGTTCAAGCGGTACTTGCAAATACTGGCTTGGCTCCGGCGGAAAGGTGCCGATAGGCCATGGCTACTCAAGGTCCCGCAATTTACGCAGGATCTTGGCGCTCTCCTGGCCGTCTTTCCAGACTCCCGGCTGATTTACCTGCACCGCGATCCAGCAGCGGTCGTGGCGTCTTCCGAAGCGCTTGCGCACAACCAGATGCAACTGCAGTCGGATTGCGTCGATCGGGATTGGATCAGGCAAGAGTGGCAACGGAAGGTCGCTCTACGAACGGAGCGGGTTTCCAAAGCGCGAGCACAATCGGACGCACCCTGCGTCGACATCGACTATGAGGCGATGAACAGCGATTGGCAGGCAGGCGTGGAACTCATCTACAAGATGCTGGAGATCCCCGTCACCGAAGCGGTCATTGCGAAAATGCGACGCTACATACAGCGGCCGCGCAGCGTGAGTCGTACCCATGACCGGCAACAATTCCCTCTTCGGACGCTGCAGGTGTTGCAATGACGAAGATGCACCCACTGGCATCGACGGTGCCAATGGAGGCCAAGCTGATAGCGACGCTGCCGGAGGAAAACGGCTGGAGGTACGAGCCCAAATGGGATGGCTTCCGCGCCATCGCTTCGCGCAACGGCGACGCCGTCGAGATCATGTCCAAGTCCGGCAAGTCGCTAGCCCGCTATTTTCCCGAGGTCGTCGCCATGCTTGCGTCAACACGGCAACGGAAATTTGCCATCGATGGCGAACTCATTTTGCCGGTAGGCGATATCTTGTCGTTTGATGCATTGCAGGCACGGCTTCATCCGGCCGAGAGCAGGATAAAGCGCCTTTCCGGCGAAACGCCTGCCCAGCTTATGCTCTTCGACTGCCTGTCGGCCGCCAACGAAGATATGCTTGATCGTCCGTTTTCCGAGCGTCGGCGCAAGCTCGAGCAATTTCACGCCAATGAGGGAAACGGCGCGCTTCTGCTCAGCGCCAGTTCCTCTAACCTCGCTACCGCCCACGGATGGCTGAAGCATGGTGGAGGCGCGCTCGATGGAGTGGTCGCGAAGGAGGCGTCGGCACCTTATCAGCCTGGGGAACGAGCCATGCTCAAGGTAAAGCAACGCCGCACTGCCGACTGTGTCGTAGGTGGCTTTCGGCGCAGCCGCGACGGGCCACTGGTCGCCTCTCTTCTCCTCGGGCTTTACGATGATGAGGACAGGCTCAACCACGTCGGCTTTACATCCGCGCTCGCCAATGAAGACAAGGGTGGACTGACCGCCAGGCTTGAGGCGCTCATTGAGCCTCCGGGATTTACCGGTAAGGCACCGGGGGGTTCCAGCCGGTGGAATAATGGCCGGGAAAGTGAGTGGTTTCCGCTTCGCCCGGAACTTGTGGTTGAAGTTAAATATGACCAGGTCACCGGCGATCGCTTCCGCCACGGAACGGGGTTTGTTCGCTGGCGACCTGATAAGGCCCCAGCGCAGTGCCGCATGGATCAGCTCCAATATGATCTTCGACCATCCCAGCTTCCTGACCTGCAGACAGGCTAACGCCTCCTAGCCCTTTCGTTGGGGCGCAATCCCTGCCGGACGACTTAGAAATCGGGATTGCTGGATACAGAAGCGCCAGAGTGTCTCCACCGCTTTGCTGATCCCGATACGGGGAACTGCGACAATCCCAGGATCCCGGTCGCGACCAATCAGCAGGAATGGTTTCTCATCGAGCGCCAACCCATTGAATGTTCCATCAATGCCAAGCGCCTGACAGAGACGGCCTGGGCCCGCGCACAGGAGGCGCTCGTTGTTTACGTGTCTCCGTCCAAGCATCGCCTCGATACCGGCGGTCGGCTCCAGCGCCCGTAACAATACGGCCGAACCAGGTTCACATACGACGTTCAGGCACCAGTGCAGACCATAGCTTCGATAGACGTAAGCATGTCCAAGAGGCCCGAACATGACGGCGTTGCGGGCCGTTCGCCCGGCAAAGCTGTGCGCCGCAGGATCGTCGGGATCATAAGCTTCAGTTTCGACAACAACTCCTCCGACAGCGTTGACGAGCAACGAGGCGCCGAGCAGATCCCTTGCAACCGCCTCTACATTCCGCGCGAAGAAGCTCCGCGGAAGTGACTTTGTGTCCATCGCGTCAGAATGCGCGAGATCGCCTGGCGATGCAGCTCAGTATACGGCTTTCTGCACACTCTTGAGAACCGTGCTTTGACCTTCCGCCCCAGCGACCTATGAGCGCCGTTCAATGCGCGGAAAGCTTTCCGCCGTTACGGGTTCATCATGCCGATGGCTGGCTTGCGAACAAGATTGAGGTGGCTGCTCCCACCTTGGCGTATGCCAAGCTCCTCCGCCTCGGAAATCCGTACCGGCAGTGCCAGGCCGTCCGACACGGCGAAACCGGGCGGATTGTGGCGCTTTCCGTGGCGTCGTCTGAGCAAGTGGTTTGCCTTCGCGGCCTTCGCCGTTATGGTGACCGCAGCCCTCTGGGCGACGTGGATCGCGCCGCCCTGGGGGCCGATGCAGCCGCCGCAGAAGCCGAGCTTCATATACCTTGCTGCCGACGGCACGCCCATCGCGCGGCGGGGCACCGCGGAGGCGCATATTGATGCTGCGACTTTGCCGCCGCACGTGCGGGGGGCTTTCATCGCGATCGAGGATCGGCGCTTCGCCGACCATCTCGGTATCGATCCACGCGGGCTGACGCGGGCGTTTTGGTATAATTTCCGCGCAGGCGCGATGGTGCAAGGTGGCTCGACGATCACGCAGCAGCTGGTCAAAACTTCCTTCCTCTCGTCCGACCGCGAGATCGGGCGCAAGCTGCAAGAGGCAGTGCTCGCGCTATGGCTCGATGCCTGGCTCAGCAAGGACGAGATTCTCTCGCGTTACCTGTCGACGATCTATTTCGGCGATGGTGTCTATGGCATGCGTGCCGCCGCCCGCCACTACTTCCAGAAGGCTCCGGAAAAGCTGAGCGTCGGGGAGGCAGCGATGCTGGCGGGAATGGTCAAAGCGCCTAGCCGCCTCAACCCGACGGTGAACCTGAACGCCGCGCAGGCGCGATCGAAACTGGTGATCGCGGCGATGGCCGAGCAGAAGATCATCCCGAAACGTGACATCGCCCATGTGCGGCTCGCAGCGCCGCGGCTCGCACCGGACGAGTTGCCGGGCGGTACCTATTTCGTGGACTGGGTCGCGCCACAAGTGGAGTCCTCCTCTGAGAAAGATGGTGTCGGCGGCAAAGACGGGCAGCTGACCATCCGAACGACGCTCGACCGCGATTTACAACGGGCCGCGATCAAGGCGCTGACATCTGTCCTGACCAGCTATGGCGGCGGCGTGCATGCGACGCAGGCGGCGCTGGTCGCGATGCAGCACGATGGACGGGTCGTCGCGATGATCGGCGGGCGGAGCTACAAGACGAGTCCGTATAATCGCGCGACACAGGCTGAGCGCCAGCCGGGATCGGCGTTTAAGCTGGCGGTCTATCTCGCAGCGATCGAGGATGGCGAAACGCCCGACACGCTGGTCGAGAATTCACCGCTGACGATCGATGGCTGGAGCCCGAAAAATTATGGCGGGCGCTATGGCGGACCCACCACCTTGCGCAGCGCCTTCGCGCAATCGAGCAACGTGGCCGCAGTGCGGATAGCCGAGCGGGTGGGGCTGGATATGGTAGCCGATACGGCGAGGCGGCTTGGGATCACCGCCGCGATTACGCCAGGGCCGTCGATGGCCCTTGGCACGTCAGGTATGTCTTTGATCGAGCTGACATCGGCCTATGCCGTGATCGCCAGCGGGCGTTATCCGGTGAAGGCAAGCGGGCTGGCGGACTCATCTCCTGCGAGCAGGCGATCGATGGATCCGCGCGTACGGGAGGCCATGCTCGACCTGTTGTGGACTGCAACTAACCAGGGGACCGGGCGCGGTGCAGCATTGGGCATTCCAACCTTCGGTAAGACAGGCACTACGCAAAACCATCGCGACGCGGTGTTTGTCGGTTTTGCGGGCGGTCTCGTCACCGGGGTATGGGTTGGTAATGACGACGACACGCCAATGCGGGGGGTAACGGGCGGGACCCTGCCCGCAGCGATCTGGGCACGGTTCATGAGTGCTGCTCAGCTGCGCGCAAGCGACCTCGACCTGCCGCCGACGCTGATGGCGGCGATCGAGCAGAGGCAGGCAGCGATGCGCGTGGCGGCGGAGGAGCGCGAGCTCGCTGAGCTCGAGGCGGCCGAGGCGGCGGACCAGCTACACGACGGTTCGCCTGTTGAGCGCTTCATTGAGGGGGTAGCCGATTTCCTGCGCGGCGACCGCGAGGCGCACACCGACGAGGCGGGTACCGATGCCACGATCGCCGCCGAGGAAGAGGCACGCGAGCAGCGCCGCGCCCGGCTGGATGAGCTGCGGCAGCGGAAGGCGGAGCGGGAGGCTGTGTTCGGTCAGGAAGGGGAGTAGATGCGCGAGAGAGCATTCAAAGCGTTCCGATAGGGCATCATTGAGCCTCAAAGACGCCTCGGCGAGACGGCGCCAATTGACCCCTACGTGTCATCTGGCGTCGCCCACCGCAGCACCCGGTTTTCCTTACATCGATAAAAGCCTGCCGAAGAAGGACCGATATTTTTGAAGCGCGATACGCAGATCTTCTGTGGAAACGCTATCACCACGATCCCACTGCGCTTCGAGGGTTGAACGTTCGCTGGCGAAGCTTTCTGCCAAACGCTTCATGGCGCTTGCTACAAGCTCATCCGCCTGTTCGACCGCCCTGCGAGGCTCATCAACAAAGCTTGCCTGCACGGAATCCCACCGCTGGCGAAGCTCGCCGGCTTCTGCGTCTGGGAATAGTGGCGCCTCTTGGGTGTCCACTGTTTGGGTCTGCACAGAATCGCGCCGGGCCATGCTCTCGGTAGAATTGCCTGCTCCAACAAGATCGGCTGTGCTGGCGGGACGATCGCGCTCCAAGATGACATGATCTCTCGAAATGTCAGCCATTATGCTTCTCCCGTGCGGTAACTGAGGGAATGGGATGATGATCATGATCGGAAGCACCAGGCTCATTGACCAAATCATCGAATAGGGCGCGATAATGGATCATCGCCTGACGAAGATCCTCGGTACCTGCCTCGCCACGCGAATGCCGGGTGGCGATCTCATGAGCGGCACGATAGTTCTGGACGACTTCAGGGTGATCAACGGAGAGGTCTGCCGATCGCTGATCGAAGTCCACGACCGGATAGCCTCTGCTTTCCATCACGCTGCCGAGAAGATCGTCGGCATGCGTGACCGCACCTTTGGGATCGTCAACGAATTGCGCCTGGACCCGTCGCCATTGATCGATGTAGCGCGCTCGCTTTTCGGCCGGCAGCGGGCGTAGCGAGAATTTGGAGACACGCTTCTCTCGCTCGTGCAGCAGCGCTTCAGCCTTTCGTTGGTCACCGGCTTCAGCAATCGTACGCTCATATTCCGGTCCAAACCGGCTTTTCAAGCCATCGCTGCGGCGCCTTTGCAAAAAGAGCGCAATCGCTACCGCCGCGAGGACGATAACGAGCACGCCCAGAACCATCTCTGTAGGTGTCAACGTAACCATCACGTCTCTCCTTAGTTCGGACTGCTGGTTGAGCTGTCCCGGGTGATCACGGGCTTTTCGCCGCGCTCCTTGTAGATCGACATCGATTTAGAGCGAACCGCGCCATCCTTGCGCGCATGCGTCATCGTGCGCGAGCGGGCGCGTTCGTCCTCATCCTTCGCGCTGGCGGTGGAACGCTGCATGGCGTTGTTCTTGTTGAATCTGGCTGAGGAATCGGTCTGCGCAGATCCGCCGTCGGCCGCGGTAGCGCAGCCGCCGCCCGCTACCCCCCCCCTATCGGGATAGCTCGTGCCTGAGCCGTAGGTGCCCGCCGATACGTCACTGGTCGTCGGGGTTGATGTTGCTGAGCCAGCCGTAGTTTGTGCAATCAAAGCGGAACAGGGACAGGCGAGGGCCATAAAAAGCGGCGCAACATACCTCATAACATACTCTCCTATTTATCTTTCGGTGATCGTGATCCGGCACTGCCCGTTGGCGCGCTCGACCTTCACCGACCGGCCATGATCGCCCGAGAAACTGGACGTGCTGGTGCCCTCGGAATTGGAAGACGAGGACGACGAAGCCGTCACCGATGAATGCGAATGGTCTGATCCTTTCGAGCCGCTCGAGGCCGAAGCCATCGTGCTGCCGTCATCCAGTACCGACCGCTCGCTCACCGTCCCGTCAGCATGCTCCGTAATCTCGTGACATGTGGCTGCCGGATTGGGCGATGCAGCCATTGCGGCTAGGATGATGACCGGAAGCATCATATGCGGTTCCCAAAGGAAAAGGGGCGGGAAAACCGCCCCTCACCTTCTTAGTTAGGCTTCTGACCTGAGTTCGCGGTCGAGTCGCCATACACTTCACCGTCGGATCCATCCTTGGTTGTCGAACCATAGGCATCAACCGAGCTGGTGGTGCTCTGTGCACCCGTACCGGATGCACTGCCGCCGCTAGTCACTGCGCCGGTTGCCTTGTTACGATCAGTGTAGACCGAGCCGGCGCCATAAGTTGAAGCCGAGTTTCGCTCCGCAGCTCTATCGGCCGCACGATCCGCTCGATCATGCCGCTTTTTCATTTTCTTATGATGCTGGCCTGCCTGATCAGCAGTTCCCGCCGTGGCACCGCCCGCGACCGAACCCTCGGGTCCCGAGGCTGCGACGCCCCCTCCCGCGGTAGACTGAGCAATAGCTGTGCCTCCCATCAGCGCAAGCGCAGATAGGGCACCAATCATATATCTCGTACGCATTTGTCTCTCCTGAGTACTGCCGCGAAGGGCAATCAACTCAATCCGCAGCGGTCATGAAGGTTCAACGGCCTGCCGCCCCGAGAACGCAGGTCATCGTTAATGGATGCAGGATGAACAAGAATATTGAGGCAATGACCTAATATACCTTTAGATATATTGTATTGACCTGAACTCTTTGTCTCTAATTCAATAATAGTTGATCAAGCAGTGCTTCCGAACTGTGTTTTTGTTTCGCCTCCGTCCTGTTCGATGGCATCGAAAACAAGTCAGAAGCGGAATTGGAAACGTTGGGGATACCGGATGTGCCGAACGCGTGTGACAAGACGGCGACGGCAAGATGTAAACTAACCGCACTGATCCTCCAGCGTCGCGCATCCGCTCGCTTAACACTTGCTTTCAAGAGCGTTCAGCCTCGATGCACGGCCACTGAGTCATTCTGTCTTCAATGACAAGTTCGTTTGGAGAGTCGAAATGATGAAAGTCCTTATGGGTACAGCGCTTGGCGCTGCTGCCCTGGTCGCACTTCCATCGCAGGCTGATGCGCGAAGCTATAGCAGCTTCTCGATCACTATCGGTGAAGGTGATTATTACGACCCGTACTATGACGGGCCAGGCTATCGCTATCACAGCTATCCTACGCCAGCCTATGGATACTATGGCTACGCTCAACCTTACGCCTATTACTCACCCCGCTACGGCTATTACGCACCGCGTTATGGGCGCGACGGTGATCGCTGGGAACATCGACGTTGGCGGGGTGATCGCGATCGGGATTTTAGGCATCGCCGCTTTTGGCGGGATCGTGATTAAAAACGTCCTGTTATGAAGATTGCCCCGCTGACGCGTGTCGGCGGGGCAACGCACACCATTGGACAACAATAATTGACGGCCGAAGCTGCAATTGGGTCAATACGGACCCGCGACGTGAAAGCTACCTATCTCGTAGCCACCCTGGTTTGCGTCAATGAAGCTTCAATAGGTCGATTGCGCTCCGCAAGTAGGCGCACACGATTAGCCTTGCCGGCATGCAGGGCAGCTAATCTCAGATGAGAATTGCGTGCAGATGGATCACTTGCGTTTGCCGCAAGCTCCCGCTCCCGCATTTCACGCGCGCGATGATATGGTTCGTCCATTTAGCTCTCCTGTGCATCTCAGTTTTTATGACAGGCAAGCGGGAGTTCATATTCTCTCTCAGCCGTCCCTAGGGCTTGCGGTTTGAGGCGACGGTTGAGCGAACCTATACCGGATTTCTCACATCGCAAAATGATCAACCATTTGAAGCCGATGGAAAGCGCACTTTTAGCGACTCGCTGTTGCGGACCCCGAAAATCCGGGGGACATTCCATGCGTGATGATCGTCGCGATCGACTCAGTCCAATTATCGCGCTGACGGAGAAGCGCGTTTGAATCCCACAACGCCAGGACGCCATGCTTTTTCGGCCGGCTTAAATCGGTCTGCTACTTGAAAACTCGGCGCTGATTGCGCTGGTCGTGACCAAGGGTGTGTTATGGGCTGAATGTCAGCGTCGAAGAGATCCCGGAGATGTATTCCAAACCGGTCACCCCTGACCCAACGGACACGTCCCACCAAAGAGCGACCATCAAGTTTGAGACGAACTTCTTCACCCTCCGCCGGTACAATGCCACGGGCGCGCGCGCCGAGGCCGCGCGATGATATGTTGCGCACGAGGATCGGCTGCTCCTCGTGCCGCGCACTGTGCATCGTGGCAGTAAGAATATGGCTGTCCCGTTTATCTCGTTCGCGCACCCTGTCCGCCCATTTTTTGTCGTCATGTTAAGCTATGCAACTAACATGCCGCTGGACGGTGCTTTGGGGGTAAAGATAGCACCGCCCAGCGGATGTAGCGCGGCAGGGGACCATCCTGCCTCTCCTTTGCGCGATTTGCCCGCTCGCCACTTAAAAATCGGTAAAGTCATCGGCAGAATTATCGCTGTAAACCAAAGTGATAGCCGAACCACGTAAAGGCTTTCAACCAGGGATATAGCCGCGGAGCTTTGATTATTCGCAATCAGCAAACGAGCTGCGGAAGCGATGCGGTTCTTGGCGATTCCGGTTGCGCTAACAGTTTACAATCCACCCATCCCTACGGCGTTTGCTTAACCTTCTGGGATTATTCACGCGCTAGCCCTCGTTTCCCTTTCGTGACGATCCCAACGGATTACAATCATGCTCGCCACCATTGTTCTCGGCTACGTAATTTTTAGCCTTATATGCGGAGGAGTGCTGGTCATGATTGTAATAGGGGACCGCGTGCACTCACGTAACGGCGAACAGCATCCGCAGGAATCGGTGCAAGCTAGCCCCGAACCAAGCACGGAAAACCAAGATCATTCCTCCTCAGCTGTGTCGGTCGATCACGCAAAGCTTCAACGATACGGCTAAGTGAACCCTGCTCTAGCTCGGGCGACGG
>CAYLIK010000100.1:0-11362 GCA_964383565.1 uncultured Sphingomonadaceae bacterium
GGCTTCACCGGGAAAGGGAAGGTCGAGCAACAGGTTGAACGCAAGCGCCGCAGCACTAGGCCCCGCCTGCCGGTCGTTCCATTGATTGACCCACGAACCGGCGCAGTTGATCACGGCGGCGCTTTCGATGAGACGTTCATCGCCCGTCTTTCGGTCGCGGAGATGAACGCCTGTTACCCGTCCTCCAGTGGTGGCGAGTCCGGTTGCCTCGCTGTGCACAAGCACTGAGTCCTCGACGAGTCCCGCGTCGCTCAGCATCGCCGTCATCAATCCCCCCAGATCGGTAATCTGGGCGTCATACCACATGGCGGCTCCGCTCAAACCCTCAGTGGGCACTGGATAGGATTTTATCACCTCGGTGGCGGAGATTATCTCGACGCGGGGCAATGGTGGTTCGCCACCAAGGGCGCCAAACAGCACGGACTCCATCAGCCCGGCCGCCCGGAAGGCAGGCGGGGAGCGGAAGCAGCCCTTGTAAAGTGGCATCACGCAGCGGAGCGGCGCCACGAACTGCGGATAATTCTCAAAGAACCAGCGCTGCGCCTGCTTCGATCGGCGCCAGCGCGGCAGATCGAGCGTCTGAAGATAACGCAGGCCGCCATGGATGATGCCATAGCTGTTGCCCGTGGCCTCGCCCGCGATCTGCGACCGTTCGATCAGGACAGGCCGCAAACCCTTGCGTGCGGCGGCGAGCGCCATGGTGACGCCCTGGATACCGCCGCCGACGACAATAACATCAGCGTGCACGGATCAGGCGTCGTCGTCCTGCGCGACGATCCTCTCGATGCGATAGGCCGGCGTCGTGCGGTAGCGGGTGAAGATCACGATTTCCGCCATCAGGCCGACTGCGCCGATCTGGATGCCAAGCACGATCAGCAGCGCGGTCAGCAGCAGGGCCGGGCGGTCGGCAAGCGGGATGTCGCCGAAATTGCGCTGTGCTACGACATAGAGGCCGCAGAGCAGGCCCATCATTAGCAGCGACGCGCCGATCGTCCCAAAGAAGCGGAAGGGTTTGTGCATGAACCGCGTCATGAAGGCGAGGCCGACGACGTCCATCAAACGGCTGACATAATCTGTCGGGCGGTGGGCGCGGAAGCGGCGGTCGATCTCGGCCTGTTCGAGCAGGACCTGCTTGACCGAGAAGCCAAGCCGTTCGGCCAGCAGCGGCAGGAAGAAATGCTGGTCGCTCTGAAGATGAACCTCGTCGAACACATGGCGGCGCACGATCCGTGCGGTACACCCAGGATCCTCGAACTTTGAACCCGCGAACCGCGCGAACGCATTGAACATGCTGCCACGCCAGCGGCTTATCGCCGTATCGCGGCGACGGTCGCGTGCACCGGCGACGACATCAAAGGTTTCGGCCTGCTCCAGCAGGAGCGGGATCGATTCCGGCGTAACCTGGAGATGGGCAGGCAGGATCAGCAGCGTGTCTGCGCGCGCATGCTTGACGCCTTCCTGAATGCAGGCAGCCTCGCCGAACGAGCGGTTGAGAGACACAATGCGAATCCCTGCTTCCGCGCCTCCAAGCCTTTCCAGCGCCTCGACATAAGTCGCGTGCGGGCCGTCGAGCACATAGATGAACTCGAAGGTCTTGCCCGTCTTCATCATGGCGGCGTGATAGGCGTTCCAGACCGCCTCCGCGCCGTCGTCGCGGACCATAACCGGGATGAGGACCGACACCTCGCAGGCGGCGTCAAGAACTGGGAGCTTGGTTTCGATGTTCATGATTTTCTCAACACGGGCTGTTTCAAACGGGTCGAAAGGATGGCCGACAGGGCGGCATAGCGACTGACTTCAGGCTCGAGCACGGCGAATAGATGGCCGATCAGCGCCCAGGCCATCAGGAAGATGGACAACGAAAAGAACAGCGTCGCGATGCCGGCCGGCACCACGATCGAGTGATTGTGGCCCCATATCGCCCAAGCCGTGCAGAGTAAGCCGATCAGGAAGCTGATCGCGGTCGGCCATGCCTGCCACCCAAGAGGGCGATGCGCGTAACTGAGGAGCGCCCGGATCGATACGATATCGAGCGCCACCTTGTAGATGCGCGAAAAGCCGTATTTGGACGAGCCGAACTCGCGCGCGCGATGATTGACCTCAATCTGGGCGAGGCGGGCGCCTGCCAGCTGCGACAGCGGCGGGATGAAGCGGTGCATCTCGCCATACATGGGGATGCCCTGGATCAGGGATGCCTTGTAAGCTTTGAGCGAACACCCGCTATCCTTAACCTCGACGCCCATGATCCGGGCGATAATCTTATTCGCGATCTTGGAAATGAAAACGCGCGCACTGCCGTCCTTGCGCTTCTTGCGCCAGCCAATGGCGATGTCATAGCCGCCGTCGATCAGATCAAGCAGGCGCGGGATATCGTTCGGATCGTTCTGAAGATCACCGTCCATGGTGACGACGACATCGCCTCGCGCCGCATCGATCCCGGCTGCCATTGCGGCGGTCTGGCCATAATTGCGGCGGAATTTGAGTACGCGCACACGTGGATCCAGCGCCACGATCGCGCGTGCGCAAGCATAGGTGGTGTCCTTGCTGCCATCATCGACGAACAAGAGCTCATAATCGATGTCATGACCGGCGAGCGCGTCGACCACGGCAGTGTGAACACGCGCGACGTTCTCTTCTTCATTGTAAAGCGGAACGACAATGGAAACGCCAACCATTCGGCACCTGTCAGGGGTTAGAGGCCAAGGGCATTAGCCGAACGAAAGTTATCATCCCCTTATTCTTTCGCGTTCGCAACCCTTCATGTTGCACCTGCGTAAGGCATGCGTCCCGAAACGGTGCTGCAATCTAGCGGACGAAATGCGGATTCTGGCCGGTGGCGGGCGCCTCCTCCGCCTGTTTTGCCTTTTCGCGCCAGATGATTGCCATGGCAAAGCCCAGCATCATGAAAATCATCGAGTGATTATCTTCTTCGCTGAGCACCGCCTTGATCATCACGAACGACGCAAAGGTCGTGAGAGCCACGAGAGCCATGTTGTTGTTTCGGTCAATGTCCCGGATCGAAATCATGAACATGCGATGGATGACGATAAGAAACAGACCGTAATAGATGCCGAAGCCAATCAAACCGTAATCGAGCGCAATCCACAGAAAATAATTGTCGAGTGTAACACGGCCGTAAGCGACGAAGCCTAGCACATTTGCTGCCTGCCTGGGGCCATGTCCGATCACTGGATTGCTGAGGATCACGCCTGCAGCCGATCGCTTTTGCTGCTTGCGAGCCTGGTCGCTGTTCAGCGTATCGCCACCACCCATCACCTTTTCACGCAGGGGGCCGACCGTCATTACGGCGCCGGCCAGTGCTATCACCGCCAGAGGATAGGACAATGTTATCATCGGGCCCATCAGGCTGTATTTGTTCCGCAGCCAGATTCGGCCGCTCCACACCCCGATGAAGAGCGCATGCGAAATGAGGTAGCCGATCATGCCGAGGCGCGATTGGGGCAGGGTGAGCACATAGACGAGCAGCAAGTCGAGGCCGATGAGCACGATCTTGGCCCACAGATTCTTGGCCGTGAATATAAAATAGAGGATTACGGGCGTCGAGTAGGCCATGATCTCGGCGAAGGGCAGCGGCTGCCCGTAAACCGATTTCGCCCGATACAGCCCATTGCGCATGGCGCTCGTCATCGTGCCGGTCATCGTCTCCAGATCGACCTGGAGGAACGACGGGACGTGATCGCGCCACAGGACCCCGACGTTCATTGTTTCCAGGATCGCGATCAGGCCCACCATCATCGTCGCCATGAAGAAAATCTTCAGGAAGCGTTGGGCGATGTCGATGTTACGGAACACGTAGGCCGAAGCAAAGAAAATACCGGTCCAGGCGAGCTGGTAATTGACGAAATTCTTGATTGCCGCCGCCGGCGACGGCGCGCCGGCGATCGATAGGAACTGCATAACGACGAAGCCGGCCAGGAATTTCCATATCAGCGGTTCCGCATTAAGCGTCTCGCGGATGTCCTTGCGGAAGGCGGCGTTGGTCGACACGCAAATCAGCAGGACCAGGATTGTGGGCAGCAGGAACAGCCGGCGGAAGGAAATCCATGGCAGACCCGGCAACTGCAACGCCAGATAGTCCGGCCAGGCGACCGATACGGCGAAGAAAGCCAGCAAAAGGCGCGACATCGCCTTGGTGGGTGCCGTATCGCGATCAGGCAGGACCCAAATGACCAGCAGAGCCACTACGCTGATCGGCGCAAGCAGCACGAGCAAATAATCGGGTGGCAGTTTGGCGAAGAAATGACCGTAAATCGCACCAAGCAGCGCAGCTGCCGCGACACCGAAGGTCTGCAGCAGCATCGCGCGCGCAGGCGGAACCTGCCGCGTATATTCGGGTAGCAACTGCTTTGCTGGACGCAGTGCATCGATCAGGAAGGGTAGGGCCTTCTGACTGGCCTGCTTCAACATGCTTGCCCTGAGCCTTTCACGCCGCGCCGGCAGTGGCTTTCGACGCCGCTGATGCCCAATTCGGCGCCATTGTGCAAGCGCGGCATTATTGGGCGCGGTTGACTTGTCCCGGCTTGAACCGCATCCGCTGACGCGAATTGACCGGAGCGCGCCTTGTTAAACCGATCCGACAAGATCATCGCTATCAAACCGCTGGCCGATCCCGGCAATAGTTTCGTTCGTCTCTTCTCGGAAGCTGTTGCACAGCAAGGGTATCGAATTCGTGACTTCGATTGGCACGATATTGAAAATATCGGTGCGCATGCCGCAATTCTGCATTGGCCGTATGAACTGCTGGGTCTTGGAGGTTTGCGAGGAATCGGCCGCTATCTCGATTTCCGGAGCAAGCTGGCGCGCGCGCGCGCCCAAGGAACACGGATAATCTGGGTGGCGCACAATGCGCAGCCGCACGATGGGGGCTGGGTGTCTCGCATGTTGATGCGCCGGTTTGTCGGCATGATCGACGGGATCATCCACCTCTCGCATCATTCGCGGGTCTTGGTGGATCAGCTTTATTCGCCGGCATCGCGGATCGTGCAGATCGAGACGGTTCACGGCGATTACCGAGATGTGATGGAACTACCGCTGCAGGCTGCTCCGCCGATGGAGCAGCAGGTAAGACTTGCCTATTTCGGTCAAATCCGCCGTTACAAGAATGTCGAACTTCTCGCGCGACTTGTCGCAGCTATGCCCGCCGAAGTGACTTTGTGCATCGCGGGGCGCCGCAGTCATGAAGATGTTGCCGTAGAGATCGAACGGATCGCAGCGCAGGCGCCGAACATCACGCTCGATATCCGAAGCGAGCCGTTGCCGGATGCTGATATCGAACGGGTGGTGGATGCCGCGCATGGCGTTGTTCTGCCTTATCAGGCGATCCTGAACAGCGGCGCCGCGATCTTCGCGCTTTCGCGCGGACGTCCGGTGCTGGCGCCTCGAACCGGCAGCTTGCCGGAGTTGCAACAGATCGTGGGCGCCGATTGGCTGCAGCTTTATGAGGGCGTTCTCGATTCCCGGGCGCTGAGCGATTTTGTCCGCTGGCTGTCCGTGCGGCCGCCGCTTGCGATGCCGGATCTGAAAGCGCTGTCCTGGGATCGGGTCAGCGACGATATCGGCGGGCTGCTTGATGCCGTGACAGCGTCCTAGGTCAGCACGGCGCGGAAGAACGCCTGGGTCTTCTCCGCAATTTGAGGCCAGTCCAGAGTATCCAGATCGGGTGCGGCGGCGCGTTTCCATCCGATCCAGTCGATGGTGTCCTGAAGTTCGGCCGGGTTCAGTGCGTTCGGCATCAGCCGGATCCAATCGTCGCCGACAATGTCGCGGACCTCGCGAAAAACGGGCATGTCTGGCACGGCGACAGGCTTGGCGAAGGAGAGGGCCAGCGCAACCGAGCCCGAATTGGTGGCATTCCGAAAGGGAATCACAACAGCATCTGCCGCGTTCAGGAAAAGCTGTAGATCATCGTCAGCGACAAAGCCGAAATGAAAGGCGATCCGACTGTCGCCGCCCGCAAGCGTCTTGAGCTCGGCCGCATAATCGTCGCTGTCAGGTTGCCCGGCAATGACAAGTCTCAGGTCACGATCGGCAAGATGTCGGAAAGCCTCGATCAGGGCCTCGGCATTCTTATATGGCCTGATCGCTCCCAGGAGGAGCAATGTGGTCGCCTCGGCGGGTAAAGCCAGACGCTTGCGCGCCTCGGCGCGGGGAAGATCGTTTGAATAGACACCTTTGAAATGCGGGTGGGGCGTTATCGTCATGGGCCGCGTGCGAAGATGAGGGCGCGAGGCGACCAGCGTGTCCCGGTGAACGGCGCTGAGCAGGATGACCCCGTCCAGCATGCGGCTGAGCAGCGCGACATATATCTTCCAGAGCCATGCCGAAAGACCCGCGCGCGCGAAAGCATTTCCACCCATCTGGTGCGGTACGGGATCATGTGCAGTCCACACCACGACTCCGCCGCGAAGCTTGATGAAAGCGGCGGTCAGCAGTGTGACGAGCACGGCCCGGATGATCGCAAGGCCGCCAACCCGCCAGAATGCGCGTTCGAGCCAATGGATATGGAAGACATCATAGCGTTTACTGGGCAGACGCAAGAGCATGCGCCAGCCCGGCTTGAAATCGTCTACCCGCACATCCGCCATGTTGGCATAAAGCGCCTCACAATAGCGATTTGCCGGCGTCGCCGCCGGCCATGCGAGAATCGAGAGCGGTCGGCTTGCTTCGGTACTCATGATCCGCCCATATTTTCTGCGGACGCCGCCCGGCGCGGTTTCAGGATCGAGCGAAGTTCCTCGAGATTGCTGACCAGATATGATCTCGCGAAAATCCCGAGGATCCCAAAATAGATGATGCCGCCTAGCGGCACCATGACGGCGAGACGATAGAAGGGGCTCAGCGGCTGGAGCGTATAGAGCGAAAGCGCGATGAGCACCGCCGCCATCACCAGCGACGCGATGTAAGCCGGGCCGACAGCGCCGAGAATTGCGCCGATGCGAAGACCGATCCCCTTGCGGAGTAAGCTGAGGCCATAGGGGAGAGTGAGGTGCGACTCGATGGTCTTGCCTGATGCGATTGCAATCAGGCCGAACGGGATCGCTGCGATTGCCACCCCGAAATTGACGAACAGCGCGACGAAGAAATGCCTGAATGAGAGGCCCGATCGGCCGGCCGACGCGAGTGCCGGCGTGAAGAAATACATGATCACCGAAGGCCCGACGACCAGCCCGCTGATGGCCATGACCAGCCCTGCATCCCGCCATTGTGGCCCGAACAGCAGCAGGACCAGATCGGGGGCCACGGCCGATGCCCCGAGGAACATCGGGCAGGCAAGCAAACTGCAGCTTTTCGTGACCCGCACATAGGCGGGGGCGATCGACTTGCCCGCCTCTTCGAGTCGCGAGAAGGCGGACATCGCGGCGGCCTGAAGGGGAGTAATCAGGAGCTGCGACATGAGCGTCAGAATGCGCGTGCCGACCCGGAACTGCGCCAGAGCGGCAGGCCCGATCACCGATCCGATGATCAGACCCGCCACCTGGCTATTGGCCTGACCGATCAGCTGGTTGCCGAGCAGGTGCGATGAAATTGCGCTCAAGCCTCGCACATGCCCCCAGCGAAAGACGAAGCGAGGCTGCCAGCCGGAGGTGCGCCAGAGGATCGCGCTGGTAATCAGCGCGCCGAGGAGCCGGCTCAACACCAGCGCCCAGACGCCCCATCCTGTTGCCGCGAGCCCGACCCCGATCACCCCGCTTAATATATTGGCCGCCATGTTGCGGCTGGCGATCGCCTTGTAGCGGAATTCACGTCGAAGTTTGGCGGTGTGAACCGTGGTCAGCGCTTCGATCACCAGCGCGAAGGATAGCGCGAGCAGTACCAGCGCGAAGGTCTCGTCATAGCCGAAATAGGAAAGCGGCGCGGCGACAACGCCAATGATCAGGCAGATGCCGAGGCTTATGCCGATATTTGTCCAGAAGGCGCTGGAAGCGACATCGTTGTCCCAATCCTTGCGTTGTATCAGGGCGTCGGGAATACCCGCGACCACCAGCACGCGGCTGAATTCGATGAAGATCGTGGCGAAGGCGACGATGCCGAACTGGGTGGGCGTCAGCAGCCGCGCGAGCGCGATGAAGATGATCATCGACGAGAGGTTGTTGAAGATGGCGCTCGCCACCATCCACGCTCCGCTCTTTGCAAAATTTGCCTTGATACTCATCCCGCGTGGCGCCTTGCTACGGGCAGCACGGTCTTAGCAACCAAATTGAAGGTAAAGAGGGATATCTGCCACCGATCCGAACGCGGCTTGCCAGCCTCGGGGCGCATCGCTAGGCGAAAGGGATGGTCGTTGCAATGCACAATGCCGCGGTGAAATGACTGCGAACCTGTCCGATGATTTCACGTCGGCCCCCGCCGTCAGCGTTGTCATTCCGAGCTATAACCGCTTGAGGTCGTTGCCCCGGGCACTCGAAAGTGTGTTGCGGCAAACCTTTGAGGATATTGAAGTCATCGTGGTCGACGATTGTTCGACCGACGGCACCTGGGACTATCTTCAGTCGGTCCGTGATCCGCGATTACGCGTTATCCGGCACGAGACGAATAAGGGCGGCGGCGCTGCCCGCAATACCGGGATCAAAGCTTCGCGGGCTCCGTTGATCGCCTTTCAGGATAGCGACGACGAATGGTTGGTCACGAAGCTCGCTACCCAGATTGAGGAATATAACCGCGTCAACTCGCCCGAATATGGCGCGATCTATTGCGCGAAAATCACCAATGGCGAAGGCCGGTTTGGCGTCTATGGACCGCGTGAGGTGCAGTATATGCCTTTGCCCGGCTACGACCGGACCTCAGGCGACATCTCGCGCGAGCTGGTGCGCCGCGCCATGATCAGCACCCAGACGCTGATGGTGCGTAAGGACTTGCTTGAACAAATCGGCGGGTTCGATGAGACGCTCAAGCTGGGTCAGGACTGGGACATGACCACCCGGCTGGCGCGGATCACGAAGTTCCTGTTCGTCGATAAGCCGCTGGCGCTCTGCTTCACCTCGCCGGACAGTATATCCAAGATAAAGACCAACCAGGCTGGCGTGCGCAAAAAGATGCTCGACAAGCATTTTGACCTGATCTCGCAGGACCCTCCGCTACATGCGCAATATCTCACCGAGATCGCGCGCGTTTATCAGCGGGTCGGTTGCTGGCGGCAGTCACTGTCTTGGGTCACGAAAGCGTTGCGGGTCTATCCCTTCGATCGCCGGGCGTGGATGGCGCTGGGACTGGGCTGCATCAAATCGATCTTTTCGGCCAAGCGGCTCGATCTCTCGTGAGTCTTGCCGCTTCCGTCGTCGTTCCTCACTACAATGATCCGGCCGGGCTGGATCTCTGTCTGACGGCCTTGGAAGCTCAGAACTTTCCTCGCGAACGCTTCGAGATCATCGTTGCGGACAATGCCTCGCCGTGCGGAATCGAAGCGGTCCGTGCCGTGGTGCGTGATCGTGCCACGTTGCTCGAGGTGCCCGAGCAAGGCGCGGGTCCCACGCGCAACGGCGGGGCGGTGCTCGCCCACGGTGAGGTGCTTGCCTTCACTGACAGCGATTGCGTGCCCGCGCCCGGCTGGCTCGAGGCAGGGCTGCGCGCGCTCGAAAAGGCGGATATCGTCGGGGGCAAGATGACGGTACTGGTCGACCGCAGCCGCAAATTGACTCCGGCGGAGGCGTTCGAACTGGTCTTCGCGTTCAACAATCGGCTCTATGTCGAGCAGAAGCATTTCAGCGTCACAGCCAATCTCTTCGTCCGCAGCGCGGATTTCAGGCGCGTGGGCGGCTTCAGGACCGGCGTTTCAGAAGATCAGGAATGGTGCCTGCGCGCCCGGGCAATGGGTCTCGGCATCACCTATGCCGAGGATGCCGAGGTCGGGCATCCGGCCCGCACGAGTTGGGCCGATCTCATTCGCAAGTGGCGCCGACTGGTGTCCGAACAATATCTGATCACGCGCGAATGGAAGCTCGGAAGATTGCGCTGGATCGCAAAGAGCTGGGGCGTGCCGTTTTCGATCATTGCGCATGCGCCCCGCATCCTGCGTAGCGACCGGCTTGCCGGAGGGGCGGAACGCGCGGCGGCGTTATCCGCGCTCGCGCGGTTGCGGCTCTGGCGTTTCATCGAGGCGCACCGCGTGCTGTTCAAGTCACGGCATTGAGCAAAACAAAAAGGCGCCCGCTCTCGCGGACGCCCTTGTTCATTCAGAGGCGCTGTTACAGCCCCGCTGCGAGCTGGAAATAGCGCGTGTTCGTCTGAGACGTTGTCACCAGATCGACGGCCGCAGAGGACGTCGTTGCGGTGCGGCCGGAATAGATTGTGGCCGACGATTTGCTGATCCGGTTCGGCGTGAACGCCGATGCTGCTGTCGACGGCGCGGCACTGGTTTGCGTCGAAACATCATCGCTGGCGAGCATGTCCGACAGTGAGGTTGGTGCGAAGCTCGTCAGCGTAGACATGCTTGTCGCCGAAACTGCGGTCTTTGCCAGCGCAGTGCTTGTATATGCAGCCGTACTCTGGACCAGGTTGGTGACGCCGGAGATCGAGTTGATCGCCGAGTTGCGTACATTATAGCTATTGCCTGCAAGCGTCAGACCGTTGACGCCGCTGTAGCTGCCCGCCCAGTTGAGCTGCTCGAACTTCGAATTGGTGACGCTGATATTCTTCGCGCCGTTATCGACCACGAAGCCGAGGCCGTCATTCCTGTTGTTGCCGTCCAGCGAGCCATGCACATAGACTGAGTCGAAGCTGAGGTTGCTACCGCCCAGTATGCGGACCATGTGATCGCCAGTGCCCCCAGCACGCCCTAGTTCGAGCGATTTGAACGCGAGGTTCGAGACGTTGCTCAGCTTTGTATAGCTCAGGGTAGCCGGATTGCCGGCATCGAGCGATGTCAGCGTTACCTGGCCGCTATACGCCTTATTATAGAGCGTAATCGAATAGCCACCCTCTGCCAGCAAGAAGGTTTCGCCTCCCTTGGCATTGGCGAGTGCCGTCTTCAGCTCTTCCTGCGACTTGATCACCGTACCCGTTGTCGAGGACGGTGTTGGGGTCGGTGTCGGGGTTGGGCTGCTTGGAGCAGGCGTTGGTGTTGGGGTGGGTGTCGGCGTCGGAGTCGGGGTAGGCGTCGGCGTCGGAGCTGGCGTCGGGGCAACCACCGCCGCCGCACTCTGAATCAGGTTGGTGATGCCAGACAGCGCGTTGATCGCCGAGTTGCGTACATTATAGCTATTGCCGGCAAGCGTCAGACCGTTGACGCCGCTGTAGCTGCCCGCCCAGTTGAGCTGTTCGAACTTCGAATTGGTGATGCTGATATTCTTGGCGCCGTTATCGACCACGAAGCCGAGGCCGTCATTCCTGTTGTTGCCGTCCAGCG
>CAYLIK010000101.1:0-11349 GCA_964383565.1 uncultured Sphingomonadaceae bacterium
TCTCTAAGCGATAGCCGATTGGGCAGGCCGGTTAAGTCATCGCGGCGCGCGAGCGTAGTGAAGTGTCGGCGCATGGTGATTTTGCGCGTTTCCGAACGGTAGCGCGACAGCATGCTGTGAATGCCACCCGCCAAGAAAACCGCGAGCAGAACCCCCGTCGCCCGATGCGCTGTGTCTGAAGCAAGTGATGTTACGATGATGGTGGGGAGAATAGCTACCAGAATGCTGGGAATGCTTATCCAAGGACGTAGGGATAATCCTGCGGCCACGCCGGCGCCGTACCCGAACAGCATCCCGACCAGCAGCATGTGCGCTTCGGGTGGTGCAACGAGGAAGGCTCGACAGCCAAACAAGCCGAGCATCGACGCAAAGCTGAGATACGCGAGGGCAAACCTTTGCTCGAAATCCCTCGCGTCCCTGAAATTAAGCGCGTCGTCGGCAGTTCGTTTTCGGTGAACCAATATGACGAAGATCCGACCGACAGCGGCCGCCGCCCCGCATGCCGTGATCACTGCAAGTTGGAGATCTCGTGTTTCTATCGAAAGGTAGATACCGACCGCCAGGAAAGAGCACGCCATGATCATCGTTGGCAGCAGCGTGTCGAACAGGCTTCTGACAAGCTCGACATATGTGCCCTCGGGCAGGTTGGTATTATGGGATCGACTCACAAACGCCTACTCAATTTGGTCGATTCGGACGTTGCGCTCAATTAGTTAAGAAGCATCCTCCCACCAGGCGGCGGGGAGGGCTTTGCTGTCGTCTTGACGAAGAGGAAGTGCAACCAGCGACACCATCACTTTGGTTACGGCGATTTTCCCGTATGCCGCGCTAAGATTTCGTAAAGTTGAAACCTAGTTTAGACCGCAGGAGAGGTAGGGATTGGTCCTTCCTACCGGGCCTGACGCCGCCGAAGAGCTGCTAATCTAATGTACCCCCGAAGCAGTTCTTGGCGGCGTATGGCCGGAGGTCGGGCCGTCGATGGCAGCTCGCGCTGGTGCGTGCCACCAAATGCCCCGCAAGCTTACCATCTAAGCCGGGCTCCCTTGACATGGCAGCCTGAAGTTCTTGCCCCCGGTGGGCACGCCCCAACCCATTGTCGTAGCGTCGAATCTGAGACTCGCTAATGCTCTTTCGAGTCAGCAACGACCGGAGAAATTCAATGGCCGATACCGACTATTTTCTGCAACGCGGCTGTCACCGTGACGGCGCTCATGAACGACCGCAGGAGCGGGTTGGTCAGGCCGTTGTAGCCGATCCAAATATTGGCGAAGTCCGATGAGGTGAAGTTGCCCAATTGCTGCATCTGGGCGCTCGTCATCCCCGTCCCGGCCGGCGAACTCGCCTGACCCGATGTTTCCTTGTTCCAGTAACTGCTGGTGACAGGGCCGGTGTTGCTGCCCATCAAGCCGCCGAGGTTACTCTCGCCGTTCACGGTGCCCGTATTGTAGCTGTTGCTGATTGTGCCTGTGTTGCTTCCAACGAGTCCGCCGGCGCTGCTGAGACCAATCACGCTGCCGCCGACCAACCCAACATTCCGAATGACGGAAGAAGGCGCGGTCGATCCAAACAAGCCGACATCGGCTGTGACGGGAAGGTTGACGGTTACATTCCGGATGACACGGCCAAGTCCGTTAAAGGTGCCCGAGAATGGCGCGGCCAGACTTCCGATCGGCGCGAACCCGGAGCCGCGCCAGATATCAGCGTTGCCGGCCGTAGCCGAAGCGTCGATATGCAATCTTGCATCAATCGTTGTTCCGCACATCATAGATTTTCAGGATGTCCACTTTCATAGGGTTAGCAGCCGGCCATGCTGACGCCCAAGAGATGATAAAACTGCCGACCACCAGGTAGCCGGTCAAATGAGCTCATCCGATCCAAGCGCGTGCGATACGCCAGTAGCTATTCAAAATCGTGCTTAGCCCAGTGACCAATGCCATCTGAACTTTCGAGGTAAGGAAACCGGGTGCAAGGGGCGGGGAGCCGCCCACCAGCAATTCACGGTCCGCCAGTCGACGCCGACGCTGCGATTTGCTCCTGCGCTCGGCGATGGCGCTTCGGTTTTTCCATTGCCAGCCCCATGCGCGAAACCATTGCCAAGCCCAACCCTTGCGCGCGGCAGCCGCCAATGATGCGATCTCGTACAAAAAAAGCGCGGGCGCGAGCACCAGCAATGTCCTCAGGTGATAATGCACCAGCATTGTGAGCAGGCGATGGCGCATCGTAAAATAGGCACGCCGGACGGGATAGCCGCCGCTCCCGCGGTAGGACAAACCCGGGGTACCCGCTGCACGTTCGTGAAAAACCTCGGCGGTGGCTTCGCACCAGAATCCATGCCCGAGCGATCTCATTCGAAGCGAGAACTCATGGTCCTCCATATAAAAGAAAATCAACGGATCGAATGCACCGGCATCCAAAACCTTTTCCCGATCCACCAGCATGCAGGCGCCGATACATCCATCGGTCGGGCCGGATTGCGCCGGTGTATCGGCGAGCGCCTTATAATCGTTACACAGGACCATCGTGCCGACGAAATGCAGCGCGGCGCCATCGGCCTGGACAATATCGCGTTCCGGTATGAGCCGAATGCGTGGACACACGACTGCTGCACCGGATGAAAGCTTCGCCTTCACCATCGCCTCGATACAGCCGTTCTCAACATAGATGTCGTGATCCAGCATCAGCGCCAATGGAGTTGCGGCCGCCGCAAGGCCGGCATTGCGCGCAGCGGAGAGGCCAGCGTTCGAGCCCATCTCCAGCACGGTTACATGCGGGTATTCGGCGCGAATGGCATCCGGACTTCCGTCCGTTGATTCATTGTCGACAACAATCGTCGCCTTCAGCGGATAGGTTTGCGCCGCCAGTGCCTTGAGCACTCTCAAAACGCGGTCACCCCCGTTGTGATTGACGATCAGCGCAGTGACGGCGGCAGGGGCCTCTCTCATGCCGGTTTAGCGCGCAGTATGTGGTGGTAAGCCGTCTCTACCCTCTCCGCGACGCGCTGCCAGCTAAGTTCGGCGCGTGCGTAATCCTGGGCACTCTGACCGAGACGGTTAGCCAGCGGCCTGTCATCGATCAGCCGGAGCATCGCCCCAGCCATCGCGCCGATATTGCGGTCTTCCACGATCAGGGCGGACGATTCATGAATGATATGCTTTGCCGATCCAGCAAAGCTGACGATGGGGCAACCGGCAGCCATGTAGTTCAGGAGCTTCTGCGGCAGGCCGGCACAGTCAATCCGGGGGTTGATTGCCACATCACAGGCTGCGAGTTCGGTCGGCAGATCCTTCAGGGCAACGCTGGTAAGATCGATGGCGTCATGCACGCCCAGCTTTCGCGCCAATTGCTCATACCCGTTTAACGGGTCTTCCGTCATGACATGGAGACGCAAATCTTGCCGCGTCGCGCGAGCCGCCGAAAATGCGTGGAGGAGCAGATCAAAACCCTGATATTCTGCCAGGTTTCCGGCATATGCGAGCCGCATGCTTGGTGTCTTCGCAGCACCGACTGGTCGCGCCGCGAACATCTCCTCCTCCACACCATTCGGGATCAGCGATACGGATTGTGGCAGATGCGTTCCGCCATCGAGTATCTCGGACTGAAGGGCTTCGGAAACGGTGATCACATGATCGGCAAGCCGGGGAAGGAAACGGTCGATCCGCCGCCCGATACGACTGATCAGGCGGTTCGGCATCCAATTGCCATAATAGGGAAGCTCGCTTTGCAGCAGCGTATGGACATCATAGATCGTAGGTATGCCGCATAATCGCGCTGCCGGCTGAGCCGCCAGCAGTCCTTCGACATGATGGGCATGAATGACATCATATCGCTTTGCGCGCGCTCCTCGGAGCAGTTTCAGGGCCAATTGCGGATCGAGCAGCGCCAGCTTCGTCAATGATGGCCCTGGCCGCTCGCGCCGATAGCCAGGAATGCCGGCGATGCGGATCACCTGATATCCGCCGTTGGGTCGTTCGGAGCCAAAATGATAGGTGAAGATATCGACGACATGGCCGCGATGGGCGAGCGCTTCTGCCATTCGTTCAATGCGGATCGGTGTACCCCGCGCCAGCGGAAACGGACATGCAGCCACCATGGCGATTGTCAAAGATCCGCCGGTGCTCGTCATTTCCGCCAAATCGCGCCCCATTTCAGGAAACCAGTACAGAGATTAACCCGATTGGCCAAACCAAAGGCTTAAAGCTGACGCGGGCTGGCTTGAGCGCGATTTTCAAGCCAAAGGGCTTTGGGCATGAATATTGTCACGAATTTCCAACGGCTGAACAGCTGGATGAGCGCAAGCGTCCATCGCGGCTTCTTTCGTGACATCGGTGTCGTATCCGTACTCCGGCTCTCCGGTGGCGTCCTGCTATTCGTCAGCCAGATCCTGCTCGCGCGCTGGATGGATACGGAGTCCTTCGGCATCTACAGCTTTGCCTGGACATGGGTCGCGGTCCTTGGCGCCATAGCTGGTCTTGGCCTTGCGTCGACCAGCGTCCGCTTTCTGGCCAGCTATCGCACGCTCGGCGACCATGATCATATGCGCGGGCTGGTTCGTCATTCGTGGCGTGCAACCCTTGCGGCGTCGTTTCTCGTCGTTCTGATCGCTTGGCCCGCGTTCGAACTTGCCCTTGCGGGCACGCCTTACCTTCCGGCGCTTCGGATCGCCCTGCTGGCTGTGCCCGTGATGGCCGTGCTCAATATCGACGCGGCTTTTGCGCGGGGAATGCAGTGGATGGGCATTGCGCCGATGGCCGAGCAGATCGGGCGGCCTTTGATCCTCGTTGTGTTGGGGTTTCTGCTTGTGGAAGTCGGCGAAAGAGATTCGGCGGTTGCTTTCGTTGGTGCATGCTTCCTCGCCTATCTCGCCGTCACCGTCATCCAGCATGTCGTGATCCATCGTCGGCTGTCACAGGCGATCGGTGGCGGCAACACGCGCACGGACTTGGCAACATGGCGGCAAGTATCCAAAATTCAGCTCTTTCTGAACGGTGCGCTGATGCTTCGAATGAACGGAGACCCGATCCTTGTCGGCGCATTGCTCGGCCCGTCGGATGTCGGGATCTATATCGCCGCTGTACGAACGGCGACACTGGTTTCGTTCGTGCTGATGATCACCGGCGTGGTGGCACAGCCCAATCTGTCGGCGATCCATGCCAGGAAGGATCGAGACGCTCTCGTCCACTTCTTCGCGATCGCGAGGCGGTGGACGTTCCTGGCCTCATTGGCGGCCGCCTGCGTGCTGTCGTTGGGCGGCAGCTTCATTCTCGGCCTTTTCGGTGATGACTATAAGGCAGCTCTCCCCGCGCTGCTGATTCTGCTCGCGGGCCATGTGGTCGCCGCTGCTTTCGGGCCGGTAAACAGCATGCTCGTGATGGCGGATCGCAAATATTCCGCCATTGCAGTGCTCGGGACGGCGACGCTGTTGAATGCAATTCTCACAATTGTCCTCACGCATTCCTTCGGCATTGCCGGTGCCGCGGCGGCAAGCAGCCTAAGCCTGATCTTCGCACAGGCGTCGCTGTTTTTCGTGCTGCGCCGGCAATTGCTATAGCAATGATACACATCGCTGCCGCCTGCGACGAAGCTTATGCGATGCCGCTGGCCGTGATGCTGGCGTCGCTGAACGGCTCGCTTGCGCCTGATCGGCTGGCGACTGTCCACATTCTCGAAAGCGGATTGCGCCCGGAAACGCGCGCAGCCGTCGAGCAATCAATCTCCCATCGGGGGATCATGCTGCATTGGGTAGGAATCGCAGAGCAGCGCCTGCAGGCACTGTGTCGAACTGTTCGCAGTTTCGATCATGTCTCGCCGGCAGCCTATTATCGCCTGCTGTTACCGGAACTGGCGCCACCCGACGTTCGCCGACTAATCTATCTCGACTGCGACCTCGTCATACAACGCGACCTCGGCGAGCTTTGGGAAACCGAAATGAAGGGCGCGGTGCTGCTTGCAGCCCCCGAACTGGCGGCGCGCGCGCAGTTTGTCTCTTCACCAGAGGGTATATACAGGCACCGCGACGTCGGCCTTAAGGACGACCAACTCCAATTCAACTCGGGCGTGATGTTGATCAATCTCGATGCGTGGCGAGAAGAACGTATCGCAACCCGCGCTTTCGCATATCTTTCCGCTGCCGCGGCCAACCTTCGCTGGCACGATCAGGAAGCGCTGAATGTCGTCACCGCAGATCGTTGGGCGCCGCTCGACCCCAGATGGAACGTGACGATGCACGTCTTTCACGGCGCAGCGGATGCTCTACAGGCGCGTGACCTCATCGCCGATCCCTACATCGTCCACTATAACACGGCGCATAAACCGTGGCAGGCTGACTATCCGTTCGGCTTCGGCGATCTGTTCCAACACCATCTCGATCAGACATCCTGGGCCGGTGAAAGGCCGACCACTATTCCCCTGCACCTGCGGATTGTAAAACGCCTGATCCGTTTGGCACGTAAGCGATGGTCTACCCTTGGACGCCTTTGGCGAGCGCGAAGCCAGATGCGCCCGCGTGCCTCGACCATCCAGTTCACAGTGCTCGATCAGCTACCGCAACAGTGCGGCGAGGAGATCAGGGTGTTCGTTGTTGGCGATATCGGAGCCACTACGCTCGCTGCCATGGAGCGGCACCTCGCACGGGGTGCCGACCGCGTGATTGTCGCCTGCTCCAGTGAAGAGGCGAAAATGCTTCCTGCCAGTGCCCCGATCCACCGGCTTACGATTTCTGAAGGCACGGATCTTTCATGGCATGACATGGTGGTTGCGCTTTTGGACGAATATGGATGCGGTCATTGGTGCGTGGTGCTGAGGGGCAATGAAACGCTTGGTTCCGGCTTCTCGCCGGATTTATGCGCGGCCTTGTCCGCCGAGGGAACCGAAGCGCTCCTTGGCAGAACTGATGGACAGGCCGATCTGTCCCGGCTTTTGATCTACGTCGCCGATCCGCGGACAGGGCGCGCGATGGAGGCTCCCGCTTTCGTCGCTGACTCTGATCAAGCCGACGCTGTGGATGTTCGTTCCCGCATTGTGCTGCTGAAGTATAGGGACGACCTGGTCATGGGACAGGATCTCATCGCCGTCCGTGATATCAAACTTTCAAGCCAGACGGCCGCCATTGGGCGGGAGAGCCTTTAAGCGATCAGCCAGGCGAACGGCGAGCGCCACGATCGTCAGGGTCGGATTCGCATAGCTAGCCGTTGGAAACACGGAACTGCCCGCCATGTAGAGGTTCGATACGCCGTGAACCCGACAATGCTCGTCCACCACACCCTGCTTTGCATCGGTGTGGATGCGTGTCGTCCCGATATGATGCTTGCCGCCCACCATGCTGTTGGGCCAGCCGTTATCGAGCCGCGAGAGATCTTCGACGAGATGGCCCGACCCGCTCCGCGGTAGTTCGACCCTCATCACGTCCAGCAGCCGCTCCAAGCCGCGCTGATCATCTGCATTGATCCGCCAATCGACCTGGACGCGCGGCAAGCCCAGCCGATCCTTTTTGGGGCCTAGGGTAACGCGGCTGTCGCGATGCGGGGATGTCTCTATCACCGTACGCACACTCAGCCGTGACACGGGTTTGACTGCATGCGCGATCTGCCGGCCCAGCGTTTTCGCGACATCCCGAAAACCGGACAATGCCGTGCGGATGTGCTGAAAGCTATGTCCGTCCGGCAGGTCACTGTGCCGAAGCACATCGGCTAGCTGGTTGAAGGAGCGGCCACCGTCCGAGAAATATTCGGCCCGTACCTTATAGTCGGGCCGCCGAATGAAATAGATCGCAGCGCCGTTCAACTGCTCTTCCCGCAACTGCCGTTCAGTGAGCCCGAAGGCAGCGTGGACACCCTGATCTTCGGCAAGACGATCATAATCCTCGATGATGTGGAAGTTGCGATCATATCGCGGTTCGGCGGGCTCGAAATAGCCAGGCACAAAATAGGGATGGTCAGCAAAAAATCGTCCCACCAGGTCGTTCCGGTTACCGACACCGCCCCGTTCTACCTTGTTCGATGCCAGCATCAGGCGCGCATTTTCGATACCGCCGCACGCAATGACATGAGCGCCAGCCGAAAAACGGATCTCCCGTCCGTTGAATGTTCGGGCGCGGATGGCGGTCACGCGACCGCCCGATCCTTCCGTTTCAATTTCGACCGCATTAGCATTGAGCCAGACATCGATATTGGGGGCCTTGCTCAGCGGCTCGCGATAGGTGACGCCAAAATCGCGCGAGCGGCTGAAGTGATAGATGCGTGTTTCCAGGGCTGACACATCGATAGGCAGGGGGCCGTTCGCGATGTGTCGCCAGTAATTTGGGTCATACTCATAATCGAGCAGATTGCAGACCCGGTGCGCGCGCGCATAAAACGGATCGAGGTGGCCGCGATCGAACGGCCATCCGCTTCCCGGCATCCAATCGCGCTGCTCGAAATCGATGCGATCAAATGGCCGGCATTGGCCACCCCAGCGCGTGGTCGATCCACCAAACGTACGAAACCGCGATTTGGCGATCGAGTAATTTGGCAGCCCGATATTCTCGCCCATGTACAGAAACTGAGGCCGGTGGCGGAAGGTGAAGTCACCGCTTTCGACCAACACGACCTTCAGCTTCGAACCAATAAATTCGTGTGCAAGCGTAATCCCGGCCGCGCCGGCACCGACGATACAGACATCGGCTTCGATCGGACCGCCGGGATGGCGGCGTGCGTCAATGACCGGCAATCTTCGCGTCCATCAACACGGCGAGCGGCTTTCCCTTCATCGTGGCCGGCATCGGAAGTGACATGAGTTCGTAAATGGTTGGCGCCAGATCAATGATATGTGCGCCTTCGACAACGCCGCAGGGTGCAATGTGATCGCCGGCTGCGATGAAAAAGCCGTTGGGGCGATGATTGCCACTGCGTGCTTGCGGATGACGGCCGGGGGTGGGCCAGTCGATCGCGCCGAACTCCGGTGAAACGATCTGGCGATGTTTTGCGGCGGACGTGGTTGCCCAATGGATCATCATGTCGGGAATGGTCCGATGCACTGTCTCTACCTTGGGATCCAGCTCGTTCGCCCTGATGGTGCGCCCAACGACCGACTCCCCGGTATCGGCGTCGACGAAGGTCTTAAGTCCGCGCTCAATGCGATCAAGCAAGACATCATATTCCGTACCTGGGCTTACAATCCCCTCCGGTTCCCGGCCCTTGAGATTGACCCTGACATAGCCATCGAGATCGCTGAACATCGAGAAGGCCTTGGTCGTCGCCCAGTCGATATCGCTCGTCCGCCAGAACAATGTCAGCCAATCCTGGATCAGGCGTGGAAGCTTGGTCTTAATCTTCGTCCGCCACCGAATTGGAACGAAGGCGCGCAGTCGGTCGACCGGGCGTCGATTGGAGACCGGGCCATTGCGGTTCGATCTGCTATCGTCGAGCACCCGCGCCAGCATCTCGCGCATCACGTCCGAGCGCGAGATATTCACGCCCATGCCATGCAGGGAAAACACGATCACCGTTGCGTCCGGCCCGGCTTGCTCCAACATCTGTCCGATCGCGACATCGGTCGCTTCATAGACCGCCTTCATGGCGCTGCTCAGTTCCGCGGCCTGCTCTGGCGTCGGGGTGCCGCTCATATTCGCTTCGTCCCAAAGCTGGTGTCCGGCGCGGTGCGTGGCGGCAAAGCAGGTCAGGAACAGATCCCATTTTTCGCGGGCCATCATCGCAGCCCCGACTTTCCCGGTCAGCAGCGTTGTCCGCACGCATTGATCACGAACCTCGATCAGTTCAGAAGGCGACATCATGTGGGCCGCTTCGTTATCGAACGGGGGAGGTCCAAACTCACGCACGATCTGAGAAAGCCTCTCGGGCGGGTGCGACGCTGGTGACTCAAGGGTTTCGTACGTCGCCCAGCCCGATATCTCAATGCCCGGAAAAGGCACTGGAGCGTATGCGATGGGGATGTCGAGTGCGATCACGTCGCGCCCGGCCCGTCCGATGTCTCGCCAAAAGGGATCAAGCGGAAGCCAGTCCGGCGCCGGGCGCTCATGGGTCATCTTTTCCGGGCGCCATATCAGATAATGATACAAGCCATGCTCGGACGGCGTGGTGCTGGTGTAGAAGCTTGGCCACGGCGATCCCGCCAGCCATCCCGCAGTCGATGCCAATTTGCCGGAAGCACCGCGCTTTCGAAGTGCTGCCAGATTGGGAAGCGAGCCGTCATCGCACCACTGCTCGACGAGCGAGTACTCGCCCGCGTCCATACCGATCATCACGACCTTATGAGGCCGATCTGACGTCGTTTTTACATCTGGCGCCATCGCTTAAGCTTCCTGGATAAGCCCATCTTCTGGCGCCAGAACGAGGCGGTGGGGTAGAGTTCAAGGATCGGTTTTAGGATTTCGAGCTTTGTAATGCTGATTAACGGTTGCTGCAACTTTTGCCTCTTACATCGGCTAGGCTCCGATAGCTTGATGCCCAAACCGGTTTTCCTGCCGCTGGACCGCGTTTTTGCGACATCGAACTCAAGCTCTATTCCGCCCGTTTGCGCTAATTGCTTCCAACTGAGCCGAGAGGTCTTCGAGAGCAAATGGCTTCAGCAGCAGCCGTAGATTTTCGTTTGTCGCCGACGCGGCGGCTGCACTATATCCGGTCATTAGTAATGCTGGTAACTTTGGCCATCGTCGAGAGATTTCTCTTACCAGATCGAGGCCGCTTCGCTGACCGGGCATCACCATGTCGGAAAGGAGTATATCAAAACTCATTCCACGCTCTAGCGTGGTAATAGCTTCATCGGCCGTAGGCGCCCGCTCGCTCTGATAACCGAGGGTGTCGAGCATCTCAGCGACCATTTCGGCCACATGGTCGTCATCTTCGACCAAAAGAACGCGCTGCTGCGTTCTGCTGACTGACCTCGTCTTTGGATCTTCTTCCCGAATGACGAGCGGTTTGTCTGATCGCGGAATCAAGATTGAGATTGTCGTACCTATCCCCAATTCGCTCTCAACCTGAACATCTCCGCCGGATGAACGGGCAAAGCCGTAAACCTGACTCAAACCAAGGCCCGTGCCCTGACCTACGCCTTTCGTCGTGAAAAACGGCTCGAATATTTTGGCCCGCATTTCCGGATCAATGCCGATGCCAGTGTCGCTGATCGAAATCTGTACTCGAGCTGGTGCGCTTTCATCGGCTGTCATGTTTTCTGCGGAAATCGTGATTGATCCACCTTTTGGCATAGCATCGCGCGCGTTGAGCACGATGTTGAGTAGCGCTACTTCAAATTGCGAGGGGTCGACCTCGATGGGCCAAAGTTCTGGAGCAATGCGGTTCTCGATTTGGATGTGCTCGCCCAACGAACGATCAAGAAGGGTGTCCATCCCTCGGATCC
>CAYLIK010000102.1:0-11128 GCA_964383565.1 uncultured Sphingomonadaceae bacterium
CTAGTTCCAGCACCGCCGCCTTGGCTTTGCCGGAAAGGGTGAGGGTCGTGGACGATCCCGTGCAGCCGTCAAAAAGCCCCAGATGGTCAGCGACTTTCTGGACATATTTTTCATTGCTGGCCGAGACGAGATAGGTTTTGCGGCCCGCCTTGCGCGCCTTCAAGATCTCCTCGATCACATCTTCGTCATAGGGCAGCAGGCTCGCGTCGACGTCGATCCGCTCCGCAAGAAAACCTTTCAGCGCCGCCTTGCCTCGCAGAAGCGCGAACAGCACGGCAAAGATCGACAAGGGGTGACGCCCGATGAACGCAAACAGCGCTTCTACGAGAAGGTCGGAGCGTATCAAGGTTCCATCAAGGTCAATGACCAGAGGAACTGTCGGAACGCTGTGCTTTTTATAGTAATTCACGTTGCGCCGCCCAATAAGGTTAATTCGTGTCAGCTATCCGCAGGATCTCTGAGACCTTTCGTCACGGTAGCGGCATCTATATCAAAAGACTTACCGATCTCTTCACGAGGATAAGGTTAATCGATCCCGATCTGGGTCGACAGTCATGTGCTCTGTGCTGTGATGCGGTCGCTGGAACTATCGTCCCTGCGTGCGCCAGCGTTGGATGACGCGCTGGAGCATTTCAACTTCGCCACCCTCGCGCGCCCATAGCTCGGAAAAGACCGGATCCTGCGACGCGGGCCGCTTGTTGGGATCGAGATCGTCAAAGGCGACGCGGATCGGGATCGACACGCCCTCGCCGCAGACAATCGCCTCGCGATTGCGGAGCGCCGGGATGGAATCGAGGAAACCGCGCGCGCCTTCCGGCATCGCCGACTTCACGAAGGCCTGGTCGCGTTCGTTGTTGAGGCGCATCGATATGATCGTGCCGCACTGCGAAAGCACGCCTTCGGCAAGATCGGACGGGCGTTGCGTAATCAGACCGAGCGAAACACCGTATTTACGGCCTTCCTTGGCGATCCGCTCAAGCACGCCCCGGACAGCCTGCCCGGTCTTCATCTGATCGTTGGGCACGTAGCGGTGCGCTTCCTCGCATACCAGCAGCACCGGGTGCTGCTCTTCGCCGCGCGACCAGATCGCATAGTCGAAAACCATGCGGGAAAGCATCGCAACCACCACCGAGACGATGTCGGACGGGACGCCGGACACGTCTATGATCGAGATCGGCTTGCCGCCGCCCGGCATGCGGAACAGCTTGGCGATGAACTCGGCCATCGTGTCGCCAACCAGCATGCCGGAGAACATGAAGGTGTAGCGCGGGTCTGACCGCATCTCGTCGATCTTGGTCTTGACCCGCATATAGGGCGCGCTGGTGCCCGCCTTGTCGAGCTTGCCCATCTCGCTCTGGATGATCTGGGACAGGTCGGTCAGCAAATAGGGGATCGGGCTGTCGACGGTCAGCTTGCCGATGCCTTCGGCAACGCGGCTCTTGGAGCGTGCCGCGAGCAGGCATTTGGCGAGGATGTCGCAATCGGCTTGGCGGTCGTCGCCCTGCGAGGTGATGAACACTTCGCAATGCTCGGCGAAGTTCATCAGCCAATAGGGCATCGAGAGATTGCCGACGTTGAAGATCGCGCCCGTTTCCTTGAACGCCTCCGAATATTCGCCGTGCGGGTCGATCATCATGATGTGACCCTTGGGGGCGAGCTCGCAGATGCGGTGGAGGATCAGCGCGGTCGAGGTCGATTTGCCGGTGCCGGTCGATCCCAACAGCGCGAAATGTTTGCCGAGCATCGCGTCGATATAGAGCGCGGCGCGGACATCCTTGGTGGGATAGACGGTGCCGATCTCGACATGCGGACGCGAATCGGCGGCGAACATCTGCTTCAGATCCTCCCCGTCGACTGGAAAGATGCGGCTGCCGGGCACCGGATAACGGGTGACGCCCCGCCGGAAGAACTGAAGGCGATTGTCCTCCTTGCTGGACAAACCTTCGCCCAGAAAGTCGATGTCGGCGACGATCAGGTCGCCATCGGCCTCGGCCAGCCGCATGGTGCGGACAATGCCAACCAGCCAGCGATTGTCGAGCATCACCTTGACATGGCTGCCGATATTTCCGGCCGTGGCGATCGTGGGATCGTCGCTGCCGCTGAGCATGGACAGGATCGGGCCGTCCAGCGTGATGCGCGATCCGCTGCCGGATACCTCGAGCACGCGCCCGATTTCGACGTTCGCGTCGAGCGCCGCCGATTCAAGCGCCCGGCCGAAGCTTTGCATACCGGTCATGTCGTTCATGGGCTTCCCTGCAGAGCAAACTCGGCGAGAAGTGTACGGCAATGAACATTAAGAAAGGGGCAACGGCAGGCGTTACCAAAGTCTAACGGCGGCGAAAAAGGACGCTCGCGCCCCATCCGAACAGCAGCGAGATCGCCACCGCGCACAGGCCGTAAAGGATGCTATGGCGCTGCGCCGACATGGCGACGAACCGCTCGAATCCGGACTTGTCGATCTCGATGTCGCGCACCGCCACTGCGAGCACGCGGCCGTCTTGGATCAGGAAGGTCTCGGCCGTGTACTTGCCGACGGGCACGCGCGCGGGCACGTCGATCCGCGCGCGGTAGAGCACGTCGTCAGTGATCTCCACGCCCTTGGCATTTTCCACATAGAAGCCGCCACGGCGCTTGAGATCGACCAGGCCGCCTTCGAATCGCTTCTGTTCGTCCGCAGCCTCAAGGCTCGAGGGCGAAAGCTGGATATTGTCGACGCCCAGTTCATAGATCGCCGCCGTGCGATCGTTGACCAACCCGGACAGCGGGCGCGACGAGGCGACCGCATAGAAGGACGGCATCGATCGGAAGCGGGCGCTGTCCGCATTCATCCAGATGCCGGCGATCTTGCTTTTTTCGCGCACGAGGATCGGCTCGGCGGGTCCGCGCAGGACGACGACGATGTCGGCGCGGCCATCGGGCACGCGGCCGCCGGGATAGAGGATCGCGCCGAACAGCAGCAGTTCGGCGCCGGTGAAGCTGTAGATGATATCGATCCGGCGCTGTGAAACGTCGGGCACGAGCTTGGGCTGCGTTGCGGCGATCAGAAGCGGCGCGATCGCCATCAATAGCGTGGCGCGAAGCCTCATAGCGGCTCGACCGTGAAGATCTCGTCGGGCCGCCAGGTCAGCCCCAGCGCCATGCGGAACGCGACGGTCAGCACGATGAAGGCCAGCAGCAGGCGCAGATATTCGGGCTTCACCTTCTGCGCGAAGCGCGCGCCGAACTGCGCGCCGGTTACGCTGCCGATCAGCAACAGCGATGCCAGCACGATATCGACTGACTGGGTCGTCACCGCATGCATCAGCGTCGTCGCGGCCGTCACGAACAGGATCTGGAACAGCGACGTGCCCACCACGACGCGGGTGGACATGCCAAGCAGGTAGATCATCGCCGGCACGAGGATGAATCCGCCGCCGACGCCCATCATCGCGGTCAGGACGCCAGTCGCGATGCCCAGCCCGAACGGCGCCAGCGGCGAGATGTAGAGACCCGATCCGTAGAAGCGCCAGCGGCCGGGCAGGGCGGCGATCAGCGGATGATGGCGGCGGGTTACGGGCGCGGCCGGCCGGCCTTGGTGCATGGCGACCAGACTGCCGATCGCCTCGCGCGCCATGGAGAGGCCGATCCCGCCGAGCAGGATCACGTAAAGCATCGCCACCACCATATCGATCTGACCCGTGGCCTGAAGCCCACGGAAGATGAAGCCGCCCAGGATCGTCCCGAGCGCGCCGCCGGCGACGAGCACGAGGCCCATGCGGATGTCGACGCCGCTGCGCTGACGGTGCGCCAGCACGCCGGAAACGCTCGCTCCCGTGATCTGCGGGGCGGAGGATGCAACCGCGACGGATGGGGGGATGCCGTAGAAGATCAGCAAGGGCGTCGTGAGAAATCCGCCGCCCACTCCGAACATGCCCGAAAGCAGCCCGACGAGCCCGCCCAGCCCGATGATCACCAGGATGTTCACGGACATACCGGCTATGGGCAGGTACAGATTCATGGCAGCCGACCGCTAGCGCGATTTGGCGGCGCTGCGAACCGTCAATCGCTAAAAATCACGCGCCGCTAAAAATCGCTCGCCAAAGTGACGGCCACGCCCGATCCGGGCGCGGCGTCGCCCGCCACGCGGACGCGATAGTCAGCTGAAATGCTGAAGGGCTGCTTCGCCACCTTGATCGGCACGCGCGCATGCGGCCCGATGTCGAGCCGTGCCACGCCCGGCTGCGCAGCGCCCCAGGCTCCGGCGCCTACGCGCGGACCCTGTTCGGACGCGATGGGGCGGCTCAGGCGCACGGCGCCATCGGCAAAGAGATCGCGCCGTTTCGCGCCGACAACGCCCGCCTGGCCATAGCCGTCGAGCGTCAGATTCATCGGAAGGCCCGGCTTCCATATGCCGCCCGCGACATAGGCGGACCAGGCGTTACGGCCCTGCTTCCCGATCGCGACGCGCCGTTCGGCGGCCACCCAAATCGGTTTGCCTGGAAGCGGATGCCACTCCGCGCCGATCGCTGCCTCCGCGCCGTCGAGGTCCTCAAGCGGACTGGAGAGCCGGCCATAGAGCGCGGTGCGGATTTGCTCGCCGGAATTTACCCGCCAGCGCACGCGCGCACCGGCCTGGCTGCCGCCCAATTGGCCGATTGCTGCCAGCGCCCTGCTGCCGCTCCCTTCGCGCACGAACATCCAGGTGGAACCCGACCAGCGCGATGCGGCCTGCACGGCAGTGTCGAGATCGAGCCGAGGCGATGCTGCGGGTGGCACAGGGGTCAGCAATTCGGGCCGGTCTGTATCGACAGCGGCGATTTGCGGTGATGCTGGCGCATGGTCTGACATGGTTTGCTGCTGGGATGCCGGGGAGGGCAGCGACAGCGTCAGTTGTTGAGTCTGTCGGTCTGGCAGGAAGACACGCGCCAGCCAATTTCTGGCCATCGCCGGGATGCCGGCCCTGCTTTCCGCATCACCGTAAATTTTCGGCTGGGACGCAATTGCCGGCGTTTCCACGACGGAGGGTATCAGCCAGAAGGCCCGCCCGGCGCCCCAAAGCGACAGGACGATCACGGCGAAGCGAAGCGGAGCGCCGTCTCTCCTCATTCGGCGGGCAGGGCCGTGGGAAAGATGTGGCGGGTCTTGTCCCATGTGAGCGCATGGCCGCGGAGCAGCTTCCAATATTCCCACAAGGCGCGGCGCGCGGCCGCCATGGCGATCAGATTGGAGGTGAGGATCCGTGGGATGGAGCGAAATGCTTCCGCATTGCCGTAGAATTTCCGCACGGACGTGAACCGCATCGCTGCACGCCACAGCAACAGCAGTCCATTGCCGGTGATGAGCAGCACGAGCCAGTCGGACAACGGTTCCGGTTCGGTCCCAGCTATGAAGTGGCCTGCCATTGAGGCCATCCAGAGCAGCAGCGACGCATAGCCCGCGCTTACGACCAGTGCGGCCAGCAGCGCGCGCCGATCGCGCAAGCGCATCCAGAGTTCAGCCCAATGTCCGTGCCAGCCGAGGCGATCCCATCCCGCAAGCGCGATGCCGACCATCCAGCGTGTTTTCTGGCGAACGGCGGTATCCAGCGTTTCCGGGAAATGTGCGCGCACTGCGACGGGCAAGCCACCGCGCGTCGTGGGCACGGATACGAACGCGCCGCGATAGCCGAGCTGCGCCAGCCGGAGGCCGATCTCATAATCCTCGGTCAGGCAATTTTCGTCGAACGGTTTGCCGCCGCCGCGCATCGCCATGCGCGCCATTGCCTCGCGACTGATCGCACAGCCGACGCCGGCCGAAGGCACGCCCGCGCCCAGCGCCTCGCGCACCACAAGCTGCCGGTCATGCGCCTCGGCGAACTCGTCGCAATAATGGCCCGCCACCCAGCGCGAGCCGGCGCTGGGCAGGGGCAACACCGGAAGCTGGACTAGATCGAAATGCTCGATCATCCGATCGAACAGCCTGAGCTCGGCGGAATGGATCACGTCCTCGGCATCATGGATGACGACTGCCTTGTACCGGACGCCCGTTGTAGCTTCGTCGCGCAGCAGGGCGCGCCAGATTCGGTTGAGGCATTCCCCCTTGGTCGTTGGTCCCGCGACCCCGCCTTCGACCAGCCGCACCCGCCCATCGGCGCGGGCGATCGTCCTCACTTCGGCGATTGTGCGCGGATCGTTGGCGTAGGTCCCGATATAGATCCGGTAATCCTCATGATCGATGCGGGCGAGCGCGGCGCGCACCATCCGGCCGATCACCGCATCCTCGTGCCAGGCCCCGATCAGGATGGCGATGCGGCCCGGCCGGTCGGGCGGCGCGAGATTGTCCATGGAAGCGGGCGTATAGATGCGGAAGATGATCTGGCGACGCCAGATCAGTCGCACGAGCCAAATGCCATCGACCAGAAAATCGTCGAGACCGCCAATGAATAGTCCAACTGCAGCGAACAAAAGAAATTCGTGCAGAATTACATCGACCCAATCTGTCATTGGACCGGCCCCCTTTAACGGGTTCTGATAATAGAAATATGGTTAATTGCCAAGCATTTCGAAATTCAGGCTTACGGCAAAGAAACGATCATCCGAACTTCATCTTGTTCTGCATTCTTATAGCACAAGATATAGTGACCTTGGTCCGTTTCAGCGTGCATTTGTTGTGTGAGGTCGATACATTGATCCCATGAGCATCAAGCCGCTTCACAATGTCCGTTCGGCATTTCGCAACTTCCTCCGCACTGAAGCGGCAGGTGGAATCATCCTGATGGCCGCCGCCGCGCTCGCCCTGATCATGGCGAATTCAGCGTTCGCGAATCAATATTTCGATCTTTTTCACATTCGCCTTGGTCCCTGGGACCTCCATCATTGGATCAATGACGGGTTGATGGCGATCTTCTTCCTGATGGTCGGGCTGGAGATCAAACGCGAATTCATCGATGGCCATCTTCGATCATGGTCCGATCGCGCGCTTCCGCTGATCGCGGCGGTGGGGGGCATGGCGGTTCCGGCCGCGCTCTTTCTGTTCGCGACGCGCGGCGATCCCGGCCTTGCGCGCGGCTGGGCGATCCCGGCGGCGACCGATATCGCCTTTGCGATCGGCGTGCTGGCGTTGCTTGGCCGTCATGTGCCGGGCTCGCTCAAGATATTCCTGACGACCGTCGCGATCGCGGACGATCTCGGGGCCGTGGTGATAATCGCGCTGGCTTACACCGCCAGCATCAAGGGCATCGCGCTGCTCGGGGCGGCGGCCATCTTCTCTTCGATGCTTCTGATGAACCGATTGGGCGTCAAGGCGCTGTGGCCCTATCTCGGGCTTGCATTGTTGCTGTGGGGCGCTGTGCTGGCTTCGGGGGTGCATGCGACGGTCGCAGGCGTGCTCGCGGCGATGACGATTCCGATCACCCGCTCGCCGGGCGCGCCCGACGCGGAGGATTCTCCGCTGCATCGACTGGAGCATGCGCTGGCGCCATGGGTCGCCTATGGCGTTGTGCCGCTGTTCGGTTTCGCCAACGCCGGAGTGACCCTGACGGGGATGGGTGTGGAGCAGCTATTCTCGCCGCTGACCCTGGGCATCGTCGCGGGACTGTTTCTCGGAAAGCAGCTCGGCATTTTCGCCGCGGTCTGGCTGGCCATCACGCTTCGGCTGGGGACAAGGCCGCAGCATGCCAGTTGGGCTCAGCTTTATGGCGTGTCATTGCTGTGCGGCATCGGATTTACGATGAGCCTGTTCATCGGTGGTCTGGCCTTCCCGAACCCGATCTATCTGGACGAGGTGAAAATCGGGGTGCTGGCTGGATCGCTCCTGTCCGCCTGCGCGGGGGCCGCGTTGCTGCTGTTCGTACGCAATAAAAATCCGGCCCGACAAAGCGGGCCGGATGATCAGGATTGATACTTGATTTTTGTTAGCGAACCGCGCCGCGGCGGAACAGGTTTACGATCGCCAGCAGGATCACGGCGCCCAGGAAGGACACCAAGAGCGCTCCGGCGCTGAGCGCGCCACTGGTTATCGGGGGTGCGCCAAGCAACGGGCTGAGCAGGAACCCGCCAAGCGCCGCGCCGATGATGCCGACCACGATATTCAGGAAAATGCCCTGTTGGGCGTCGGTGCGCATCACGATGCTGGCCAGCCAGCCAATGATGCCGCCGACAATAAGCATAAGAATGATACCCATGTCGCCTCCTCTATCCTTCCCCATTCACTCTGAAGGTAACAAAGACTGAGGCGATAGTTTGTTCCATAGCCGTTTCGTCCGCGACGAATGGATCAGACACAGAAAACCCGCCGGAACTTTCGCTCCGGCGGGCCTATAACCAAGAAATACAGGGAGTTATGCTGCAGCGGCGAGTGCGGCCAACAGCAGCAGCGCAACGATATTCGTGATCTTGATCATGGGGTTAACCGCAGGACCGGCGGTATCCTTGTAGGGATCGCCGACGGTATCTCCGGTCACGGCCGCCTTGTGCGCGTCCGATCCCTTGCCGCCATGGTTGCCGTCCTCGATATATTTTTTGGCATTGTCCCATGCGCCGCCGCCCGATGTCATCGAGATGGCCACGAACAGCCCGGAGACGATCACACCAAGCAGCAACGCGCCAAGCGCCGCGAAACCCTGCGCCTGGCCAGCGACGGCCGTGATCACATAATAGACCAGGATCGGCGCGAGCACCGGCAGCAGCGAGGGGATGATCATCTCCTTTATCGCCGCCTTGGTGACCAGATCGACGGTCCGGGCATAGTTGGGACGGCTGGTCCCTTCCATGATGCCCGGATTCTCGCGGAACTGGGCGCGAACGTCCTCGACCACCGCGCCGGCCGCGCGGCCGACGGCGGTCATGCCAAACGCGCCGAACGCGTAGGGCAGGAGGGCGCCGAGCAACAGGCCGACGATCACATACGGATTGCTCAGCGAGAAATCGACGGCGAGGTCGCCGAAGAACAGCTTGAGATCCGCTGTGTACGCCCCGAACAGCACCAGCGCCGCCAGCGCCGCCGATCCGATCGCATAGCCCTTCGTGACGGCCTTGGTGGTATTGCCCACGGCATCGAGCGCGTCGGTGCGAACACGAACGTCATCCGGAAGCCCCGCCATTTCGGCGATGCCGCCGGCATTGTCCGTCACCGGACCATAGGCGTCGAGAGCGACTACCATGCCCGCCAGCGCCAGCATCGATGTTGCGCCGAACGCCACGCCGATCACGCCCGCAAGCTGATAGGAAATGACCACCGCGATGACGATGACGAGTGTCGGCAGCGCAGTCGATTCCAGGCTGATCGCGAGGCCCTGGATCACGTTGGTGCCGTGCCCGGTTTCCGAGGCCTTGGCGATGCTCCGCACCGGGCGGTAATTGGTGCCGGTGTAATATTCGGTGATCCACACCAGCGCGCCCGTGACGGCAAGTCCGACAAGGCTGGCATAGAACAGGTTGATCGCCGGGAATGTGGCGAAGCCAGTCGATGTCGAGATCTGGAAGGTCTGCGACAAATCCCCGAGCGCATAGCTCATGGCGAAATAGATCGCCGGGATCGACAGGACAGCGGTGGTCCAGAAGCCTTTGTACAAGGCGCCCATGATCGAGCCCTTGGCGCCGAGGCGGACCATGTAGGTGCCGATCACCGAAGTGATGATGCAGACGCCGCCGATCAGCAGCGGAAGCGACATCAGCGCCGCGATCCGCTCGGGGCTGCCGCTGGCCAGCAGTGCGATCGACACCATCGTCACGCCCAGCGTCACGACATAGGTTTCGAACAGATCGGCCGCCATGCCGGCACAGTCGCCGACATTGTCGCCGACATTGTCAGCGATCACGGCGGGGTTGCGGGGATCGTCCTCGGGAATGCCGGCCTCGACTTTTCCGACGAGATCGGCGCCGACGTCGGCCGCCTTGGTGAAGATGCCGCCGCCGAGACGCGCGAAGATCGAAATCAGCGATGCGCCGAACGATAATGCGACCAGTGCTTCGATGATCGTGCGATCATTGCTGTCGCCGGGAACATGCCCGCCGGGTCCGGTGAGATACCAGTAGAAACCGGCGATCGCGAGCAGGCCAAGGCCCGCCACGAGCATGCCGGTGATCGCGCCTGAGCGGAATGCGATGGTCAGGCCACCCTGCAGGCTGGTGCGCGCGGCCTCGGCGGTGCGGACATTGGCGCGCACCGAGATGTTCATCCCGATGAAGCCGGTCACGCCCGAAAGCAGCGCACCGACCACGAAGCCGATCGCCGAAATGGCGCCGAGGAAATAGAAGACAAGCGCGGCCACGATGACGCCGACGATCGCAATCGTGCGATACTGGCGGCCCAGATAGGCGCCCGCGCCTTCCTGAATCGCCGCTGCGATGGACTGCATGGTTTCATTGCCAGCCGGAGCGGCGAGCACTTGTCGGCTGGTTATAATGCCATAGAGTACGGCGATAATACCGCAGGCTATGGCGATCTCTACAATCGGCATTCCTTCTCCTTCCCACTGTTTGGGCCGGGTGCCGCATTGTCATTTCTGAGGTCGCCCGGTTTGCGCGGTTTTATGCGGGAGCGTTACGCCCTAGGCAACCCGTCAATTTCCGTGCTGATAGCCGAGGCTCGATGGCAGCGGGACCGGGCCATTCTTATCGCACACCGACAGGCCGGAACCGGCGTTGAACCGCCCTATTGCAACTGCGCCCACGCCAAGCGCGATGATCGGGTCGTTGCTGGCGGGCGGAGCGGCGAAGAGCAGCGCATAATCGTCGCCGGCGGTGGCTGCGGTGAGCCGGGTGGCGCGGTCATCCCCGAAAACCACGGCTTCCGGCGATAGCGGAATGCTGTCGAGGTCAACGGTTACGGCGAGCCCACTCGCATCGGCGATCCGGGCGGCATCGATCAGCAGGCCGTCGGACACATCGGCCATCGCATGCACCAGTGGGGCGAGCGCCCGGCCCTCGCCCATTTTCGGCATCGGCAGGCGATACGCCTTGAGCAGCCGGCGGGGACCTTCGATCTCGCCGCGCGCGATGCGTAGGCCCAGCCCGGCATCGCCGATCGTACCGCAAACCCAGAGGGTGTCGCCCGCCCGCGCGCTGCGCCGGTCTGGAACGGGCGCTGCCGCCTCTCCGAAGGCTGTCAGGCCGAGCGTTCGGGGCGTGCTGCGCGTCACTGCGATCGTATCCCCTCCGAGCAGCGGCAC
>CAYLIK010000103.1:0-11104 GCA_964383565.1 uncultured Sphingomonadaceae bacterium
AGCCGCTCGATCAACGTGACGCGCGCCTGCGCGGCGGCGATCTTCGCTTCGCTCTCCTGGATGCGAGCGGCCACGGCGGCGGCTTCAGCGCGGATCTTGTCCGCCTGATCCATCGCCTGCGCGGCCGCCGTCTCATAGCGTTGCGAACGGGTGGTGGCGTCTCTAGCTTCCTTCTGGGCCTGCACGAGCGCCTTGCGTTCATCGGCGACCGTCTGGGCGGTCGCTTCACGGGCCAGGGCAAGCGCCAATGCCAGGGCAACGCACCGCATCATCCCTCGCGGTGATAGGGATGGTTGGCGAGGATGCTGGTGGCGCGCCAGAGCTGTTCAGCCAGCATCGCGCGGGCAAGCATGTGCGGCCAGGTAGCAGCGCCAAACGCCAGCAGCAGGTCGGCCTCGCCACGGATCGTCTCTTCATGACCGTCGGCGGCGCCGATCAGGAAGCGCGTCTCTCGCGTTCCCTCGTCGCGCCAGCGGCCGAGCAGTTCGGCCAGCGCCTTCGAGCCAAGCTGCTTGCCGCGTTCGTCGAGTGCAATCTGTCGTGTAGAGGGGCTTATCGGCGGTATGCGCCCGCCCTGATCGGGAAGCTCAGTGACGCGCGTCGGCCAGCTGATGCGCTTCAGGTAGCGATCGACCAGCTCGCCTTCGGGGCTCTGGCCGATACGTCCGCGCGCGACGATGTGAAGGAGCAAGGCGCGCGCTCAGGCGCCGGCGGCCGTCGCTGCCGGAGCCTCGCCAAACGCCCACATACGCTCAAGATTATAGAAACTGCGCACCTCGGGGCGGAACAGGTGAACGATCACGTCGCCTGCGTCGATCAGCACCCAATCGGCGGACGGCATCCCCTCGATACGGGGCGAGCGGCCGGTTTCCTGCTTGATCTTGTCGGCCAGCTTGGTCGCCATCGAAGCGACCTGGCGCGTCGAACGACCACTCGTGATCACCATGTGATCCGCGATGGTCGATTTTCCTGCGAGCGGGATGGAAACAGTCTCGACGGCCTGATCGTCGTCGAGCGACTGGAGCACAAGCTGGTGCAGCGCGGCCGAAGGGTCGGGATCGTTGCTGGCTTGTGCGGGATTAGGTGCGGGCAAAAAGCCTCCTCAGGAAATCAGGCGGCGAGTCACTGGATCGCGCGCGCTGACAGGGTTGATTGAAAGGTGCCAACCGGGATTTCCACGCCTCATCAGCGTGGCGGATGCTGGATCTGGTACGAAGCGCAGCAGCACGAGCGCCGGTGGTCTCCAGTTCGTCCATCTTTTTGCTTGGCTCGCGGGACGGACGAAACGCCGAAGCCAGGCCCATGCCTTACCGGTCCGGGCGACCCCATCATAACCCGGACGGGCGACAACAGCAATCGGAACCGTGCGCGCGATCGTGCGCCAATGCCGCCAGCGATGGAAGTCGGCAAGATTGTCGGCGCCCATGATCCAGATGAAGCGTCGCCGGGGGTAACGGCGCACGAGTCGGGCGAGCATGTCGACGGTGTAGCGCGTGCCCAGTTGCCGCTCGATCGCGGTGGCGTGGATTTGGCTGCGGCGGGCGATGCGTTGTGCCGAGGCCAGCCGCGCGGGCAGGGGCGCCATGTCGCGCGCCTTGTCCTTGAGCGGGTTGCCCGGAGAGACGAGCAGCCAGAGCTGATCGAGTCCCAGCGCGTCGATCGCGCCGAGCGCGATCCGGCGATGCCCCGAATGACCGGGGTTGAACGATCCGCCAAGCAGGCCGGTGCGCAGCTATATTCCCCTTCTTGCGCGGTCAGAAACTGACGCCGAGCGAGGCGACCAGCGTCGCGCCGGCGTTCAAGCCCTTTGCCAGATCGGTGTCAATATAACTGAGGCTGGCGGACAGCGGTCCGAAATCGCGGCTAAGGCCGATCGACCACTCCCAATAGTCTGCATCCGACCCAAAATTGCGGCCGAAATATTGTCGTCCGACATGACCAGTGAACGTCAAAGCGCCGGGCAGATCACCCGAGGCTTCGGCGTAGAGCCAGGTTCCGTCATCGGCCGTTGCCTTCTGGTCAGGGAAATAGCCGCCGCCGATCTTGGCGCCCAGCGGGCCGAGCGCGAAAGCGACCTCGGCAAAGGCTTCGACATAATTGGTCGGGCCGGAAACGCCCGGATAGGTGTAATAGTTGATGTTGAGGTCCGCGCTGACGCCGGGGGCGAGATCGCCGGCCCAACCGGCGGCTCCGTCGATTTCAAGATCGTGGCCGCCCTTGAAGCTTGAGGCAGGATCACTGTCGTAGAGATCGATCGTCGAGGCCCAGGCCGACACATACAGGCCGCTTGGATGCGAAAGCGAAAGCTCCGCCTGCAGGGCCGGGTCGTTCCCGGTTTGGGAAATGCCGCGAAACCGATAATCGGAAAGAAGGGTAGCGTTTCCCGACAGCGACAAGCCTGTGCCGGGCAGGTCAACAGCTCCCGCCGCCGAGCCGAGGCCGGCCAGCGCCAATGCCATCCAGATGGGAAATCGCATTCGACCCTCGTCCTTGCCGACAGAGGGCCTTTTCTCCGCAGTTGGTTAACAAAGCGCTGTGCTTGCGGACAACAAAAAGGGCTGCGAATTGCTCCGCAGCCCCATTTGTACGCTTACTACGAACGAACTTAGAAGGAAACGCCGATCGAACCGACGACACCCGCCTTGGAGACGTTGCGCGTTCCGACGAACAGATCCTTGTCCGTGTCGACATAGCTGACACCGAAGGTCAGATGGTTCCACGTGTAGGAAGCGCCGACGCTCCAATCGGTGTACTTCGTGCCGAAGGTGGCAACATTACGCGAGAAGCTGTGGCCAAGGTGACCGGTTAGGGTGACCGGGCCCACCGCACCCGACAGGTCACCATAAGCGTAGAAGCCGGTTTCCTTGCCGAAGCCATAATCAAGCGCGTTCTGCTTGGGAGCGTAGGTTGCGCCGATCTTCGCCGTGACCGGGCCAAAGGTGCCCTTCACGCTGGCATAGGGCTCAATGAAGTCGGTCGCGTTGCCGCCCGAACCCGGAAAGTAGTAGTACAGCACGCCGACATCGACCGTCGCAGCGCCGACCGTGGTCGAATAACCACCAAAGAAGTCGATTTCTTGATCGCTGCCGAACGCGACATAGTCATCGATCGATGAACCCCAGGTGCCAACATAGAAACCCGATTCATGTGCGACGCTGAAGCCGCCCTGCAGTGCGAACTGCTTGTAGGTCTGCGAAATGCCGCGGAAGCGGTAATCGGTGACGACAGTGGCGCTGCCGGTGACGGTGACGGCGGGAGCCGGTTCGTCCTGCGCGAAAGCAGGAGCCGAGACAGCTGCCAGTGCAAGAGCCGACATGCCGAGAATGGTGAAGCGCATGGTGTGATTTTCCCTTTTCTGTTTCAGATCACTCCCCTGCACCAACAGCGCCGGACTTCTTTTGAAGCTGGTCCGGCTGTCTATTAGGCACCAAGTTTTTGCACCACAGCATCGGTCGAGGAAAAGCGTTATTGCATTAACACACTAGAAAGGTGGAAATTGTTGCATATGTGCCACGCTTATTGCGCAATAAATAAGCATATAATGATGCGCTGCACATCTGATACGCATATGGTGCTGCAATTATGTGCAGCCCTCGGCGTCATGGAGATGGCGAGGTAAAGCGCTCCAACCCATTATCCAGATCTCGGATCAGGTCTGCGGGATCTTCAAGGCCGATATGCAGCCGAACCACCGGCCCTTCCGCTTGCCAGGCCGTGGCGGTCCTGACTGACGCGGGATCGATCGGGAGAGCAAGGCTTTCATAGCCGCCCCAGGAAAATCCGATGCCGAAATGCGTGAGCGAGTCGATGAAACGCGTGCGTGCTGCATCGTCGCCGCCATTGAATATGAAGCTGAACAGGCCCGACGCCCCGTGGAAGTCCCGGCGCCAATGTTCGTGCCCGGGACAATCGGTCAGCGCCGGATGGAGGACTCGGGCGATCTCCGGCTGCTCCTTGAGCCAGCGCGCCACGGCCAGGCCGTTTTCCTCATGCATCTTGAGACGGACGCCCAATGTGCGCAGCCCGCGCGCCGCAAGCCAGGCATCGTCGGGGCTTACGCACTGGCCATGGAGCTGGGCGGTGCGCCGCAGCCTGTCCCAATAGGCGGATGTCGTGGTGACCGACCCCATCATCAGATCCGAATGGCCGCCGATATATTTGGTGCAGGACAGGATCGAGAAATCCACGCCGCGCGCGATAGCGGGGAAGAGCAGGGGTGTTGCCCAGGTATTGTCCATCAGGGTCACGATCCCGCGCTCCCTCGCTACGGCGACGATGGCCGGGATATCCTGAACCTCCATCGTCAAACTGCCGGGGCTCTCAAGGAATATGGCGCGTGTCTTGTCGGAAATCAGGTCGACGATGCCGCCGCCGATCAGGGGATCGTAATAACGCGTCGTGATGCCGAGCGGCGCCAGGACATGCGTGCAGAAGGCGCGGGTTGGATCGTAGGCGCTGTCGGCCATCAGCAATTCGTCGCCGGGCTTCAGCACGGATTGCAGCGCCCCGGCGATCGCGGCCACGCCTGAAGGATAGAGCATGGTTCCGGCCGCGCCGGGTTCCAGTTCGGTCAGTGCGTCGGCAAGCGACCATTGGGTCGGGGTGCCGCGCCGACCATAATAAAGCCGGTCGTTCGGCGTTTTTACCGCCGCGCGCAGATCCGCCACATCATTGAACAGGATTGTGGACGCGCGCCATACCGGCGGGTTGACGACTCCCGCCGTCCATTCCTTGCGGCGGCCGGCCTCCACCAGCCGTGTCGCCGGCCGGTCGCCTTCGTCGCTCGTCAGGCGAGGTCCCTCAGGCACCCAGGGCCTTCGGGGTCGAGGGATCGGCGCCCCATTCGCTCCACGAACCGTCATAGAGCGCCGTGTCCGTCTTTCCGAGCAGCGCCGCGCCGAACAATAGCACCGCAGCCGTCACGCCAGAGCCGCAGGTCGTGACCAGCGGCTTGGAAAGATCGATGCCCGCCTCGTCAAAAACGGCCTTGAGCATTTCGCCGCGTTTCCAGGTTCCGTCCGCATTGAGCAGGCGATCATAGGGAAGGTTCTGGGAGCCCGGAATGTGGCCGTCGGCAAGTCCGCGCGGGTCGGACTCCTCGCCCTTGAAGCGAGCGGCTCCACGCGCGTCAAGCACCTGCTCGGCGCCTGAATCCACGTTCGCCTTCATCTGATCGATCGTCCGGACCGATGCCTTGTCGGCCCAGGCGGTGAAATGGCGGTGGCGGAGAGTCGGCTTGTCGGTTTCCAGCGCCCGCCCTTCGGCCTTCCATTTGGCCAGCCCGCCGTCGAGGATCGCGACATCGTGGCTTCCGAAGGTCTTGAACATCCACCAGGCGCGCGCCGAGGTGATGTGCGGCGTGTCGTCGTAAAGCACGATGCGATTGCCGTCGCCGATGCCAAGCGCCTGCATGCGGCTGGCGAATTTTTCAGCCGGCGGCAGCATGAAGGGGACGGGATTGTTGCTGTCCTTCAAGTCGGCGAGGTTGAGGAAGATCGCGCCGGGAATATGGCCGGCGTCATAATCCGCCTGCGGATCGCGGCTGGGATCGAGCGCGAAATAGCTCGCGTCCACAATCCGCAAATCGGTCGCGCCAAGCTCCCCGGCCAGCCAATCCGTCGAAACCAATATGTCCATCCGAAATTCCTCCTGTGCAGGCGCAACGAGACGCTTAGCCGCGCTGCCGTGACGGTTCAATCGTCGAGCCGATTGAAACGGGGCGTCGCGCGGGATAGCAGTCCAATAATGGATCCTCTTCATCTTGGCCGCGCCAGCGAACTGCCTTCGAGCCCCGAAGCCGCAACGCTCGATTATGTTCCCAACCCAAAGCCGGGACGGCTTTATCTCGTGCGTTTCGCGGCTCCGGAATTCACGTCGCTCTGTCCGGTCACAGGCCAGCCCGATTTCGCGCATCTCGTGATCGATTATGTGCCGGCTGAAACGATCGTCGAATCGAAGTCGCTCAAGCTGTTTCTCGGCGCCTTTCGTAACCATGCCGCCTTCCATGAGGATTGCACGATCGGCATCGCGGAACGGCTGGTGGACGAGATGAAGCCGCAATGGCTGCGCATCGGCGGTTACTGGTATCCGCGCGGCGGCATTCCGATCGACGTCTTCTGGCAGTCCGGTGCGCCGCCGGAGGGGCTGTGGCTCCCGGAACAGGGTGTGCCGTCCTATCGCGGACGATAGGGTCGCGAACGGCGACGAAGGGCGGCCAGAAGCCCGGGAACATACTTAACGACGATCTGCCGACTTTGCGTCATAACGCGGGCTTTAGCCAGGAGGCGGCATTGGAACTAAGCGGAACAGTCGCAGCCAATTTGCGACGGGCGATCGACAGCCTGAGACGGCATGAGGGGAAGCCCGTCCATCGGGACACGGTGCAATATTGGTCGTCCCTGCTCGATCACGCCAAGGATCGGAAGCAGCAGTTTGACGGCGGTTTGGATCGATTGATCCTCAGGCTTGAGTCGGGGCTCGCCGATCGCTTTCCGCGCAGCATGAACTGACTTCGAACGGGGCCGCACATCACGCCCGTGGCGCCTTGTAGAAGATGTGGGTTCTGATCTGGGCGATCTTGTCGAGCGAATCCCGCCAGTAGGGCACGATCCAGTCCGTGTGGTAATGAGTCGCCGTGCCGACATCCGCGAACACATAGCCGTTGAGCGCACGTTTGGCCCGCTTGCGCGCCGCCGCCCAGCCGCTCTTCACTGGCCGACGCTGCAGCGAACCGTCGCAGGTAAAGCTGAACTGGCAACCGGTGCGCCGCGCCGCGCCCTGATACACCACGCCGCACACCGTTCCTGGATAGGCGGGATGGCGAACACGGTTGAGCACGACTTGCATGACCGCCTTCTGCCCGCGCTCATCGTCGCCGGCTTCGTATAAAGCCGCCGTTGCGAGGCACTCCGACGCCTGCAGGCGCGCTGCCGGCGATCCGTGGAAGACATAGCTTTTAGCTGGTTTTAGTGGCCCTTCCACGAAAGGCACCGCATCGTTAAGCGCTCGCGCTTCCTCTATCGTCAGAAGGTGCGATGGCGTAGTCTTCGGTCGGCCAGACTGGTCCCAATTCTGCACCATGAGATAGAGCGCGAGCGCGGGCAGCGAAAGAAGCAGGACGATCTCATGCAGCCTCAGCGGTTGCGAAGTACGCCTGCGCACCTGCCGCCTGCGCTTCCGTGATCCGTTCCGCTGTCGCCCCTTCGCCACGCAGGCCCACTAACCGACGCGCGAGAGGCTGAATAGAGCGATCGATCAGGTGCCTGCGGGCGGGGCGGGCGGGGTCACGACTGGTATTGGTGGCGGTTCGACAGGCCGTGCGACCCGCAACGGCACGCTGACAGGTTCCGCAACGCCATATTGCTTGATCAGCAGGACGGGATCGCCTTCGTCGGCATTGGCAACGACAGTTTTGAGCGACAGCGACGTGGCATCGCGCGTCTGCCACTTCAGCGTCTTCGGCGCGGACCGACCTTGCTTGAACGCTATGCTCTCGACGCAGGCTGGTGCCGCGCCGGTCACGGTCACCGGATTTTCGCGCCCGGCCGTCAATGGCGTGTCGTCTGCAGGGCGCCATGGTTCGGCGCCCGGAAGTTGCAAGCTGAACTCCGGTCCTTCGAACGCCTCAAAGCCCCAATGGCCGTGCAGCCGCGCCTTGACCGAACCAGATATTGCCTTTGGAATCGAGGACTTGAGGACATATCCGCCCCGGTCTGCACGCGCCTCTACGGGGATCTCGACGCTCTTTCCGGTTGCCGGCGTAACCTTGATCGACATCTTGCGTGCATAGCCGGTCGAATAGATGAGCGGCGCGCCGTCCACCGGCAGGACCACATCCTGACGCGTTCCGCAGATCGGCCCCTCCTGCAGATTGCGGAGCTGCGGCGGGCGTTCGGCTTCGATGGCGGGCATTGCCGTCACGAGAACGGATTTCGGTTTCTGAAACGACGGCGCTGCATTCAGCAGCAGCGACACGCCCTCGTCCCGGCGCAGGCTGAGCGTAGGCAGATAATTGAACTGCGGGTTGCTGAACGCGCCAAAGATGCGCGCCACATCGCGGACGATGCCGATATAGGGCGTGTAATAGCCATAGCCCGCTTCGCGCGTCGAACTAACCTGCATCGCGAGATCGGTCGGCGCGCCGGTCAGCGTTTCGGCGATCGAACTGGTGTGCATGTCTCCCAGCACCAGCGAGTCCCGGTTTTCGAGCAGGCAGGACGCCTGGCGCGCGATCACCCGATCGAGGCAGCCTTCGTTGAGCTTCATCGAAAGGCTGCGCGCCAGGGCGGGCGCAAGCGTTCGGAGATATTCGGGGTGCGTATTCCCCTGCGCCTGGATCGCCGTCATGAACGCATCGAGGCGGGAGCGATCGAGCGACGCCTGGTTAAGCGCCTGCGTCGCACGGACAAACTCCCCCGGACGGCCGCGCACCGTCTCGGAGATTGCATCCGCCGCGCCGCCGGTCTCGGGCACGAAAAAGAGTACGAGCTGTTTCGCGCCCTCGGGCACCTTCAGCGACAAGGTCTTGTCCTTGTCCTTGCGCTTCCAGGTTTCCACCGCCTTGATCCAGTTCTTTGGCGGCGGATTGGTCGCTCCCCGCAGGAAGGTGGAAAACAGCAGGAACTTCGCGCCCTGATCCTTCGGCAGATCGGCCTGTATCGACAGAAGATCGCCGGACGCCAGTGTCGGCACCGCCCCGATCGGAAGCGTCGCGCCGTCACGCTGCACTTTGACGTGCAGGCCGGGACCGGGAAGATCGAACGGCGCCGGATCGGCGGCGAGAACCGGCGACGCCAGTGTGATGGATGTCATCGCAATCAGGCAGCGCCGACGCGACATAGAAGCGAGAAGTTGGAGGGGCATGCGTTCACAACGCTCCAAAAAATTTAAGGCTTCAACATCCCCGCGATGTCCGGTTGCTGAATATCGTCAAATCTTGACGACGGGTGCTTCCGCTAGACCAATTGACGCGTAACGGCCTCCTCCTTTATATGCCCGCTCCGTCAGGCGGCCAGGGGGCCGCCTTTTTGCGTTTCCGGAGGTAGCCATGTCGATCACCGCGCTTATGCCCGTCTATCCAAGATGCGGCGTGCGTCCGGTGCGAGGCGAGGGCGCGTATCTGATCAGTGAGGACGGCAGCCGCCATCTCGATTTCGCAAGCGGCATTGCGGTGAACGCGCTTGGCCACGGCCATCCTGTGCTGGTCAAGGCGATCGCTGATCAGGCGGCGACGCTGATGCACGTCTCCAATCTTTACGGCAGCCCGCAGGGTGAGCATTTCGCCCAGCGCCTTGTCGATCTGAGCTTCGCCGACACGGTGTTCTTCACCAATTCGGGGGCCGAGGCGGTGGAGTGCGCGATCAAGACTGCGCGCCGCTATCATTATGCCAACGGCGCGCCGGAGCGGCACAAGATCATCAGCTTCGCCAATGCCTTTCACGGCCGCACGCTCGGCACCATCTCGGCCACCAACCAGCCGAAGATGCGGGACGGGTTCGAACCGTTGCTGCCGGGTTTCGAGGTCCTTGCGTTCAACGATCTTGCCGCCGCAGAGGCCGCTATCGATGAGACCACCGCAGGCTTCCTGCTCGAACCGATCCAGGGCGAGGGCGGCATCCTGCCCGCGACGCAGGAGTTCATGACCGGCCTTCGCAAGCTCTGCGACGATAACGGCCTGCTCCTGATCTTGGATGAGGTTCAGTGCGGTTATGCCCGCACTGGCAAGATGTGGGGATATGAACATTATGGCGTGACGCCGGATATCATGGCGGTCGCCAAGGGCATCGGCGGCGGCTTTCCGCTCGGTGCCTGCCTCGCCACCGAGGAAGCGGCGAAGGGCATGGTCTTCGGCACCCATGGCTCCACCTATGGCGGCAACCCGCTTGCCATCGCGGCGGGCGAGGCGGTGCTGAACGTCATCCAGGAACCGGGCTTTCTCGAAAATGTCACCGCGATGGGCGAAAGAATCCGCGCGGGGCTTGAGCAGATGATTCCAAATCATGACCATCTGTTTGACAGCGTGCGCGGCAAGGGATTGATGCTGGGGCTGAAACTCAAATCCGATAGCCGCGATTTCGTTGCCCATCTGCGCGACAATCATGGTCTGCTGACGGTGGCCGCCGGCGACAATGTCGTCCGCATCCTGCCGCCGCTGATCATCGATGAAAGCCATGTCGGCGAATTCTTCGAGCGCCTGTCGGCTGGTGCGCGGAGCTATGAGGTAAAGAGCTCATGACCGTCCGCCACTTTCTCGATCTCTCGGACGCCGGCGGCAATGCGCTCGCCGCGATGCTTGACGAGGCGATGACCCGCAAGGCCGCCCGCGCGGGCTGGCCCAAAGGCAAGCCTGATGCGGATGCGCCGCTGGCTGGCCGCACGCTCGCGATGATCTTCGAGAAGAACTCGACCCGTACCCGCGTGTCGTTCGATATGGCGATGCGTCAGCTCGGCGGATCGACGGTCATCCTCGATTCCGGCACCACCCAGCTTGGCCGGGGCGAGAGCATTGCGGATACCGCCCGTGTCCTCTCGGGCTTCGCCGATGCGATAATGATCCGCACCGACGATCATGACAAGCTTACAGAAATGGCCACATATGCCACCATCCCGGTGATCAACGGCCTGACGGATCACAGCCATCCCTGCCAGATCATGGCCGATCTTCAGACCGTGATCGAGCATCGCGCGAAGCTTGCCGGCACGCAGTGGGCATGGCTCGGCGACGGCAACAATGTGCTGCATTCGATCATCGAGGCGGGCAGCCTGCTCGGATTCGGTGTGCGCGTCGCGTGTCCCGAGGGCTATGATCCCTCGCCTGACGTGATCGGCCAGGCGAAGCAGCGGGGCGGCGATGTCCGTTTCGAACGTGATCCCAGGGCGGCGGTCGCCGGAGCCGATGTGGTGGTGACGGACACCTGGATTTCGATGGGCCAGGACCATGCCGAGCAAAAGCTGGCCGCGATGATGCCCTATCAGGTCACGCCGGAAATCATGGCGGCGGCTGCGCCCAGGGCGGTTTTCCTCCACTGCCTCCCAGCCCATCGCGGCGAGGAGGTAGTCGATGCCGTGATCGATGGCCCGCAATCAGTGGTCTGGGACGAAGCGG
>CAYLIK010000104.1:0-11077 GCA_964383565.1 uncultured Sphingomonadaceae bacterium
ATTTTCAATTTTGGCGCCCGTGGGTCGATCCCTGTGCCGGCACTGGAGATGGTCGAGGATGATAGGGCTTACAAGCTCACCGCTGAGCTCCCCGGCCTCAAGGAAGATGATGTCGAGATAAGCGTCGGCGATGGCGTGCTGACCATTTCTGGCGAGAAGAAGGTGGAAAGCGAGCGGAAGGACAAGGGCTTTATGTTGAGCGAGCGACGCTATGGCTCATTTCAGCGCCAGGTGGCTCTGCCTGCCGACGTCGACCCCAACGGCATCAAGGCGAGATTCGACAAGGGCGTTCTCACCCTGACACTTGCAAAAGATGAGAAGGCGGCCCCTCGCAAGCAAAAGATCGCGATTGAGAAAGCATAAATGATGACGACGGCGCCCTCCATCGAAACGCCGATCCGGAAGGCGTCGTCGCATCCCTTGCTCGTGACGTTGCGGGATCATCATTACGATGCGCTGATCACTGCGGGGGTTATAGCGGTGCTTCTCTTTCCACCGCTGCTGATCCTGCTGGGCTTAACTTGGCTGACGCTCACAGATCCTTCGACATTTTGGATTCTGGTGAGTCTCTATTTTCAGAGCAATGCCAGCTAATCGCTCAACATTATTTATTGCCGGGTGCCATTGGAGCAAAACATTTAGCCATGGCCGCCTTATCCGAAGATGGCTTGCCGCAGGGATCCAGGCTTCGAAGATATACAAGCAGGTTGGTCACTTCGTTCGGGGCCAGAATAAGGATCGGCATGTCTTGATGGCCAACCTCCATTCCTTTGAGGAAGTTTTCTCGAAGCGCGTCGATAGGGTAACGCGTGTTCAAGGTGCGCAAGGGCGGCGCGTGGGGATTAGGGCTCAGGCCTTCCTCCCTTATTGCGTGGCAGCCGGAGCATTTTTCGATAGCAACTTGCAATCCGGGCTCGGGGGATGCGGCCGAGGCCGAGGTTGGAGTGAGGCCGATTAAAAGAATGCCCAGCGTCCAGCTTAGTTTGTTCATGATATGCCTCGACGGTTCCGGCTCTACAAATAGCAGATCCCAGCGCGGGATGTGAGCCATAACGGGAGCTGTCACAGCGATATGAGGGACAATGACTGATAACCTCACACTTGCATTTCACGGCGCTGCGCGGACCGTCACCGGCTCCTGCATGGAATTCTGCCACCACGAAAAGCGCATCCTCGTAGATTGTGGCCTGTTCCAGGGCTCGCGAACGCTGGAGACACTCAACCGAAGTGATTTCGCCTTCGATCCTGCAAAGGTTGATGCGTTGATCCCGACCCACGCGCATATCGATCATAGCGGGCTGCTTCCGAAACTGGTGGCCGATGGCTTTACGGGCCAGATCTGGTGCACTGCTCCCACGGCAGATTTGCTTGAATTCATGCTGGCTGATGCCGGACGTATCCAGGAAAGCGAAGCGGCGCGCCGAAATCGACGCAAGGACCGCGCGGATCAGCCGGAGATCAAGCCGATATATACCGAGCAGGACGCGATGGCTGCCTGGCGACAGACCCGACCAGTCGATTTGGAACAATGGTTCGAACCGGTTTCCGGCTTCAGAGCGCGGTTATGGAATGCCGGGCACATCCTGGGTTCGGCTTCCGTCGAACTCGAGGTGGGTGGAACGCGCGTGCTGTGCTCCGGCGACCTAGGGCCGGAGTATAAGGCGTTTCACCCCGACCCCGAAAGCCCGGCGAGTTTCGACCACGTCATCTGCGAATCCACCTATGGAAACCGCAAGCGCGACCATCTCGACCTCAACGCGCGGCGCACGCTGCTCGAGGCTGAGATCAAGGCCGCGTTGGCCCGGGGAGGAAACCTGATCATTCCGGTGTTTGCGCTTGAGCGCACCCAGGAACTGCTGCTCGATATCGCCGCACTGATCGATGTTAATAGAATTCCGTCGGCCCCGGTATTCATCGATTCCCCGCTGGCCAACCGGGCGACCAGCGTGTTTGCAAAATATTCCAGCACCCTTGAAGATACCAATGGTGAGGATATTTTCCGTCACACTGCCTTCCATTTCGTCAATGATGTCGCGGAGTCCATTCGCTTGAACAGCGTATCCGGCGCGATCATCATGGCCGCTTCGGGCATGTGCGAGGCAGGTCGTATTCGCCATCACCTCAAGCACAACCTCTTCCGGCGCGAGTCCACCGTCCTCTTTGTCGGATTCCAGGCGGAAGGATCGTTGGGGCGCGTCATTCTCGAAGGCGCCGGTCGGGTCCGCATTTCGGGGGAGGACATCGTCGTCCGCGCTCAGATACGCCACATCGAGGCCTATTCGGCGCACGCCGATCAGGACGATCTTATTGCGTGGATCGAAGCGCGGCGGCCGATCAGGGGCAGCCTGTTCCTTTCCCATGGCGAGGCCACGGCCATCGAGACGTTGCGCCGCCTCGTTCAATCCGGTGACGCCAGCGCATCGATCATCGTCCCGGAGATGGGCGAAGTCTATCGCCTGTCCGCGACGAAAACCGCCACCCGGATCAAGACTGGAACTCCAGAGCTTCAGCAGGCTGTGGGCCGGGACTGGCAAAATAGCTATGCCGACTTCGCGACCAGCCTGAAGCGCGAGCTTGCGTCTATTCGGGACGCCAACATTCGCCAGCGAGCCATCGAAGACATGCGGGCGGTGCTCGAAAGCTATAAGCAAGCTCGCTCCAAAACACGCTGATCACCAATAATTCCGATCGTCGCGGCGACCTTTGTAAAAATACGTAACAACACTCTTTCGACTGGCTGCCACCTTGGACGAAGGAGGCCGCCATGAACACAAAGGACATTCCCTATTTGCTGCAGCGAGCCCGGTTTCACCGCAGCATGGAGCGCAGCACGGAATGCAATGAGGCGCGATGCGCGCATCATCAGTTTGTCAAAAATTACCAAAACCGCTTGTTGGCGATTCGGCGAGCAGGGAAACCCCCGGTCCAGGTTCTCCGGGAGCTAACGACGGCATGATTCTCAGGGGAAAGGCCGCTTGATGCTGGACCATGATCATATCCGCGAAATGCTTACCCATCGACTTGCCGAATTGCGCGCGCAAGTCGCCAATATCGAAACAGATTTACAGCAACCGCTGGACGACGATTTTGCCGAGCAGGCAATCGATAGAGCGGACGACGAAGCGCTGGATGCCGTCGAACAATCCGCGCTGGCTGAAATCGAGCTGATTACCAGGGCCCTGGGGCGGCTTGAAACTGGCACTTACGGCACATGCACCGCATGCGGCGGCGCCATCGCTCCGAAACGGCTGGAAGCGATGCCTGCAGCCGGATTATGCATCCGCTGCGCTCATTAGACGCTGAGCCTATTCAGACGCCTCTCGATCACCTTGCTCCCCTCAAGTATCAACAGGAGCAACGCTCCTGCCCCAACCGCCAACATAAGATCGGGAAAGTGCAGGGGACCGAATTTGAGCAATGCCCTGATCGACGGCACGAGGAGAATGATGGCGCCTGTCGCGATCACCGCCGCCAGGACATAGCGTAGGGCAAGATTACCCCGCATCAGTGCGTGCGAAAGCGATGTATCGAACGACCGGTTTACGAGAACCAGTACGAGGATCGCGCCAATGAGCGCAAAGAAAGTGAGCGCCCGAACCTCAGTTTCGGCCATCCCGACATAACTGGCGCCGAGAAATATCGAGGCGAGCATCGCGAATGCCAGTCCACCTTGAAAAACGCTCCAGCCGATCATCCGCAGTGAGAAAAGCGGCTCCCCAGCAGGTCTTGGTTTGCGGTCCATCAGATCAGATTCCTCACGCTCCGCTTCAAACACCAGTGCGCAAATCGGATCGATGATCATTTCCAAAAGGGCGATGTGGATTGGGCTGAGCAAGATGGGCAGGCCGAATATCAGCGGGAGGAGTGCCAATCCCGCGATGGGGACATGGACCGCGAAAATGAACCCCATCGCCTTGCGAATATTGTCATAGATCCGTCGTCCCAATCTTATGGCTTTTACAATCGAGCCGAAATCATCGTCGAGCAGGACAATCGCAGAGGCTTCGCGCGCCACATCGGTGCCGCGCCCGCCCATCGCGATGCCGATATGGGCTGCCTTGAGCGAGGGGGCATCGTTTACCCCGTCACCTGTCATCGCCACCACTTCACCGTCCGCTTTGAACGCGGAGACAATGCGGAGCTTTTGCTCCGGCATGATGCGGGCGAAAACGGTGACTGTCTTCAACCGCTCGGCGAGCTGGGCATCGTCAAGAGCCCCGAGTTCGGCCCCTGTGAGGACATCGCCATCCACGATCCCCGCTTGCGCGGCAATGGCCCGCGCAGTGGCGGCATAATCGCCCGTGATCATCACCACCTTTATCCCGGCGCGGCGACACTCCGCCACCGCGGCGGGCACGCTCGCCCGCAACGGGTCGGCAAGTCCGATCAGGCCGCGCAAGGTAAAGTCATGCCCATGTTGGGTTGCCGGCAGGGGAATATCCGCTCGTGCCGATGCAGCTGCTACTGCCAGCACACGCATGCCCCTCTCAGCCATGGCATCGACGGCCGCTTTCAGACGTTGGTGTTCGTCAGGCGACAACTGGCACAACGTCGCAATGGCTTCGGGCGCACCCTTTGCCGCGACCCTGTAATCCTCATCAGGGTCGTCCTGCCGCCAGATATTCGACATGGCCAGGAGTTCAGGCCGCAGACCGTGGACGTGGGCGAGTTCAAGTCCGGAATGATGATCGATCAGGGCCGGAATATGCTGCCCGGCTTCGTGAAACGCGACTTCCATCGGATCGACCGGCACCGGCGCGCTTGCGAGTATGCTGGTGTCGATCAGGTCGTGGAACTGCGGCGCCACGCTGATAGCCCCATTAACGATGGCCGTTTCACCCGATGCCAGCCAAAGCTGAGCCACGGCCATGCGGTTTTGTGTCAGCGTGCCGGTCTTGTCGGTGCATAAGACGGTGGCTGATCCCAAGGTCTCGATCGCCGCAGCGCGGCGGGTCAGCACGCCTGCCTGGGCGATCCGCCAGGCCCCCATCGCCAGGAAAATGGTAAGTACGACCGGAAACTCCTCCGGAAGCATCGCCATGCCGATCGCGATGCCGGCGAGAAAAGCGTCGAGCCAACCCCCGCGCAACAACCCGAACAGCAATACCACCAGACCCGCGACCATCCCGCCGCCGATGGCACACAGGCGAACCACCCGCGCTGTTTCCCGGCGCAAGCGGGGCGGCTCGGTATCGAGCATTGCCAAAGACTGGCCGATTTTTCCGATCTCGGTGCGAGGGCCGGTCGCGATAACGCGCGCAAGGCCATTGCCACGCGTCACAAGCGAGCCCGAATAAATGATCGGCTGGTCCTCTCCCCCCGGTCGTAGCGATTGCAGATCCTGGCCGTTGGGAGCCGCTAACTTCCGCACAGGCACGGATTCACCTGTCAGTAACGACTCATCTGTTTGCAGGTCATCGGCGGCCAGCAGCACCGCGTCGGCGGCGACACGGTCACCCTGATCGAGCACAAGAAGATCGCCGCATACGACCTCGCGCCCGGCAATTCGCACGCGCACACCGTCGCGGATCACGAGCGCCCGTGGCGCCGAAAGGTCGCGCAACGCTTCAAGCACATGTTCGGTGCGCGTTTCCTGGATGACGGTGATGGCAATCGAAAAGGTCGCGAACCCTAACAGGATGAGCGCCTCGCTGAGATCGCCCAACAGCAGATAGATGCCTCCGCCGGCAAGGAGGAGCGCCAGCATCGGCTCTCGGACAACTTCCGCGAATATTCGAAATGTGGAGCGTTGATCGGATCGTGGAAGCTCGTTCGGCCCATCAGTTTCCAGCAGTGTTTGCGCTGTCGAAGCGCTTAGGCCAGATCCCGGATCATTGTGTTGCTTCCGGTCCGTGGTCATGGAATGCCTTTTCAGAGACGCGCCAACGAGGCCATACGCGTTCTTGTTACGTCAGAACTGACAAAAGAAATGGTGCTGAAATCCATCAGCCAGGTTTTTGTTGTTCCGCGACCTTCGCCCGCTGCTCGCTGAGTAGCCTTGTGACCGTCCCAATGAGCTCATGATCGAGGACTGGCTTCGGGAGAACCTCCTGGAACCCTTCCTGTCTGGCTTTTGCAGCAACGATGGCATCATAATAGCCGGTCAGCATCAAGCCAGCGCCGGCCCATCCTGTCGCGCGCAAAGACGCCAGAACCTCAATCCCGTTCATGTCCGGCATCTGCCAATCGGCGATCAGCAGCCGCGCGGCCCGCGCCAGGGCGTCCTGCGCCAGGCTCGCACCCGATCCGTAGGCCTTGGCGCTCAAGCCATGGGCCTTCAACAACATCAAGATCGATCTGCGCACTCCGGAATCGTCTTCCACCAGCAGGATTTCTGGCGGGCGTTCATCATGTGCTGCACCAAGCATTTAAGTCCGCCTGCATTCGACCCATTTGATGCAGCGGATTTTTGCCGATCTGAAAGGCTTGCGATGTACGCAAATTCCCTAATTTCGTTCCGACCCCAGGCCCGCCGCGAATGCGATCCGCAACGCATCGGAGAAGCTGTGAACGCCCAGCTTGGTCATGAGATTGGCCCGATGGACCTCCACGGTACGTGGGCTGATGCCGAGATCATACGCAATCGTTTTATTCGGTAACCCGGCCGCCAGGCCATCGAGGACGTCCTGTTCACGGGGCGTAAGGGCGGCGAGCTTGATCCTGGCATCGGATGTCCGGGCGAGGTGCTTTTCCGCGTCGTCAATCTGGTCGAAGGCAGCAGCAACCGCGGCTAACATCACCTCCCTGTCGAAAGGCTTCTCGATAAATTCGATGGCCCCGGCCTTCATGGCCCGCACCGCGATCGATATATCACCGTGCCCGGTGAGAATGATCACCGGCATCGATATACCGCGCGCAGCCATGGTAGCCTGGACTTCGAGCCCGTCCATCCCTGGCATGCGAACATCGAGCAATGCGCAGCCCACGTCTTCGTGGCCAATTTCCTTGAGGAAAGCTTCACCGCTGATCCACGTATGAACGGTATATCCTGATGTCTTCAGCATGAAGCTTGCAGATTTTCGAACCGCTTCCTCGTCATCCACCAGATGGACAATCCGCTTCTCAGACATCAGCGTTCTCCATCACTGCACGTGGAACCGTAAAATGAAAAAGTGCGCCACCCGAAGGGCGCTCTTCCGCCCAGATCTTTCCCTCGTGACCCTCAATGATCGTGCGGCAGATTGAAAGTCCCAGACCCATTCCGTCTCGCTTGGTACTGACAAAGGCTTGAAAAAGCTGTTTAGCAACATCCTGCGATAGACCGGGACCGGTGTCCGCCACTGTAATCTGGACGAAATCTTCAGCGGTCGCAGCGGAAATTAGGATTTCTCCTGAACCCATTGGCGCCATAGCCTCGACAGCGTTGCGTACGAGGTTGATCAGCACCTGCTGCACCTGGACGCGATCGATAAAGATAGGGCCAATCTCCGGTTCAACTTCGACCCGATACGTGATGCCTTTTTCGCGCGCGCCCGCCAGACCGAGCACACAGGCGTCTTCGATGAGCTTGAGAACCTGCTCGACCGTTTTATCGATCTCACCCCGTCCGACGAAATCCCGAAGCCGCTGGACGATACCGCCTGCCCGGAGGGCTTCTGCCCCGGCCTCGGTAAGTGCTTCGCGCACCGTTTCGTATGTATCCGGGTCAGGATTTCTCAAAAGTGCGGCTGAGGTCTGGACATAATTGGCGACGGCCGTGAGCGGCTGATTGAGTTCATGGGCCAGCGTGGAGGCCATCGTGCCCATCGCACTGACTCGCGATATATGGAGAAGCTCAGCCTGCAACTGCTGCAAATGCGCGTCTGCTTCTTCCCGACGCGTGAGATCCCGCATGAAACCCGTAAAGACGCGCTTGCCACCGCCGATTGCCTCTCCAATCGCAAGTTCCAGGGGAAAGGTCCGGCCGTCCTTGCGGCGTCCTATTACCCGCCGCCCAATCCCGATTATGCGGCGCTCACCTGTCGCACGATACCGCGCAAGATAGCTGTCATGCGCCTCATGATCCGGGGCAGGCATCAGCATCGAGACATTTTTTCCCGCGACCTCCGTTTGAGAGTAGCCGAACAATTCCTCGGCGGTCGAACTGAACGAGGTTATGAGCCCGTGATCGTCGATCACAACCATGGCTTCTGGAACGGTGTCTAGAATCGAGCGCAGATGCATTTCGCGCGCTTCAATCGAAGCAGCATTGGCTTGCTCTTCGGTGATATCCCGGATCACCTTGCCGTAGCCAACCACCGCTCCCACTCCGTCTCGAATTTCCGTGACCGTTGTGCTTGTCAGGAATTCAGAGCCATCCTTACGGACACGCCAACCCTGCTCCTCGAATTTGTGATTAGCCCTGGCTTCGGCAAGATGTCTGTCTGGAACTCCCGCCTCCCGATCTTCTGCAGCAAACAGCAGCCCATGGTCCTTTCCCAACGCCTCGGATTCAGACCACCCAAAGAGACGTTCAGCGCCCCTGTTCCAGATTACGATCCGACCATCAGCGTCCAACATGCAGATAGCATAGCTTGTCGCGCTATCGATGAGCAGCTCCAGTTCGGTCGCTATACGACTCGCCTGCTCCTGCATCTTGCTGCGCTGCGCTTCAGAGACGAGAATCCGTTTGCGGCGGCGGTCCTCCAGGGTCGTGAGCAAAATTACTGCGGCGGATACGAAAAGAAAAAGTGCCAGTTGGTTCCACTCCGATGGCGCTAACCCATGCGGGTGGAGGAAATAAAGGCCAAGGGGGATTGAAAACGCTGCGGTAAGAGCCCCAACCCCAGGTCCCGAGAGTTGGGACGACATAAACACGATGAGACCGAATAGAAGAAATGGCGATCCTTCACCGAGCCAGGGCGACAGCAACGAGCGCATGAATGCCGCGACGACGACCGCAGCGATCGAAATGACATAAGCCCAGCGTTTTCCCGCAAAGGGACGAGCGGTTCGCGCGGCATTCGCCATTGGCATGTCGACCCTCTGATCGCTCGATTTCAATTCACGCAGAAGCAAGCAACCTCACTTCAAGGCCGTAGCGCAAAAGCTACGGTCTGTCGCGACACACGCGAGAGAGATCACCGCCAAAGTTTACAGATGCCATCCAAGGATCCTTTCGGTGATCTTGCCGCCGCTCAAATCCTAACCAGTGCTCTGATATCGCAGTTATAGCCCAAATAGATTTGCTGCAATTGGCACGCAGGCACCCGCCACCGCGGCAAAAAGAGGCAGCGCTGCGACGACACCTCGCCGATCGGGGCACGCCCCAATCGTTAGAGCGCCAATAAGCCATCGTTACCGGCGGACGGAGGCGCTTAAACAAGGCAAATGCGAAAAAGCAGCTAGTTCAGCTCTGCCGGTTCGCGACGAGGTTATCGACGACCGTCGGATCGGCGAGGGTGGAGGTATCGCCGAGGTTCGACGTATCGCCTTCGGCGATCTTGCGCAGGATGCGGCGCATGATCTTGCCGGATCGGGTCTTGGGGAGGCCGGGGGCGAACTGGATCGCGTCGGGGGTGGCGATGGGGCCGATCTCGTGGCGCACCCACTGGACCAGTTCCTTGCGCAGCGCATCGCTGTCGGGTTCGCCGGCATTGAGCGTCACATAGGCATAGATGCCCTGCCCCTTGATCTCGTGCGGCATGCCGACCACTGCGGCCTCGGCCACCTTGGCGTGGGCGACCAGCGCGCTCTCGACCTCGGCGGTGCCCATGCGGTGGCCCGAGACGTTGATCACGTCGTCGACCCGGCCAGTGATCCAGTAATAGCCGTCGGCATCGCGGCGGCAGCCGTCGCCGGTGAAGTATTTGCCCTTGTAGGTGGTGAAGTAGGTCTGGAAGAAGCGCTCATGATCGCCCCACACGGTGCGCATCTGGCCGGGCCAGCTGTCCGTGATGCACAGATTGCCTTCGGTCGCCCCCTCAAGCACATTGCCCTCGGCATCGACGATCTGCGGCTTCACCCCGAAGAAGGGCTTGGTGGCGGATCCCGGCTTGAGATCAGTCGCGCCGGGCAGGGGCGAGATCATCGCGGCGCCGGTCTCGGTCTGCCACCAGGTGTCGACGATCGGGCAGCGGCTGTCGCCGACCACCTTGTGATACCACAGCCACGCTTCGGGATTGATCGGCTCGCCGACCGAACCGAGCAGGCGGAGCGAGCTACGGTCGGTCTTCTTCACCCACTCGTCGCCCTCGCGCATCAGCGCGCGCAGCGCCGTCGGGGCGGCGTAGAAGATGTTGACCTTATACTTGTCCACCACCTGCCAGAAGCGGCTGAAGTCGGGATAGTTGGGCACGCCTTCGAACATCAGCGTGGTCGCGCCGTTGGCGAGCGGGCCATAGACGACATAGCTGTGGCCGGTGACCCAGCCGATGTCGGCGGCGCACCAGTAGATGTCGCCGGGGCGATAGTCGAAGATAAGCTGGTGGGTGATCGACGCCCAGACGAGATAGCCGCCGGTGGTGTGCAGCACGCCCTTGGGCTTGCCGGTCGAACCCGAGGTGTAGAGGATGAACAGCGGGTCCTCGGCGCTCATCGGTTCCGGCGCGCACTCGGGCGCGGCGGACGCCATCTCGTCATGATACCAGACATCGCGGCCACCTTGTGTGGCGACGGCCTTGCCGGTGCGCTTGACGACGATGACGCGCTCGACCGAGGTGCAGTGGGTCAGCGCCTCGTCGACATTGGCCTTGAGCGGGATCGCTTTGCCGCCGCGCAGCCCCTCGTCGGCGGTGACGACCAGCTTTGAATCGCAATCCTGGATGCGGCCGGCGAGCGCATCGGGCGAGAAGCCGGCAAACACGATCGAATGGATCGCGCCGATGCGCGCGCAGGCGAGCATCGCCACCGCGGCCTCGGGGATCATCGGCAGATAGAGGGTGATGCGGTCGCCCTTGCGCGCGCCATTCGCCTTCAGGACATTGGCGAAGCGGCAGACGTCGGCGTGAAGCTCGGCATAGGTGATCTTGCGGCTTTCGGCGGGGTCGTCGCCTTCCCACAGGATCGCGATATCGTTGCCGCGCGACTCCAAATGGCGGTCGAGGCAGTTGGCCGACAGGTTCAGCACGCCGTCCGAAAACCATTTGATGCCGAAATC
>CAYLIK010000105.1:0-11062 GCA_964383565.1 uncultured Sphingomonadaceae bacterium
GATCAAGACGGCCGAAGCCGCCAAGGTGATCGAAAACGCCCAGCGCGACATCAACATCGCCTTCATGAACGAGATTACCCAGATCTTCGCCAAGCTCGATCTGTCGGTGTGGGATGTGCTCGAAGCGGCGGGCACCAAGTGGAATTTCCTCCGCTTTCAGCCCGGCCTGGTCGGCGGTCACTGCATCGGGGTCGATCCCTATTATCTCAGCCATTGCGCACAAAGCGTCGGCCATCTGCCCCGCGTGATCCTGGCGGGTCGTTCGATCAACGACGGCATGGGAAGCTGGGTCGCCGACTGTATCCACACTCGCCGCAACAGCCGGACCGGTAAGGTGCTGGTGCTCGGCATCACCTTCAAGGAAGATGTGCCGGATCTGCGCAACAGCAAGGTGATCGACGTGATCCGCCGCCTGCAATGGCTCGGCCACGACATCACCATCCACGATCCCCTGGCGGACGCGGACGAAGCCGTTCACGAATATGGGCTGCGGATCGACACCGATGCGCTGAACCGCAGCTATGATGTGGTTCTGGGCGCCGTGCCGCACGCCGCATATCGCGCACTGGACACCGACACCCTCACAGCGTTGGTTGCGGGGGACGGGCTGGTCGCCGATCTCAAGGCGATGTGGCGTGATCGCCTGCCGCCCGGCGTGGACAGCTGGACGCTCTAGAGCCAAGACCACCCGACTTGCTCTTCAGTGAAAGCAGGAGAGCGCTAGCTTCACCGCGCGAACCAAAATCCTCCCTATCGTAGATGGGAAGGGGGACCATGCGCAGCATGGTGAAGGGCATCGCGCCATCGACAAGACGCTGCCCCTCCACCATTCGGCTTCGCCGAACGGTCCCCCTCCCCGTGCTCCGCACAGGGAGGATTTATTCCGTACAAAGAAAAAGGGAGCCAGTCTTTCGACCAGCTCCCCAATTTATCCATCGCGGGTGCGATGGCGGATTATCAGCTGCCCGAGCCAGGCCCGAACGTGATTTCCACGCGACGGTTCTGAGGCTCGCGCACACCGTCGGCGGTCTCGACCAGCGGACGGCTTTCACCGAACGCTTCGGTTCCGACTGCGGTCTCGGGGACGCCCTTACCGACCAGATAGGCCTTGGCGGCATCAGCGCGACGCTGTGACAGCGCGACGTTATAGTCATCGCCACCCGATTTATCGGCGTGGCCCGCCAGCATCACCTGAGCCTGACCAGTCGTCGAGTAAGCCTGAGCGGCGTTGTCCAGGATGGACGCGGCTTCCGGCGTAATGTTCGACTTGTCGAAGTCAAAGAAGATGATGAACGGTCCCGGCACAGCCGCAGGCGGCGGTGGCGGCGGAGGCGGCGGAGGAGCCGGCTCAGGCGGAGGCGGAGGCGGCGGAGGCGGCGGTGCGGCCGGCTCACCGAAGTTGTACACCAGGCTTGCGAGCAAGCTGTGGGTGCGGACACGGCCATCAAATTCGTCAGGCGAATATTTGCCGACCGTCTTCACGCCCTGGGCATTGAAGAAACGATACTTCAGGCCGAAGTCGACATTGGTACTGACCGGAAAACGAACGCCCGCGATTGCCTGCCAGGCGAACCCGGTGTCGGAATCGCTTACGAACGAACCGCCGCCTGCTGTTGCCGAGTCAGCGGTCTTGAACTTGGTTTCCCAGACTTTCGCGATACCGGCGCCACCGCCGACATAGCCGCCCAGGCCGTCATCAGGACCGAAGTCGAGCAAGCCGTTGAGCATGAAGCTAAGGACGCTGAGCTTGCCAGACGCATCATAGGCGCCTGCCGGAAGCGGCGGCGTAAGACCATCCGAGATCGGCAAGGTCGACGAATAGCCCTTAAGCTTGGAGCGCTTGTAGCCGGTTTCAGCTTCGAGCCGGAACATGCCAAAGTCATAACCGATCAAGCCATCGACATCATAGCCGGTCTTGAAGTCGGCGGTCGAGGCATTGTTCGTCTTAACGCCGGTAACAGAATCGGTGATGTCGAAATCGACATCCTCCACGATCATGCCGCCGCCTTCGATACCCACATACCACGCGTTGTCGCGTGCCATGGCAGGCGTAGCGAGCGCCGTTGAAGCGAGCACGGCCACTAAGGCTAGCTTACGCATATTAATCCCCTTTTTCCTGCGATCCTTTCGGAACCGCGTCTTACTAACCAAAGCGATCTCGTCGTGCAAGTGCAGTAACGATCACGCCATCAGCCAGTATTCGAGACGACAAAGCACGCCCAGAATGTCCGGCAGACGGTCGCTAAACAGCTATCCAACGATTAGGTTGCACGTTTCGGAAAAAAATTATGGTGCGATCATGCCATGCGTTCGGAGCGCGTTCAGAATGAGAGTGATCGCAGCACGCGCCTCAACGTCAGTGAAGCTGCCTCCAGTCGGGTCGGGAATTGCCGCTGACTGACTCCCGACCACCTGAACCCCGCCGATTTCCAGGCTTGATGCAGTTAAGGCTCCGGTAACCCAATTGCCGCCGTCATGATGGAGCCAATAACCGGCGCCGATATCCCACACCAGCATACCTGCGCGCGGTGCGATGAAGCGCCATCCGCCGCTCGTCCAGCCGGCGATCGCATCGGCATGGCCCGCCCAGACGCCAGTCGGGCTTGCACCCACCACCCAGCATTGTCCGATCGAAGGCGTTGAAGGCGGCGTGTTGATCCCATGATCCTCCACGGCGGCATGGCCAAGCAGGTCGAGGATCGCCAGCGCCTCGTTATGATAAAGCTCCTTCTGCGCCTGCCCCGTGCTCAGCAAGGGCAGGGAGAGACGATCGCTCAGTTCGGCCATGGCAGGCTCCTAGAAAGAGAAAGTGCGAGTTGCTTCAGGCAGCGCGGCGGCCAGCGATCCGATCTGGCTTACCTGAATGGTCACGCCGGTCGCGGCGCCCGATCCGTCGATGGCCTGCTGCGCCGGATCATAATCATAGACGGGCACCGACGTTTCCACGGTGCGGGACAGGCCCACGGACGGTTGAATCGTCAGCCGATAGCGCTCACTCTCCTCGCCCAGCGGGACGTCAGCGCCATCAAGCCAGCTCCAGCCGATCCGGCTCCGCCGCGTCCAGCCGAAGCGAAGCGTGCCGTCCGGCAGCCGGTCAAGCCGCAGATGCACTGGCGCGGGCGGGCGGACGCTCCGGCCGGCCAGCATCACCCCTGCCTCCACCCCGGCTCCGTCCCCCACGCCAGTCGCGATCACGCTGAGTTCAGCGCCGATCTTGGCGACCGGCACATCCCAGGCAAGCAGGCTGTCCGCCTCGATCAACACGAAGCGGTCGCCCACGGCGTGGCCCGCCATCGCCCATTCGGTCCCACGCCGCCCGCGCGTCAGCCGCTCCAGCCGGAAGCGATTTGGCGCGGTCATCGTCACCCGGCCGAACTGGATCAGCTCATCGCCGAGCAGCGCAAGGTTCGCTCCGCCGATCAATGCATCGTCACTCCGCCCTTCAAGCGTCATGCCGCTATGCGAAAGCTCGACCTCGACGCTGTTCACCTCGTCGAACAGCTCGGCTGCCCCCTCGTTCAGCACGTCCAGCGCCACACCTATCACCCCGGGCGCGGCGGTCCCGCCCAGCTCATCATAACTCAGCCCACCATCGCTGCTCGCGATCAATCCTGCCCTACGCCAGCCCGGCTCGGTGCCCGCCGCCACGATCCACAGGCGCGGCGCGGCCAGCGCCCCATCCTCGATCGTCGGAATGTCGAGCAGATGGAGTATCGTCTCGCCATGCGGCAAATCGCCCGATCCGGTCGAACGCCCCGGCTCGGCCGGCGGCAACTCTCCCGGCCGCGGCGCTACGCTGGCGAGCTTCAGCACCACAACCATCTTCTCCAGCGCCGCCTCATGCACGCGCCACAGCCCCACCGCGCCGCCGACTTCGATGAAATCGCCGGGCCGGATGTTCAGCATCCCCCACGGTGCCGTCACGGTGCGCCGCACCCGCCCGGCCCAACTCTCCGCCAGCCGCTGCTCGGCGATCGCCTTGGCGACTTCGGCGGTCACAGCCGCGCTCAGCTCGATCTGCTCGACCCGATGCCCCGGCCCGCCCCGCCGCGCCCGCTGCAGCCCAGCCTGATAGTCGCGCGCCGGCTCATAATAAGCGACAGCGACCTCATCGGGCAGCGCGCCCGCCGCCAAGCGCTCCATCTCGTGCCGTCCATGTCTGCGGCCCTCTGCCGACGCGCCCAGCTGATCCTCGGCAAGCGAAAGCGGATCAGCCGCATCATCGACCAGCCGCAACACATCGCCATCGTCCTGCAGCGAAAGCGCGATCGAGCGCCCGACAGCCTCGGCCACCCCACGCACGCTGTCCCCGCTCGCTGCAAAGCCTCCCAGCGGCACGCTGTCCGTCCCCAGGATCGCCCCCTCGCTCAACTCGACAAGGATGCCGTGCACGGGGACATCGCCCGCATCCGCCTCCACCTCAAAGGTCAGTGACGGAATATGATTGGCGAAATCGGCGAGTTCGAGATGCTCGAACACCGCATAGGCCATACCTCGAAAGGCCGGCGTATTCCCGATTCCCTCCTCCCCCGCGATCAGCGGATCGACCGCCTGATCTTCATCGCCAAGATAAAGGCGAAACGCCCCCGTCTCCGACTTCCAGTCTCCCGCCTCCCCCCGCAGCAGCTTGCCGTCCGCCCAGATGCGATGCACCGCCCGGATCGGCCGCGCCGACAGCAGCACCGCGAACGACGCCGAATAGCTGTAGGTCGTCGTTTTGGGCTTGCCCTTGCCGCCGCCCGACTTGTGCTTGTCCTCGATCAGGTCAGTCGCCCAGACCACCGATCCCGCCACCCGCATCGTGCCGAACAGCTTCGGGATTGGCTGCCCGTACCGCGACACCTGCACGCTCAGATCGCCCAGTATCGGTCCCTGCCGCCGGGGCGCAAACAGTCGCTGATCGATCTGCTGTCCGAAAAACGCACCGACAGCCCCACCGATCGGCCCGCCCACCAGCGTCCCGACAGCGGTCAACACCAATGTCGCCATCAGAAATCCTCTTCCTCGCATCCCCGCCATACGGCGAGCACCGGCCAGCGCGGCGGCCCCGGCACTTCGACCACCTTGCGCAACCGCGCATCGGCATGGACGAACCCTCCGGGCACGAGGATGGCCATGTGCAGCTGTCCCGGCCCGGCCTCGACGATCAGCAGATCGCCAGGCCGAGCTTCCCCCGGAAACACCGGCCGCAAGCCCATCGCCTCCGCCATAAGTGCGATCGCCCGCCCATGATCGCCGCGCAGCCCGTAGCGCGCCGGCGGCAGGTCCTTGTCGAACGCCCTCCCGGCGACGCCCGCGCAATCCAGCCCGCTCATCGGATCGCGCCCCTGCGTGCGAAACCGCGCCCCGACGCACCGCCGCGCCGATTCGATCACCTCTTCGGGCGTCATCTCAAGCTCCCGGATAGCGGGTGAGCAGATCGGCCCCCGGCAGATGCGGCTCGCCCCGGAAATTTACGCCATTGGCAAAGCGGTCGCGGCAGGTTGCGAAAATCTTGTCGCACCCCTCGCTCAGTTCCACGAGCGTCCCGACCGCGACGGCATATGCTGGCGCCTCGCGCAGAAACAGTCGCGCCCCGTCCGATCGCAGGACCGCACTCGCCAGCCCGCTGTTCGCTCCCCCGATCCACCGCAGCCGCCCATAGCCATAGGCGTTGGCCGAAGGCTCGCTTCCATCGACATCAACCGTGACCGCATCCACCACCGCCGCAATTCGTGCGAAGCGCGTCCGCCCAGCCAGATCGATCCGGCACCTCTTGTCCCCCAGCTCCGCCCGGCACTCGGGCGAGGTCGCCTCCACCACCGGTCGGTCGAGCAGCGCCGTCGGCCCGCGCAGCTCGGCGGTGAACGCGCCGTCGCTGGTCCCCACCTCGCCCAGCTCGCCCCGCGCGAGAAACAGCGGCTCCGCTTCCGGATCGCTCCAGTCCACCGCAATCAGCCGCAGCCGCGCCCCGTCCCAGCGCCCCGCCGCCAGATCGTCCGCGCTGATCAGATCGCTCGTCAGCGCCCCTGAAACATCCAGCGTATCCACATCCAGCCCATCCGACCGGCTGATCGCCGACGGCGCCATCCCCGGCGCCGCCCGATAGCGAAAGCCGCTTACTTCAAGATCGCGGTCATGGCTGGTAAACCCCAACGCCACGCCATCCCGCCGCTCCAGCCGCCAGCAAAAGGCAAGCGTCGTCAGCTCGGTCTGAAACCAGGCCATGCGATTGTCTCCATCGGTTCATTGTGGCGCAGGATCGCGTGAGCTAGGGCGCGGATAGATGCGTCCTTTGTCGATCCGACAATCATCCTATCGCGCGCGCGGTTCGCTCCCCAGCCGGGGCGTTGCGGCGCTCGTGGCGCTCGCAATCAGCGGCCTTCTGGTGCTGATGCTGCTCAGGCTCGGCCTCTACGCCGGCGGCCCGAAAAGCAGCCAGTCCGGCCCCACCGTCGTCACGCTCCTGCCCGCCGAACGCGAGGAAGCCCCCGCCAAACAGCAGCAGGAACAACGCCCGCCGCCGGTCGCGAAAAGCGTCATCATCGTCCCGAAACGCCCGGATGTCCCGCTACCGCCCACGAAACTCGACATGCTGGTGCTGACGCCGGAGGAGTTCGCCGCCTCAGACATCTCCCGCCTGTCCCCAAGCCCGACCCGGCCGAGCGCCGACAGCGGCGCATCCGCCAGCGCCGGCGACGATCAGAGCGTTGGCCAAGGCCCGAACGGCGAGAAGCTCTACAATGCCGAATGGTATCGTGAACCAACCGACGCGGAGATGTCGCCTTATCTGCGCGACTACGCGACCGAAAGCGGCTGGGCGATGATCGCCTGCAGGACGATCGATCGCTATCGCGTCGAAGACTGCCAGGAACTCGGAGAATCGCCCCCCGGCTCCGGCCTCTCCCGCGCGCTCCGGCAAGCATCCTGGCAATTCCTCGTCCGCCCACCCCGCGTCGGCGGCAAACCCCTGGTCGGCGAATGGGTCCGGATCAGGTTCGATTTTACGGAAGAGAAGCGGGCGGATCGGAATTAACTCAAAAACTCCCCCTCCTTTCAAGGGAGGGGTCAGGGGTGGGTGAGTCCGCTGAAGAAGCCAGACCCACCTGAAACGAGATCTCGTCACCTTAACTTTCTATGTGTATATTCCGATCATGCCGGCCGAAGAGCTTAAGACCCGCCTCCGCAAGCAAGCCGAAATCCGCAAATTTCGTGGCAAGCTCTCATGGTCCGGCGATCTCGATGCTATGCGGTTAGACTTTTCGTTTTCGGGTGAGATAATGCGCGATAATCCACCAAAGCGCAGTGGAAAATCCGAAGATCGCGCTCCACAATAACAGCATTATAGGAAATCTGCCGGGTGCAGTAACACCACCAAGTCCCAGCAAGATGAGAAATATAATTCCTATGGCTCCAAACACACCACTAACGACGACGTAACGATATACCTTACTCGTAGAACAGCCCTTGTCACGAAACCAGATGTAGGTAGGCAAAAGCACGATCAATGAACCAAAAAGCGTAAATGGCATAAACCCAAGAAGGCTCGATATGATTTCATATGATGATCCGCTAACTTTTACCCCCATCGGTCTTATAAAGACAGAGGTCAGTATTAACATGCCAGACACACTGCCCATCGCGGATGAAAACAAGCTCACGAATATTCCACGAGGAATTTCTAAATAAGCGGGCATTCTCATGTTGCCACATTACGGGTGATCGCATTGTAGGTCAAAGCCAACATCCGTCTTAACTATTCCCGCACCTCAACCAACTCCACACTCGCCGCCTCACCCGCCAGAAACGTCGCCCGGCTCACGCTCAACCGGTCCTCCTCGAACCGCACCGGAACATCGAACCGGAATCCCCCCGTCACCGCGGCCCCGTCCACCGGCGCGAGATCGAACACCACGCTGCCGCCATCATCCAGACTCCACCCCGTCGCCACCGCCCCGCCATTGACGGCCACGATCACACTCCCTACCGCCGGCCGCGTAATCCGGCGCAGCTGCGCCTCGTCATCCTCGCCATAGCGTTTGACGAGCTGAAACCGGGTCGCCACCCCGTCCCCTTCACCCAGCAGCTGATCGCCCGCCCCCGGCACGCCCGTCATCCCGTTCGAACTGTCATCGAACGGATCGCGAAAGCGGAACGCCCGCGCGGCCCCGCGCCGAGCGCGGAAGAAGGCGATCAGCGTCTCGATATCCGCCTCGGACCGCACGCCCGGCCCCGCATCGTAGCGCATCCGCGCATCCGCCCAGTCGGAATTGCGCTGCTCGAACCCGGCCGCGGTCGTCACCACTGCGGTCGAAAAACCCGGCTCCACGCTTGCATGCTGCCCCAGCGCGATCGGAAAATCGACATCGTCAAACGCCTGCACCTCAGCCTCCCCAATCTCGAAATGCACATAGCCGTCGCGCAGCACCTGCGGCAGCGCCCAGACAAAGGTCTCGGCACTGCCCCGCCGCCGTCCAGCCTCCGCCGCCTGATCGATCGCCCGCCACTGCGCCCGATCCTCGCCGGTCAGCACGAACCCGCTGAAATAATGCTGCTCCGCCACCGGATAGCCGAGCCGCGCGGTCGCGGTGGCGATCCCCCGCCGCGTGGCACCTTCATTGCCGGTCGTCACCCAATCATAATCCTCGAGCTGGAGCACATCGAACGCGGGCGCCGCCCAGCCGAGCGGCATGTTCGCCCGTCGCACCTCCGGCGCCGCCGGATCGAGCGCGCCCGGCAGATAGACGAGCAGCAAAGTCTCCGCGTCGGGCGCCTCATCCAGCACCGCCGCCGTCAGCGCCGCCGTCGAGGCCGCAAGCAACGCCCCCGCCGCATCCAGCAGATCCTTCTGCGGAGCGGTCAGCACGCCCCGCACATCCGGGATCGACACCGGGCTACCCCCAAATGCCGCCACCGCCGCATCGTCGTAGAGGCATGGCCGCCCATCCGACATGATCCACCACCACGGCTCCCCGATCTGGAACCTGACCGCCGCCCCGGCATCCTGCGCTATGCTCACAAACGCCCGCGCCACCATCTGCAAATACGCCATCGCATCGCCATTCGCCGGCGAGAGCAATGTGGACGGTGGTACCCAGCCGGTCAGCGCGGGCGAGCCATCTTCCGCCCGCTGCTTCCACGCCTCGGGGCAATGCGCATCGAACAATTCGTAGGACAGCGACAGGATCACCTCATATCCCAGCGCCTTGGCGAGCGTGATAAAGTTCGCATGCCACGCCGCGCACGCGACATTGAGCGCCTCGCCCCCCGAAGCCGCGAGAAACGCGCCTTCGCCCGCATCCCAGCCGAGCCGGAAATAATGGCTCATCCCGACATAATGATTGATCGGCCCGCGATAGCCGAGTTGCACCACATTCCGCAGCAGCCGCGCCGGCGTCAGATTATAGCTGTCGTCAAACCCGCTCGCGATGCGCAAGCCATGCTCCGGCGCCAGTGCATCCCCGATCGCGAGCGTCGAACCGCCGCCCTCACAGACGATCGCGCTCATCTCAGCCCAGCCCTCGGCTGGCGTGCCCAGCGGCGTCTCATCCGCCTCGACATAGCCCGGCGGCGCCAGGGAAATGAACATCCGGTCGACGTCCCCCGCCCACACCGGATCAGCCTCACCGGGCAGAATGAATCCGCCATCAAGGTCAGCGAAATCCAGCGCGATCTCCGCATCATCGGGATCACCCTCGGCATAATTCCATAGCCGCACGAACCAGCTACGGGGATCGCCAGCCTCGTCGCGTCCCTCGATCGTCAGCGTCGGCCCGTTCAACGCATAGAGCCCGATCACCCCGCCCGACCGCCACCGGAAGCGCAACCGGCATGTCCGGAAATCCCGCGCCGTCTCATAACCGAGCAGCGGATGATCGTGAGCGTCCTCAGCCTCCCAGATCAGCCCCGCAAGATCCCCCGCCCGATAGAAAACCGCATCCACCCGCAAGGCGTCCGGCGCGGCCGTGACGACCGACGCCATCATCGGCCGCGGAAAATTGACCGTCCAGAACCGCGGATCGAACCGCTTGATGAATCCCTTCTCCTGCTGGTCGGCGGCACGCGCAAGCCAATACCCCATCTGCCGCCTCCTCGATTCACAATGCCTTAAGAGTCGCGCGCTACCGCACCTTTATGCGGCGCCGTATCGACTCACACCAATATCCGATCTTTCCGAACGACCGGCGCGCGCCCGGCAGAAGCGGCCGTGGTCCCGGGCCTCGGCGCAGCAGCACCTTGGCGCTGTTGGCGTCGATTGCTGGCCTGATGGCGATCTCGGTAGTCTTCTTCCGCTAGTCCGCCGCCTCGATCGCCGCGCGCACTGCCCGCGCCACCTGCCGTGAGGACCGCGCCAGCGCCCCGCCCGCATCCCCGCCCGGCGCATTGATCGTCACCGACACCCGCACATCGCGCCCGCCCCCGGATGAGGGCGCAACCACCCGCCCGCTCGACGTCGGCATGAACAGCTCCGGCCCCCGCTCGCCGACCACATAGGCCCGACCAGGCGCCACCGGCCCGCCCGTGGCCCGCCCCGGCAACCCAAGCAGCGATCCGATTGCGCTGGTCGCGAGCGATAACAGCCCACCGCCTCCGCCCGTGGCCGCACCAATGCCTGATCTGAGCGCGCCCGCCGCGATCTCGTTCATCGCCGAAAGAGCGACCCGCTTGAGATCGTCGAACCCCAGCTTGCCGCTCCGCACCGCCCGCAGCAGCGCGCCTTCGATCAAATCCCCGGTCCGCGCCGCAGCGCCACCCAGCCCATCCTCGAACGCGCCCCGCATCGCGGCCACGTCGCGCGCGAACCCGCCGGTGTCGGCGCGCACGCTGACCACCAGCCGGTCGATCTCTTCATCCATCGGGAAATCTCTCCATCATGCGATAAAGGTCACCAGCGCCAGCCCGCACGTCCGGTTCATGCTGCGCAGCAAGACACTGTAAAATAGACAATAGTTCTGCGGGCGTGGCAGACCAGAACTCCTCCGGCCGCCATCCCAGCACAGCGCCGGCCAACCCCGCAAGACGCGCCGCCGACAGGCCGAAATTGTCCGGCGTCACCGCCCCGCCAACATCTGCTGCAGCAATG
>CAYLIK010000106.1:0-10922 GCA_964383565.1 uncultured Sphingomonadaceae bacterium
ATCGTTCGTTCGATGGGGCGCAGTTCCTGCAGGGCGCGAAGGCTGCCTATCGCATGATCCTCGAAGCCTTCTGGCGTGGGGATGAGGAAGAGCTTGAGCGTCTGGTCGATGGCGACGTGCGCGATGCGTTCGGACAGGCGATCACGGCGCGGAAAGAGGCCGGCCACGTCCTTGATAACCGGCTGGTATCGATCGAGCGCGCAGTGATCGATCGGGCGCGGACAAGCGGCCAAATGGCGTATGTCACCGTCCGCTTCGATGCCGATATCGCCGCCATCACGCGCGACACCAACGGCGATGTGGTGGCGGGTTCGCTAACTGATGCCGTTCCGACCCATGATGTCTGGACGTTCAGCCGCCATCTCGGCGCTTCCGATCCCAACTGGGTACTGGTCGAAACCGACGAGGCCGTGTGAGCGTCATGAAGCGGGGGTTATGGCCGGCTCTGGCGCTGGCGCTCTCGGCTTGCGCGGTGGTTCCCCAAACTCAGGCGCCGCCGCCTTCCGCACCCCCGGTTCCATCGTCCCAGCGGCCCGCGATCCCTGCGCCACGGCCTGCACCTCCGCCCTCCGCTTCTAAACCTTCCGCGCCTACGGTAACGCCTACGGCACGCAGCGCGCCCATTGCCGCGGGGCCATCGGTAGCTGAGCTGGGTATTTCCGCTGACAACGCGAAAGGGGCCCTCGCGGCGTTTCGATCCAGCTGCGGGACACTTACCAAACGGACCGACACATCGGGGCTGACCAGTCCGCGGGATTGGATAAACGCCTGCCAGGCAGCACCCTCGTGGCCCGATGGCAATGGGCTGGGTTTTTTCTCCGCCTATTTCGAGACTGCGGTGATTGGCGACGGCAACGCCTTCGTCACCGGCTATTATGAGCCTGAAATCGCAGCGTCGCGGACCTTGCAGTCGGGCTATTACACTCCGATCTATCGACGGCCTCCAGACCTGATCGACGTCGATCTCGGGCCGTTTTCGGAAAGTCTCAAGGGCAAGAAAATCCGCGGCCGTGTCGAGGGGAGTAATTTCGTCCCCTATTATGACCGGGCGCAAATCGAATCAGGCCGGCTCTCCGGCAAGGGCCTCGAGATCGCGTGGGCAGCTGATCCGATCGAGTTCTTCTTCCTGCAGATTCAGGGGTCAGGCCGGCTTCGGTTGCCCGACGGCAGCATCATAGGGGTCGGCTATGACGGGCAGAATGGCCGCGACTATGTGGGCATTGGCGGGATGCTGCGAGCTCAGGGAGTGCTGCAACCTGGCCAGGCGTCGATGGACGGCATCATGAGTTATCTGCGCGCGCAACCGGACGGTGGCCGGTCGATCATGGAGCAGAACAAGAGCTTCGTCTTTTTTCGAGAGCTGCCTGGTGGGCCGGTCGGTGCCTTGGGTGTCGAGGTGATGCCTCGCGTGACGGTGGCGGCTGACCCCGCCTTCGTGCCGCTCGGCGCGCCGATATTGTTGTCAGGGATGGATCGTCCGGAGGCGAACGGGATGTGGGTCGCGCAGGACACCGGCGGCGCGATCAAGGGCGCAAACCGCTTCGACACCTTCTGGGGCGCGGGGCAGCAGGCACGGACAACGGCAGGCGGCATGTCGGCGCGCGGGCGCGCCTGGCTGCTGCTGCCGATCGGGACAGTGGCGCGCATCAGCAGTGGCGGCAATGGCGGATCGCCGGCTCAGCCCTGAAGAAGCAGAAATCTGGGCCAAGGTCGCCGCCAGCGTGCGGCGGTTGGAAGGGCGGATGGAGCAGGTCGCAGTTTCCTTGCCGTCACCCCAGCGGAGGCTGGAGTCTATCGCTCTATCCCCCACTGCCGCCGCCAAGCCGGCAGAGACATGGACCCCAGCCTCCGCTGGGGTGACGAAATCATCAGACACGCTCGATGGCGGGTGGGACAGGCGGCTACGGCGCGGCGTCGTGATGCCGGATCGCAGCATCGACCTGCACGGGCATACGCTGGCCAGCGCACATAATATGCTCGATCAGGCACTGGAACGCGCTGTTCTGGAAGGTGTGCGGGTGTTGCTGGTCATCACCGGCAAACCCCCGCGCGATCCGGCGCCGCACCGGCGTGGCCTGATCCGGGCCGCGATTGGCGACTGGCTCGGTTCCTCACGTCATGCCGGGCAGATCGCGGCTGTTCGCAACGCTCATCCGCGGCATGGCGGGACGGGCGCTCTCTACGTCATCCTGCGCCGAGCGCGGAGCGGATGATCCGGGCATAGATGCGCTGAAGCGCATGGATGTCTGCGATGGCGACTGCCTCGTCGAGCTTATGCATCGTCGCATTGGGCAGGCCGAACTCGATCACCGGGCATAGCGCACGCAGAAAACGGGCGTCGGACGTTCCACCACTGGTCGACAGCTCGGGATCAAGGCCGGTTTCTTCACGGATGGCGGCCGAAACCAGATCGGAAAGGGAACCCGGTTCGGTCAGGAAGGATTCGCCCGAGACCTTGACCGTCAACTTTGCGTCGGGTGCGTGGATCAGCAGGGTGTTGCGAATCTTTTCGGCCAGTTCCGTGCCGCTGTGCAGATCGTTGAAGCGGATATTGAGGCGCGCGCTGGCCTTGGCCGGGATCACATTATGCGCCGGGTTGCCGACGGTCAGATCAGTGATCTCGAGATTGCTCGGCTGGAACCATTCCGATCCGTCATCAAGCTCGATCGCCGTGATGGCGTCGAGCGCCCTGACCAGCCGCGTGACCGGATTGTCGGCGAGGTGGGGGTAAGCGACATGGCCTTGCATGCCCAGCACATCAATCCACATGTTGACCGAGCCGCGCCGGCCGATCTTCACCACGTCGCCGAGCCGCGCGACCGAAGTCGGTTCACCGACCAGGCAGAGATCCGGGCAGATATCCTGCTCGTTCATCCAGTCGATTATCGCCGGGGTGCCGTAGGTGGCGGGGCCTTCCTCGTCGCCGGTGATGATGAAGCTGAGCGTGCCGGGATGGTTCGTCACTTCGGCCGCAGCTGATATGAAGGCGGCGATCGCGCTCTTCATATCAACAGCGCCCCGCCCATGGAGGAGGCCGCCCTGCACGGTCGGGGTGAATGGGTCGGTGGACCAGCCGTCGCCGGGAGGAACGACATCGGTATGGCCAGCAAAGGCGAAATGCGGGCAGCCGCTGCCCCGGCTTGCGAAGAGATTGTGGATCGGGCCGTCAGGCGTCTCGCCCCTGACAAGCCGGTGCACCGTGAAGCCGATCGCCTCCAGCGCAGATGCCACGACTTCGTTTGCGCCCGCGTCAGTTGGAGTGACGCTGGGGCACGCAATCAGCCGCTTGGTGAGCTCGACGGGATCGGTTGCGATGGTCATGACGCGGGCGTAGCGTCCGGCCCCAGCCTTGCCAAGCACGGAGCCAGTCATGCCGAAATTCGATCTCGATCAGGTCCCGCCCGTTTCATCGACTGGCTATCCCGGGATTTTCGCGAAGGCAGTTGAAGGTCGGCTATCTCAGCGGCTGACGGGACCCTTGGGGCTCGATGATTTTGGCGTGCAGATCATCACCCTGTTACCAGGCGGATGGTCAAGCCAGCGACATTGGCATGAAGCTGAAGATGAATTCCTCTACATGCTGGAAGGCGAGGCAGTGTTGATCGAGGATGGCGGCGAAACGCCGATTAAAGCCGGTGAATGCGCGGTCTTCCGCAAGAATGTTCCGAACGGCCATCACTTGATCAACCGGAGCGAACTACCCGCAAAATACCTCGTGGTTGGCGCCAGGGGCAGCAATGGCAATTGCCATTATCCGGACATCGATCTGGCGGTTGATATGGCTACGGGCGGGTACACCCATAAGGACGGCACGCCCTATTGATCGACCGCCTGCTCGAACTTCTCGATCACCCAGGGCTCTTCCTGCGCGGCGGCGATCCAGTCCTGCACGAAGGGATGCGAGATCACTGACTGGGCATAGGCGGCGGCGAAGCGCGGCAGATCGATCGAATAGGTTGCGAAGCGGGAGACGACCGGGGCGTACATGATATCGGCCGCGCCGAACTCGCCGAACAGAAAATCGCCGCTTGAGCCGAAACGCGAGCGCGCCTCCGCCCAGAGCGAGACCACGCGAATGATGTCGGCCTGAACCTCGGCGGGCAGGGGCCTCGCCGGATAGCGGTTGCGGATGTTCATCGGACATTCGCGGCGCAGGTTGGCGAAGCTCGAATGCATCTCGGCCGCCATCGATCGCGCCATCGCGCGGGCTATATTGTCTTCGGGCCAGAATTTCTCGCGGCCCGCCTTCTCGGCAAGATATTCAATGATCGCCAGCGAATCCCAGACGACCGCCTCTTCGTCCCACAGAATCGGCACCTTGCCGGAGGAGGGGGCGAATTCGTCGCCCTCACGGCGGCGGTTCCATTCCTCGTCATAGAGCGGGACAACGATTTCCTCGAATGGCAGGCCGGATTGCTTGACGGCCAGCCAGCCGCGCAGTGACCAGCTGCTATAGGCCTTGTTGCCGATGAACAGTTTCAGCAAGGCCAGCCTCCTATCCGATTGCCTCGACCACCGCAGCGCGGAGTTCGGCCATGCCCTGCCCGGTCTCGCTCGAGGTTGCAATCACCTCCGGGTGCGCGGCGGGGCGGGTGCGCGCCTCCGCGACGGTGGCGGCGTGCGTCTTTTCGAGTTCGGTCGGTTTGATCTTGTCGATCTTGGTAAGAACGACGCGGTAGCTGACGGCTGCATCGTCCAGCATCTTCATGACTTCGCGATCGACATCCTTGATGCCGTGGCGCGCGTCGATCAACACCAGCGCCCGCTTCAGCACGACACGGCCGCGCAGGTAATCGTTCACAAGGAAACGCCACTTCTTGACGACGTCCTTGGGCGCCTTTGCGAAGCCATATCCCGGCATGTCGACCAGCCGGAACAACTGGGGCTCGCCCACATCGAAGAAGTTCAGTTCCTGCGTGCGGCCCGGCGTGTTCGACGTCCGCGCAAGCCCGTTGCGGTTGGTCAGCGCATTGAGCAGCGATGATTTGCCGACATTCGACCGCCCCGCAAATGCGACCTCGGGATAGTCGGGATCCGGCAGAAATTGCAGCTGCGGCGCTGATTTCAGGAAGCTGATCGGCCCGGCGAAGATCCTCCGGGCCGTCTCGACGAGATCGGACGGCTCGGGTTCGCCAGTCACTTCGCGATTGCTTCCTGCATGCCCGGATGGCGGCTGTATAGCCACTTCTGCTGCAGGATGGTCAGCACGTTCGAAACCACCCAGTAGAGCTGCAGCCCGGCCGCGAACGGCGCCATCACGAACATCAGGATCCAGGGCATGATCGCGAAAACCTGCTTTTGCGCTTCGTCCATCGGCTGAGGATTGAGCTTGAACTGGAGATACATGGTGATCCCAAGCAGGATCGGCAGGATGCCAAGGTGCAGGAAAGACGGCGGCTCGAACGGCAGCAGCCCGAACAGGTTGATTGGGGTCAGCGGATCGGGCGCGGACAAGTCCTTGATCCACAGCACGAACGGCTGGTGACGCATCTCGATCGAGAGCATCAGCACCTTGTAGAGCGCATAGAAGACTGGAATCTGCAGGAAGATCGGCAAACAACCGGCAAGCGGGTTGATCTTCTCGGATTGATAGAGCGCCATCATCTCCTGCTGGAGCTTGGCTTTGTCGCCCTTATGCTTGTCCTGCAGCGCCTTCATCTTGGGCTGGACGACGCGCATCGCCGCCATCGAATGGAACTGCTTCTGCGCGATCGGGAACATCAGCCCGCGCACCAGCAGCGTCAGCAGCATGATCGCCACGCCGAAATTCCCGACGAGCCGGAAAAGCTGGTCGAGCACCCAGAAGATCGGCCGCTCGAACCAGTAGAACCAGCCCCAGTCGATCGACTTGTCGAACTGGACGATGCCGCGTTCCTTCTCGTAGCCGTCGAGCACCAGCACTTCCTTTGCGCCGGCAAAGAGGTGTTGCGAGACAGTGACCGCCTTGCCCGCCGGGAGGATCGATGGCGCGCCGGCCAGTTCGGCCTGGTAGCGTTTGCCCGATCCGGCGCGGAAAGCGGCGGAGACGTCTTTCGTCTGCGCGGGAACGAGCGCGGTCAGCCAATATTTATCGCCGAAACCGAGCCAGTTCGGATTGGCAAGCTGGACGCCCGAAGCTCCGCCTTCGTCCACGTCTTCGAAATTCACGTCATAGTTTGCGACATTGTCGAACACGCCGATCGGGCCGGTGTGCATTGTCCAGCTGTCGGGATCCTTGGAGATTCCGACGCGGGAAACCAGCGCATAGGGGCGAACCGCGACTGGCGCGCCGCCTCTGTTGGTGACGGTCTGATCGATCGTGAAGAGATATTTTTCGTCGACCGACATCTTCAGCGTGAAGGTCTGACCCGTCGGATTGATCCAGCTCAGCAGCACCGGCGTGGTCGGCGTGAGTTCCTTGCCGCTTGCCGTCCAGACCGTATCAGGGTCGGGCAGGGCGACGCCGTCGCCGCTCCAGCCGAAGCCCGCGAAATAGGCGTCAGGCGCGCCGCCGGGCGACAGCAGCCGAATGGGCGGCGAATCCTTCTTGATGGTCTCGCGATAATTGGTGAGCACAAGATCGTCTATCCGCGCGCCCTTGAGATTGATCGAGCCGGACAGCAGCGGCGTCTTGATTATCACGCGCGGCGTTTCGGCCAGCACGATCCGGCGATCGCGAATCGCGGAGGGCGAATCGGCGGCGGGATCGGCCGATGGATTGGCGATGACCTTTTCCTTGCCATCCACGATCCTGGTCACGGGAGGGTTGGCGGCCGGAAAGAAATGACTGGACGCAAAGCTCCAGCCGATCAGCACGATTGCTGACAGCACGATCGCCAGGATCATGTTGCGCTGATTATCCACCCGGTCTTTTCCTCAATTCATGGAACAGGATCATAGCCATGCCCGCCGAACGGATGGCATCTGAAAACGCGACGCAGGGCAAGCCAGCCGCCCTTGTACGCCCCATAGCGTGAAAGCGCCTCGATCGTATAGGCCGAACAGGATGGCTGATAACGACAGGTCGGCGGCAGGATCGCGGAAGGCCAGCGCTGCCAGAAGCGGGCGATCCCGATCAGCGCGCGGGCGATCATCGTGTTGCCTTGCCCAGGGCTTTTCCCAATTCGCGCTTCAAATCATCGAAATCGCGTTCGACGCCGCCGGCGCGGCCGATCAGGATATGATCCGCGCCGTTCAACCCGCCCTCAGGCAGCATTTCGCGCGCGAGCGAGCGAAATCGCCGCTTCATGCGGTTGCGAACCACGGCGTTGCCGATCTTCTTGGTGACGGTGATGCCGAGGCGCATGGCGGGATTGCCATCCGCGCGCATGCGCACGAGCAGCACGAAACCGGGCATCGCAACGCGCCGGGCACCGTTCGCCGCGAGGAAATCCGCGCGGCGGCTAATCGTCTGAATGGGGGCTTTGCTCAGGCCGAGAGGGTCTTGCGGCCACGCGCGCGGCGCGCGGCGAGGACCTTGCGGCCACCCGGCGTCGCGGAGCGGCTGCGGAAGCCGTGACGGCGCTTGCGCACGAGGTTGCTCGGCTGGAAGGTGCGCTTCATAGATCATTCCCTGCGATCTGAACGTAAAAAGGCCGCCGTTGCGGGCGGCCGCTGATGCTGGGGCCGATAGGCAAAGTCTTGCGACAAGTCAATCTTCGCGGCAGAGGATGCGCGGGGCTGGGGGACGATTGATGGTTGCGCTGGTGTCTACGGTCGCGTTCCTGGGCTTGGAAGCGCGCGCGATCGAGGTGCAGGTGCAGATCGCCAGCGGTCTGCCGGCGTTCGTCGTCGTCGGTCTCCCGGACAAGGCAGTGGCCGAAAGCCGGGAACGGGTGCGCGGCGCCCTGATCGCGATCGGCCTTGCGCTGCCGCCCAAGCGTATCGTCGTCAATCTTTCCCCCGCCGATCTTCCCAAGGAAGGATCGCATTATGATTTGCCGATCGCATTGGGCCTGCTCGGCGCGATGGGGGTGATCGATGCCGAGACGCTCGCTGGCTATGTGGTCGTGGGCGAGCTTGGGCTGGATGGACGGGTCGCGCCGGTGCCAGGCGTCCTGCTCGCTGCCCTGCATGCCTCGGAACAGGAGCAAGGGCTGATCTGCCCGGCCGTGCAAGGTGCGGAGGCCGCGTGGGCGGGGACGGTCGAGGTGGTTGGCGCGCCTGACCTGCTGACATTGCTCAACCATTTCAAGGGCGGCGCCCAGCTTCCGGCGCCCCAGCCGGGCGAGGCCGATCCCCCGGCAATCGGCCCTGATCTTGCGCAGGTGAAAGGTCAGGAAACCGCCAAGCGGGCGCTCGAGATCGCGGCGGCCGGCGCCCATAACCTCCTGATGATCGGCCCGCCAGGCGCCGGCAAGTCGCTGATGGCGTCCTGCCTTCCGGGTATCCTGCCGGAACTGACGCCCAGCGAGGCGCTTGAAGTCTCGATGATCGCGTCGGTCGCCGGGTCGCTGGACAATGGCCGGCTGATCCGGACGCGTCCGTTTCGCGCGCCGCATCATTCGGCGTCGATGGCGGCGCTGGTCGGCGGCGGTCTCAAGGCGCGGCCGGGGGAGGTGAGCCTTGCCCATCTCGGCGTGCTGTTCCTCGACGAGCTGCCCGAATTCCAGCGCACGGTGCTCGATTCGCTGCGCCAGCCGATCGAGACCGGCAGTGTCGCCGTCGCGCGCGCCAATGTGCATGTGACCTTTCCGGCGCGAGTCCAGCTTGTGGCGGCGATGAACCCCTGTCGGTGCGGCCATCTTGGCGATGCCGCGCTGGCCTGTTCGCGGGCGCCGCGCTGCGCCGCCGATTATCAGGCGAAGGTCTCCGGGCCGATGCTCGACCGGATCGACCTGCATGTCGAGGTGGCGGGGGTCAGCGCGGCGGATCTGGTGCTGCCCCCTCCGGCCGAAGGATCGAAGGAGGTCGCGGCACGGGTGAAGGCCGCGCGCGATATCCAGACGCGGCGTTTCAATGGCCATGGCGTGCGCACGAATGCCGAGGCCGACGGCGCATTGCTGGATGAAATCGCGACGCCCGACGAGCCAGGCCGCAAGCTTCTCGCACAGGCGGCCGAGGCGATGCGGCTATCCGCGCGCGGCTATCATCGCGTCATGCGGGTGGCACGCACGATCGCTGATCTGGCGGGCGCGGAGGGTGTCGGCCGCATCCATGTCGCCGAGGCGCTCAGCTATCGCCGTCAGGCCCCGCGCAACTGAGCAATCTTGCGGAGCCTTTATCGGTCGGCTAGTCAGCACCCGGACACAGGGCCCCTGTGGTGAAATTGGTAGACGCGCTCGACTCAAAATCGAGTTCCGAAAGGAGTGCTGGTTCGATTCCGGCCAGGGGCACCACTATTCGCGAGCGTTACGCCTCGTCTTCCGTGGGCGGCGGTGGGAGTTGCCGCAACAAGACATCCCGGAACATCAGAAAGTCGGAAGCCAGGCTGTATAAGGGCTGCCTGAACGTCGCCGGCTTGTTGCGTTCGAACATGAAATGGCCGAGCCAGGCCATGCCATATCCGGCCAGCGGCATGGCGAGCAGCAGCCGTGGTCTTTTCGTCGCAACCGCTGCTATGGCGAGTGCAATGACACCGCCAGTTCCAGCAATATGGAGCGCGCGACTGACGGGGTTCGAATGCTCGGCGAGGTAATGCGGGTAAAACTCCGCGAGCGACGCATAGCGCGGTTTGTTTTTAAACCGTCTCTTCATATGCTTGAAACGGTTTATTGCCGGATAGGCTCCATCAGCCGCGATCGACGGCGAAACCCGCAAATGCCTGCTGCACCGGCATCAACTCGATCGTGTTCACATTGACGTGAACAGGAAGCCGCAGGATCGATTCCACGGTCAGCGCCACATCGTCGGCGGAGAGCGGGGTCATGCCCTGATAGACGGCGTCAGCCTTGGACTTGTCGCCGCTGAAGCGGACCGTCGAGAATTCGGTGTCGCACATACCCGGTTCGACTGACGTTACCTTGACCGCTGTTCCCAGCAGATCGGATCGCAGCGAAAGCGAGAATTGTCGCACGAACGCCTTGGTGCCGCCATAGACCGCGCCACCGAGATAGGGGTAAGTCGCCGCCACCGAGCTGAGATTGACGATATGGCCGCGATTGCGCGCGACCATGCCGGGCAGGAGGGCGTGCGTCACGGTCGCGAAGCCGACGATGTTGGTGTCGATCATCGTCTTCCAGTCGGCGAAGTCGGAGGACTGGGCCTTGGAAAGGCCCGACGCCAGGCCGGCATTGTTGAAGAGGATGTCGATCGCCGCGAAATCATCGGGCAGATCGGCGATCAATTCGCGTATCGCCGCTTCGTCGCGCACGTCGGCAGGCCGGGGGAGCAGGGCGTCGCCAAGTTCGGCCTGCAGTTCGTCAAGCCGATCGGCGCGGCGGCCAACGGCGATCGCCTTGCCGCCAGCCCTGACGATCCGCCGGGCGAGCGCGGCCCCGAAGCCCGAGGTGGCGCCGGTAATGAAGGCGGTGCGGCCTGTGGCCCAGTTGCTGTCATTGGTCATATGTTTGGCCTGTATTCAGGGATGGGCGACAAGAGGGCCGCGAAGACCAGTCTGCTGGTCGTCGCTGCGCTGAACCGGTATGGACAGACTATCTTCATCGCAAGGCATTTCAGATTGTCTCAGCATCGAGATTTTGGTGACGGGTGGTTGAGAATTGGCACGCTGATCCCACAACTGTTGTTCTTGATTGCACTTCCAAGCGAAGTTGGACCGCCCCGTCATCCTTGCGGCTGGGTTATCGTGCACCATCTTGCGATCTTCACGGATGAGCGGAGAATATCATGGCCTTCACTGGACGCGAGCTAAGATCGAAAATCGATAAGGACGGAAGGCTTTTCCTGTCGCTGGAAGATGTCGAGGTAAGCGATCCTGGCGACGACGAGATTGTGGTCCGCGTCCAGGCGACGCCCATCAATCCAAGCGATATTGGTTTGCTTTT
>CAYLIK010000107.1:0-10802 GCA_964383565.1 uncultured Sphingomonadaceae bacterium
CCCACCGGAAAGGTGGGGGTTGGTCTGATCCGCATTCTGATTTTAGGCTCAATTTCGCTACCAGGGTCCGAGATCAGCGACCCAAATGCCAGGATTCCAAGAGGCTTGGGAGGATGACAGCGGCGCGGGTCGGCCGACGGCGGATCAAGGCGGGGCTGACAAGGCTTACCGATGGGGATGGACTCCTGCATGACTACATATATCTCGAGAATGACGTGCTTGGTATCGTGGCTGAGCGATGCATTTAATCATCGCCAAGTTCACTCGGTTGTTACGGAACTGCCCGAATTCCCGGTGCGTCAAGCAAATGAATTTGCAACATCTCCGCGGGTATAGCCTTCTTCGCCAGGTGGACCATATGATCGTGATGTGTGAACAGCAGCACCTGGCTGGTTTGCGAGATGCGGGCTAGCGTGCGGAACGCTGCCATGGCGCGGCGGTCGTCGAGATTAACGAGCAAGTCATCAGCGATAAAAGGAATCGGCTCGCGTGTTGCATTGTGCTCTTCGACGACTGCAAAACGCAATGCCAAGTACAGAGCGTCGACAGTGCCATCACTAAGTTGGTGTATTTCAAGGCTTCGGCCTGTCGAATGCTCAGCAATGATGATAGGTTCGTCGCCTTCGCCTATATCAACTCGTACACCTGAATAGGCGCCGTCAGTCAGCTCCTTGAACAGTGTTTTGGCTCGGCCGATCAGTGGGCCCTCATTGCGTTCTCGATAAGTCTCGATCGCCTTCCGTAATGTAGCTTCCTGGATGGTGAGATCCACATACTGCTCGACCAAGCCCGACAATTCCGCCTCCACGAGAGCTGCCGACTGAGCCACGTCTACCGCCTGGTTTTCGCCGAACAACTGCTCGTAGTCAACTTTTCGCTGCGCCCTTATATCCATCGCTTGCTGCAAATCGGTTTGCGCTTGTATAGCCTCAGCTTCTTTGGCAGTCAGCAAGGCGGCCACTGTATCGCCAGCATGACCTTCGCATTCGGTGACTATCGCCTCAAGGTCTTTCCCGTCGCCGTCCTGCAGCAATGCCGTTTCTAGATCGCCAATGCGATGGTCAAGATCTTTGGCTGAGTTAGACCGACCAATCACTCCAGCTAATTCGTCGACAGTGCAGCCTGCTTGTTGACAAAGAGCAGCGACGATCGCTTGGTTATTGTCAACCTTCGCCTGTGCTTCGCGCCGCGCATCTTCATGGATCCGAATCTGGCCTTCGAGGTTTATCGTTTCGGTGTGGGCCGCTTGTGCTGCGGAAAGACGTTCCTCGAGAAGCTGACTGGTTGCCGATGGATTAACGGGATTCGGCTCCCCAGTAAGCTCAGAAAGAGCGACAATTTCCCTGCGGAAAGCCTGGATGTCGCTATTCATGGAGTCTATACGGCGATCGAGATTGTCGATGTTGCCCTTCTCGATGGCGAGCTTGTTATATGCTTCAAGCACTTCCCCAGCCTGATCGAGGGTCAGGTCGAGCGGAAGCGACACATCGGTTAGCGCATTCGCCCAATGGGCCCGCCATTCTTGTGAAGCAATCTGCGTTGTCTCGATAGCCGTCGAGTCCTTCTCGTAAGCCTTTCGTGCGGTCTCGGCAGCTTGTGAAGCCCTGTTGAATGTATTGGCCACCACGGCCAAACGCTCTACAGTTATACGCGTCTGGCGCCGAAGCTCTTCAAATGTCATCGAGTCGTTCACTGTTTGTCCGGTGGCCCGGAGAGCCACGCTGAGTTCGTCGGTAGAAGCTGCTCGTTTGGCCGCTAAGGCCTCGATCGCAGACTGCTCGTCTATCTGTGCCGTCGCGTCCGCTAGCACGCGATCGCGGCGATCCACGAACTCCTTCATCTCGTTCGGTAAGTGAATGGGGGTCGACAAGCCTGTCCACAGATTTTGCCATTCGTCCAGTAGAGCGGTTTTTTGGGCGGACGTCGTCGCAATCCTGCCTGCGGCCTCGTCCCGAAGGCCTGATAGTTCCTTCTCCTTGAGGTGGGACAATGCGAACGCCGCGACCTGTGTGGCGTGATTGCGCATTGTGTCAGCGAGCCGGTCAGCATGGCCCACTTGTACGCCATACACCTCAGCAAGAGGCTTTCTGCCGGTAAATTCTGCAACTTGGTCGCTGAGATCAGTTCGATGGTCAATATACATGCCGCGTACGAACTCCCAGCCTTTATCGCGTTGGGCTCGAGCGGTAGCTAGATCCTCTTCGGAGGTGAAACCTGCTTCCCCTTTCAGGGCTGCTATTGCTTGGCGGGTGGAAATCAATTCCTGGTCAATGCGGTCTCGGTCACGCGATGCCGTATCAAAACTCACTTCGATTTTTCGTAACTTTTCGGCGTATCTGGCGATCGTTGCCACAGGCGGACATACGACCGCACGCAACTTGGTGATGTCGCCATTGGCAATTCCGAGGCTAGTGACAACCTCTTTCAAGGCGCCAGCAGCGCGTTCTAAAAGGCGTTTGCGGCGATCGATCTCCGTCGAGATGTCACCTAGTGCTGTGGCATTTTCCAAAGCCAGCTTAAGTTCAGCGGGGTCGGTGGGTGCGATGGCTTGCGCAAGTGCTGCTTCGGCGAGCGTGAGAATAGCCTGGGTTTCCACAAGCTTCTCGCCGGCACCTTCTTTGCGAGTCGTGATCGTACGTCCCTCACCGATGAGGCGGCGAATCGTATTGCGCTTCAGTTCCGACGGGATCGTTTTTGCTAGGTTAGCTGGATCGCCCGAAAGGTCGGCTCCATCAAGAATCGCCTTGGCACCGTCATAGTACCCCTGGAGTTCAGTTAAGCGTCGCGGCAAGTCAATCAGTCGATCCTCAGAGACCGACCTTATAGTTTTCAGGCCTTCAATCGCAGATTTTTGCGCCAGGACCTCAGGATCGAGTTTCAAGATGCCTTTTCGTACCTGAATTTCTTCAAGGAGGCCGGATTCGCGATCGACTGTCGCTTGATCGGCAGTAATCGCTGTTGACGCCTCAAGGTGCTTTAGGTCGGCATCAGCTGGAAGATTCGGCACGTCGCCAAGTGTGCAACGTTGACGGTTCAGTTCAATGTGTTGGGCTCGCCGAGGTAGGTTTCTTTGAATACGCTGCAAGCGCCGCGTCTCAGCCACGTTGTCTTGCTGGCGCTTCAGGGCCGCATTAACGGCTTCCTCGGCCTCAACCACTGCGCTATTGGCTCTATGGTACGCTGTCACAGTTACGGCTCTCCGGTTTGTATCTCTGTCAAGCTCCATCAACCGGAAGATACGCTGGTTCATGACTGGCACACGACCGCTTGGTAGGAATAGCAGCGCTCGCTCGGCGTGGATATTTTCCAGCGCACCACGCAGGCCCGATACCCCCGATGCGGCCTCAGCAAGGCTGTACCCCAGTGCTCCGCCGTCCGCGATTAGCGCTCGCGCGTGTTCGCGCAGTAGCCGGTGGTCTAGCCCGAATACCTTGGTGAAGAGATCCTTGGAGATGCCGCCGAGGAAAGTCGATACGGTGGCTTCGTCAACGGGCGTTCCATCGGCAAGAGCTAAGGCTGCCTTGCCTCTACGCTTGCGGATGTAAGCGAGACGACGCCCATCCTTGGCAATAAGATCCGCACCAACTGTGATATCCTTGGCATCATGCAGGAAGCCGTCCTCAACTTCATGCGGATATCCGAACAGAACACTGATTAATGCCCGACGGGTCGTGCTCTTACCGACTTCATTGGCGCCGACGATTACGTGTACCGCCGATTTGTTGCCCAGCGGGAGATTAAAACCGGTGAAATGCCCGTATGCGACCAAATTGAGCCGCTCTAGGCGCATCAGCCCTCCTCGCCGGCGAGACGCGCGGCAAGTCTTGGCGCCAGACGAGCGATCGCCGCGCCAAGACTTTTTGGATCCTCGATCACGCGGAGTGCCGGGTGCTGCTTCAAGTCATCCGGAAGCTTTCCCTTGAGAGTGCTGAGATCGCGCTGCAGGTCCGCGAGGAGGGGCGCCGGATTCTGTGCAGTCTCCAGAATGATTTGTCCGAGTTCGGAAGCCGCCTCGCCTCCTGCAGAAGGAGCGGACGCCACGAGCGGCGCAGTATCGTCGCGGATCTGCTCCAACCATAGGTCCTCACTTATCTCACCGGCGAGCTCTATGATTGTCTGCTGAAGTCTACGCGGGCGCTTTGCTAAGTCCCTGGATATTGGAGTGCGGCCATCGAGTACGACGCGCACGGCACTAGGGCGGTCGTCGGAGTCCGTTCGTGCTTGTACAAGTGCGGCACGAGTCAGCTCGATCATTTCTTGTTCGCTTTGACTGGCGGTTAGGTCAATTCGGAGTTGTTGCCAGCGCACGACGTCTAGCGCCACTTTCTCGACACTGAGAATACGCTTGTCATCGGCCTCGATGACAACGCAGCCTTTCGGTCCGGTCTCTTTCGCGTTCCGCCCTTGCAAATTGCCGGGGTATACGACCCAGGGATTCTCCGCAAGAAATGCTCCTTTATGGATATGGCCCAACGCGAAATAGGCATACCCTTTGGTGGTCAACTCCTCGAGGCGGCAGGGCGCATAGGGGTCGTGCTCCGGGTAACCAGCAAGCGAAGTGTGCAACACACCGATATTCAGCTTGCCTCTGATTGGTGCCGGATAGCCGATCACCAGGTTCTCAGTGACCGGACCCGGCTTAAAACTTTGACCATGAACAACTATACCCAGATCATCGTAGGAGACCGATTCGGGTTTTTTTGCACTGAATATGTGTGCGTTGTCGGGCAGTTCGAGCGCGCTGCTGATGCGGTTCCCGGCATCGTGGTTACCGAGCTTGATCGCAACGCGAATATTGGCCCTTGCTAGCTTCAATATTTGTTGGCGAAGGAATACCGCCGTCTGCATGTTCGGAGTATCTCGGTCATAGAGATCACCCGCGAGCAAGAGCAGTGCCGCACCACGATCGATGCACAGCTGTACAAGCGCCTCAAAGGCGTCACGTGTAGCGCGCCTCACTCGGGCAATCTGTGCTTCCTCGCTAAGCACAAGATTGCGGAGCGGGCTATCGAGATGGATATCGGCCGCATGGACAATTAGCAAGGCTAGCACCCCAGCACGATACGCCCAGGTCACGCCCCACGCATTCCCCGCATCGCGCGTTGCAGTTGTAGCACGCAAGGAAAGACTCAACCAGCAACGGGGTAACGGTGATGGTTTGGGCGATCCGTATGCCCAAACCCGTCGACCGCTTTTGGACCTAGACGGCTTTGTGATCGATACATAATGTTACGTTTGAGCGTGTTGCAGCGTTGGCAACAAATAGGAGGGTGTTGCGTCAAATCAGAACTTGGCGGCTAGCGTAGCCCAGACGACCATGGCCAAGTACATGACCATATCATGTCCCTGCCCTTCCTCAACGGGCCCCATCATCAATACATGCGGATCTAGTTATTGGTAGGGACAGGGTAGCAGTAGCGCGCTTAAGTTCGGAGTTGCCACAAAGTATTTTTAAACCGCTATAATTTAAGCTTGATCGAAGATCGACGCTTTTTTGCGGCCTCTGGGGCACCCTGCGAACCGATCCAAACCCAAATGGCTGAGATACGAGTGGCAGCGCAGACCGGCACGGCTATACGCCCCTCAGGGGGCTAACATTCCATGCGATTTCACAGCCGACGTACCTACAGCCGCTCCTCGCCATAGAGCCGGCGCAGCTTCTTGTGGTTCATGTGGGTTCCTTCCCGGCCGAGCAGGATGCCCAGGCGCCGGTACCCGAACCGCCGACGGATCGCCGCCAGCTCCCGCAACCGGGCACGAACCGCGCCGTCGTCGGCCTTAAGGCTGCGATAGCGGATCGAGGTTCGGTCGGTCCCGATGGTTCTGCACGCCCGCCGCTGGCTCACCGCGTATCTCCGGCACAGGTGAGCCGCGGCCTCGCGTCTGGCGACGGGCGTCACCATTTTTTTGCAGTGAGGTCCTTCGTAAGCCTCCGGCGAGGACCGCGGGTTAGACAGCCCGTTTGCGCTTGACCACGGGCTTTCGGGACCATTGCTTGGCGAGCTCGGCGAGGGCAACGGTGTGCCTCTGGGTATCGGCCACGGTGGGATCGAAGGCCTCATCGGCCCATTCCATGAATTCGGCGTGGCGCTCATGCTTAGGGTCGGCGATCGCGTTGAGGGACTCGTTGTAGGCCCAAGGGCCGCCGATATCCTCGGGCGGGCAGCGCCCTGCGGCCTCGATCAGGCGCGGGTAGGCGACGCCCGGCGCGGCGTCGGTGACGTGCTCGATCTTGATCGTGTGCTCCCAGCCATCGCCGAAGTCGTAGAGATAGCGCAGCGTCTTGGCGCCAATGTCTTCCAGCACGTCGACGAGGCGGGCCTTGCGTGCGTCGAGCGGTCCATCGCGCCAATCGGGGTCGGGAACGCCCCAGCCCACCTCGCCGGCGCGGATTTCGTAGAGGTGGCTGTCGGTCCAGCCCATGGCCGCCTGCAGCGCTAGGTGCAGGCGGTCGAGCCGGATCGCCAGCGGCACCTCGATCCGGCGCAGGACCGCGGGCTTCACATCGTCGAGCGTGATCTTGAGGTGGGCGATGGCGTCGGCGGTCATGCCGCCAGTTTACGACGCTCCATCTCCTCGGCCCAGCGCCAAGGCAGCAGCGCGGCGAGGTCGGTAATCCGGTGATCGGCGATTCGCGCGAGCACGTCGGCGAGCCAGGCCTGGGGATCGACGTTGTTGAGCTTGGCGGTCTGGATCAGCGTGTACATGGCGGCCGCCCGATCGCCGCCGCGCTCCGAGCCGGCAAACAGCCAGGCCTTCCGCCCAAGGGCGATGCCGCGTAATGCGCGCTCGGCCGCGTTGTTGGTCAGGCAGATCCGGCCATCCGCCAGGAAGCAGGTGAAGGCCGCCCACCGCTTCAACATGTAGTCCATCGCCTTGGCCACCTCGGCATGGCGCGAGAGCGTGGCGCGCTCCGCGCGCATCCACCCGCTAAGGGCCTCGACCAGCGGCGCAATCTCCTTCCGGCGCGCGGCCAGACGCCGGTCCGGCGATAGCCCGTTGATCGACCGCTCCCATTCGAAGATGGCATCGATCTGCCTGACAGCTTCGAAGGCGACCGGCGAGACGATGACCGGCTGCTTGCCCCGTGCCTTTGCGGCGATGTCGGCCAGAAGGAAGAACTTGCGCCGCGCGTGACTCCAGCACGCCGCCTCGATGATCGGCCCCGGCGTTCGCCCCGGACGGTAGAGCCCGTTGAAGCCCGCATAGGCGTCGGCCTGCAGAATCCCGCCATACCGCGCCAGGTGACGCTCGGGGTGCACGCCGCCACGATCGCGCGAGAACGCATAGATGGCCGCCGGGGGATCGCTGCCGCCAAAGGGACGGTCGTCGCGGACATAGGTCCACAGCCGGGCCTGGATGGTCCTGCCCTTCGCCAGCAGCGGAACCGGCGTGTCGTCGCCATGGATGCGCGCGCCGGCGAAGACATGGGCCCCGATCAGCTCGACCAGTGGCTGGAGCACGGCCGCGCAGGCGCCTACGTCGTCGGCGAGCGTGGAGAGCGGCAGGTCGACGCCCTCCCGGGCATAGGTCTCGCTTTGCCGGTTGAGCGGCTGGTGCAGGGCGAACTTGGCATGGAGGACCATCGCCAAGAGGCTGGGCCCCGCCCGGCCACGTGGGATCACATGGAAGGGTGCCGGTGTCTGGCTGATCTTCTCGCAGGCCCGGCAGGTGAACTTCTCCCGCACATGCTGGATCACCTTCCATTGGCGCGGGATCACCTCAAGGGTCTCGGTAATGTCCTCGCCCAGCTTGGACAGCCGTGTCGAGCCGCAGCAGGCGCAGGCGGTCGGGCCCGGTATGACGATCCGTTCGCGCAGCAGATGTGCGGGAAGCGGCCTGCGGGCCGGCCGCCGGCACGCATGGGCGGGAACGATCGTCGTCGCGCCGCCCTTGGCCAGTTCCGCCGCGACCGCATCCTGTGCCGCCGTCGTCTCCAGCTCCTCGAGTTCGAGCTCCATCTGGTCGAGCAACTTCCGGCCGCGCTCGGACCGGGCGCCATAGAGCGCGTGCTTCATCTTCTCGATGCCGAGCCGCAGATGCGCGATCAGCGCCTCGGCGCTCGCCGCCAAGGCCGTTGCCCGCGCCGCCTCGGCTTCCGCCGCCAGTCGGGCGGCGCGTTCGGCGGCAAGTGCCGCCTTCAGCGCGTCGATGTCGTTGGGGAGCGCGTCATGGGATGCCGTCACGCCCGGCAGTGAATCAGATCGACGCCGCCTCGGGCCAGCAAAAACTTCGTACTGATTCACTTCGCCGCAGCGTCATCCCACACGCTCCGGTCGCCAGGTCAGGCGCGGATTGCGCCAGTCGATGCCGTCGAGCATGTAGGCGAGCTGCGCCGCCGAGATCGCGATTACCCCGTTCGCCGGCGCAGGCCACACGAACTTGCCCTGCTCCAGCCGTTTGGCATAGAGCGACATGCCGAGCCCGTCGTGCCACAGAACCTTGATCAGGTTGCCGCGGCGGCCCCGGAACACATACAAATCGCCGGCATGGGGATCGCGCTGCATCGCTTCCTGCACTTGCAGCGCCAGCCCATTCATCCCCCGGCGCATGTCGGTCCGACCGACCGCCAGCCAGACCCGCGCTCCGCTCGGAACCGGGATCATCGCCGCGACAGAACCTTGACCACCCGCGCCAGTGCCGCCGCGTCGACATCCGCCCCCACGATCACCCGGTCACCGCCGGCCAGCGCGATCTCGATCCGGCCAGCCGGTAGCGGTGGAGCCGGAGGGCATGCCGTGGCCGGCTCGGCGGCGATCATGGCCGGCACGAAGGTTATCGCGCTATCGGCCACGTTCGAACCAACAACGCCAGCCTCGCGGCGCCAGGTGAACAGCATGTTGGCGTTCAGGTCATGGCGCCGGGCGACCACCGATACCGAAGCGCCGGGCTCCAACGTCTCCGCCACGATCCGCCGCTTCTCTTCCGCCGACCACAGCCGCCGGCGCCGCCGATCCGACCGGCTCGTCGCCTGCCCCTCTCGCTCCAACACCGACATCAGCGATCGTGCCCACTACCGGCTTCGTGGACACGATCATCGTGTCACACCAAGCCCCGACTATCCGGCGATCGCTCCAATCCCGTCCAGGCGGCCTTCCCCGGAGGCGTACGGTCCTTCAGCATGGCGTTGTCCAGCACCGCCTCGGCCAGCAGCTTCTTCAGCTTGGCGTTCTCGCCCTCAAGCAGCTTTAGCCGCCGCACCTCGGACACGTCCAGGCCGCCATACTTGGCCTTCCACTTGTAAAAGGTCGCGTCGCTGATGCCGTGCTTGCGGCATACCTCGGCCGTCTTCGCGCCGGCCTCCTGTTCCCGCAGCACCGCGATGATCTGCTCCTCGGTAAACCTCGATCGCTTCATCGTCCGTCTCCCTGTCGTCGACGGACTCTACTCAAATCTGGAGGAGTGTTAGGGGCTCACGTCAGATCTCGCTTCGCGTGACGGGATATTCGGATATCAAGCTCACCAACATCGCTTTGTCTATAAGGTGAACACTATTCAGTTCCGCTTGATGGGTTGCATGATCATTGAAATATTGATTGGTAATTGCGACTTTTCGAAATGATACCTGAGGGTACTTTCTCTGATATGCAGCGGTACCTGCAACGACGTTCTGGATAGCTTCCCAGCCAAGCTTTGCGCCGTCTGTAAGAGAGCTCTTACACTGTATTAGGTCGCCCTTGCGGCCTCGAATGGCTACAACATCGATCCCACCATCGCCCGTGGACGGCGTTTTATAAACCGTGGGATATCGTTGCTTCGCCCACAATGCCGCACAAAACGACTCGAAGTAATCAGGAGTCATAGTTTCTACGTCATCAAGTGTTATCGGCGAATCATCAATAACTTTTTCTCCTCCTTCGCCCTCGAGGTCAACAAAATCACTTGGAGAAATATCGGGGCTACCATTGAGCATGTCATCCGAAAGAGCCCGCTTCCGTCGTAGCAACTCGTCCAACTTCACATCGAAGGTCTTGAAATCGTCGGCCGAAATAATAGGGTAATAAACATAGACGTCTTTTTCTTGTCCAATACGATAAGCTCGATCTGTTGCTTGATCTTCCCTGGCGGGGTTCCACGCTCGTGTCAGATGGATAACGTGATTCGCAGATTGAATATTGACCCCGAATCCCACCGCGAGAGGTGAAAGAATGATAACGCCAAAACCTCGTGCAAGCTGAAATGCCTTAATGCGCCGTTGGCGACTATTTTGATGTATCTCCGATGTCGCAGTCTCTCCATTGACGATCTGTGGGCAAAAGTTGAATTTTGCGTTTACAACTTGCTGAACAAGTCGCTGTATATCTCTCAATTCAACAAAAACAATTACCTTCTCTCCTTTAGTCTGGATGGTCTCCAGTACATTTATCAGCCATGCGATCTTTGGTGAAATGTGAAGATAATCGTCGATGGGCCCGTTGACGAAAGCAAGTTGACCAACAGGGCGTGGATCGACACATATTCGCCGAAGATATTGTAGCTGAGATAAAATCTTGTACTTTTCACCACGTTCGGCTGCACGACGTATTTCTCCGACGGCCTGACTATAGAACATGCGCTGACTGCTAGAGAGGGGCAGTAATATCGGACGTTCAATTTTCTCTGGTAGGTCCTTGGCAACATGAACTTTGAGTCGGCGTAGCACTTGCGGTTCAATAATCGCTTTCAATTCCCTAATTTTTTCCTGTTCTTCCTCAGTCTTTGCTTCAATCGGTTTTCGATACAGCGCGCCAAAATCAGCCAACGCCCCGAGTAGCCCAGGTTGAATAAAATCGAATAAACACCATAAATCAACCAGTGTGTTC
>CAYLIK010000108.1:0-10748 GCA_964383565.1 uncultured Sphingomonadaceae bacterium
AGTACAACTGGATCAAGCTTGAGGAAGCGCCCGACATCCTCGCCGATCTCGCCTCAGTCGAAATGCATGCGATCCAGACGAGCGGCAATTGCATCCGCAACATCTCGGCTGACCAGTTCGCCGGGGCCGCCGCCGACGAGATCGAGGATCCGCGCCCCTGGGCCGAGCTGCTGCGCCAGTGGAGCACCTTCCACCCGGAATTCAGCTACCTACCCCGCAAATTTAAGATTGCCGTGATTGGATCGGACACCGATCGCGCAGCGATGAAGCTCCACGATATCGGCCTTCAGGTGGTACGCGGCGCTGACGGCGGCACGGCCTTCGATGTCTATGTCGGTGGCGGCATGGGCCGCACCCCGATGATCGCGCCGCTGATCGGCAAGGCGATCCCGGCCAACGATCTGCTGAGCTATGTCGAGGCCTGCCTGCGCGTCTACAATCGCTACGGCCGCCGCGACAACATCTACAAGGCCCGCATCAAAATCCTGGTCCACGAGATTGGCGCTGACGAATATAAGCGTCAGGTCGACGAGGAATTCGTCCATGTGAAGGCGCTTGGCATCGATCCGCCCCAGGCCGAGTTCGATCGCATCGCATCCTTCTTTGCGCCACCAGCTTATGAGATTGGATTGTCGGACGAGATCGACCGTTCCGATCCCGATTTCGCGCTCTGGGTCGATCAGAACGTCTCGGCGCACAAGCAGTCCGGCTATGCGGTCGTCACGATCAGCCTGAAGCCGATCGGCGGCATCCCCGGCGATGCCTCATCCGCACAGATCGACCTCATGGCCGATTTGGCCGAGAAATACGCCTTTGACGAACTGCGTGTGACCCATGCGCAGAACATCGTCCTGCCGCATGTGAAGAAGGCCGATCTCTACACGATCTGGCAGCAGCTTGAGGCGAACGACCTTGCGGTGCCGAACCTCGATCTTGTCAGTGACATCATCGCCTGCCCCGGTCTTGATTATTGCAGCCTTGCGAATGCCCGCTCAATCCCGATCGCGCAGAAGATCGCTGAGCGCTTCGCCGATATCGATCGCCAGCGGAACATCGGCGAATTGAAGCTCAAGATCTCGGGCTGCATCAACGCCTGCGGTCATCATCATGCCGGCCACATCGGCATCCTGGGCGTCGACCGGAAAGGCGAGGAGAATTACCAGCTCCTGTTCGGCGGCTCGGGCGCGGAGGACGCCAGCCTCGCCAAGATCGTCGGCCCCGGCTTCAACGAGGACGGCATCGTCGACGCGGTCGAAACCGCGATCGAAACCTATCTGGGCATTCGTCAGGACGGCGAGCGCTTCCTCGACACCTATCGCCGGGTCGGCATCGATCCATTCAAGGTAGCGATCTATGGATGATAGCTCCTTGATAGGCCTCCCAATTTATTCTCGTCACGCTGCGCTTGTTCCAGCGCCAACGGCATCACACGTCATGGGTGACGAAGGAATTATCGGATGACCCACACTCTTCGCTACCGTGATGACAGCACGCATGAGGAACCAGCTGTTACACTGGAAGCATTCCTCGGCCAGTCGAACGCGACCGCCGTGCGGCTCGAGCCGTCGGATGATGCGCGCGCGCTGATTCCGCATCTCGGCCAGCTCGCGCTGATCGAGGTCAGCTTCCCCAAATATCGCGATGGTCGCGGCTATTCAACCGCGCGTATCCTGCGCGAAGCCGGCTATGAAGGTGAACTACGCGCCGCCGGCGACGTATTGGTCGATCAGATCGCTTTCATGCGCCGCTGCGGCTTTGACAGCTTCATCGCTGATGCCGAGCTTGACGAGGCAGCAGTGGACCGCGCGCTCAACCGCTATCCGCATGTCTATCAGGACGCGGCTGATTCCCGCCCGGCGGTCTGGAAACTGCGTCATGGCTGAACCAGCCCGCAAGCTTGATGTTATCGACGCGCGCCCGGCCTTCACTCAGGCGGACGCCGATGCGCTTAACGCGCGCTTTGAAGGCGTCGAAACGCTGGAGATGCTGCGCACGCTGTTCGCCGAGGATTTGCTTGGCGAAACCGCGATCGTTTCGTCCTTCGGCACGGAGAGCGCCGTGCTGCTAAGCCTGCTGGCGCGCGTCAATCCGGACGTGCCGGTCGTCTTCGTCGACACGCTCAAGATGTTTCCTGAGACCGACGCCTACCGGATCGAGCTGCTCGACCATCTCGGCATGCACAACCGTCGTGTGATCACGCCCGATCCCGAGGTGCTGGCGAAGAAGGATGAGACCGGCCTGCGTTGGTCCTACGATCCCGATGGCTGCTGCGCGATCCGCAAGGTGGAGCCGTTGGCCCGCGCCAAGGACGGGCTCGACAGCTGGTTCTCGGGCCGTAAGGCGTTCCAGTCGCAGACCCGCGCGAACCTGCCCCGCTTCGAGGTCGAGGATGGCCGTCTCAAGGTCAATCCGCTCGGGGATTGGGTGAAGGCCGATCTCGACGCCTATTTCGAAGAGCATCATCTGCCCCGGCACTCACTGGAGGCGCAAGGCTATCTCTCGATCGGCTGCGCCCCGTGCACCCGCGCCGTCAAGCCGGGCGAAGACCCGCGCGCGGGCCGCTGGCGCGGTTGGGACAAGGTCGAATGCGGCATCCATGGCGAGGTGATCACCCACCCCGACGAGGATCCCGCCAACGAACCGGCGTTCTGATCTGACTTCCCCTCCCGCTCGCGGGAGGGGATTAAGGGGAGGGCTCGCGCTCACCTCAATCGAACCAGCTGTATTGAAGCGACAGCCCACCCCCATCCCTCCCGCAAGCGGGAGGGGAAAGTAAGGGACTAGCACTCCCGCATCATCTTGCTATGAACCGGCGCAATGGCCGGAACGAACCTCGCGCGTCTCATAGCCCTGTTGCTTCCGATCGCGCTCGCCGGCTGCATTCCATCCCCCACGGGAAGGCCCGACTCTGCTCCGCGTCCTGCCCCAAGGGCTCCGGTTACGCAGACTCCGCTTCCGCCACCGCCAGCGGCCGAAACGCTGCCGTCCGGCGAACCCATTGCCACGACATTTGTGCCCCCGCCCGTCTGGACGCGCACAGTCACGCCCGACGCCGTAACTATCGCCAGCACCCGCTACGTAGTGAAGCCCGGCGACACACTAAACCGCATTGCTAACACTACCGGAGCGTCGGCCGAAACCATCGCGTTTGAAAACAAGCTGGAGAAGCCCTTCGTCGTGAAGCTTGGCCAACGGCTGAAAATCCCTGGCGGCCGCTACCATCTCATCAAACGCGGCGAGAGCGGCATCGCCATCGCGCGTGCCTATGGTGTGGATTGGTCGGAAGTCGTGACCATGAATCATCTGCAGGAACCCTATATCCTGCGCGAAGGCCAGCGCCTGCTTCTGCCCAGCGCGCGGGAAGCCGCGAATATGACGCTTGAGCAGCGCGCGGAAGCCTTCCAGCTCGATATCGACGACATCGTCACCGGCGGCGAACCTGCCCTTGCCGAAAATGCCGCGCCAGCGCCCCCCATGCCGACGCCTACCCAGCCGATGCCATCGACCGTCGCCGTCACCAGGCCCGCGGCGGACTTCGATGGCCGCTTCATCTGGCCGCTCGACGGCAAGATAGTCAGGAAGTTCGGTGATCTCGGCAATGGCCGCCGCAATGACGGCATCAACATCGCAGCGACGCAGGGCACTCCGATCATGGCAGCCGCCGATGGTGTGGTCGCCTATATCGGTACGGATGTCGCCATTTATGGCGGGCTGGTGCTGATCAGGCACGGCGACGGCTGGCTGACCGCTTACGGGCATTGCGAACGGATCGCCGTCACGCGCGGCCAATCGGTGCGCAAGGGCCAGACCATCGCCTTTGTCGCCGAAGCTGGCCTCGCTTCCGAGGACCAGCTCCATTTCGAAATCCGCAAGGGCCGCGTGCCCGTCGACCCCAGAGTCCATCTCGCGCGGAAATAACGCGCAACGCCGCAGCCACGCATTTACGAAAATATGATGGCTGAGGTGGGAGCCGGAACGACCCGACACGAAATCGTTACGGCTGCTTCCTTCCGGATCTGACCGGGTTGGCGACGGCATCGTCCGCCCGACTCCCGTCGCGCATATGGGGGAAGGCTCAAGACAGTGCAACCTTCACGCGAGCGGTGCATTTATTGCAGAAGCGCAACAAGGAGACGGATGGTGAAAAAGAGTATGATAGCGGTGCTTGCCGCCGGAACCTTGCTGAGCGGATGCATCCCTGAAGGTAATCGACCGTCGCGCGGCTATGGCAACTACGACTATAATCGACCCGATCCAAATTATGGCGGCTATGAAGCGGACCGTTACTACCGCGACAATCCGAATTATCGGGAGCGCCGCCTGTCCGAGAATGACCGCGTCTACCGCGGACGTGACGGCCGTTATTATTGCAAGCGCGACGACGGCACGACCGGTCTGATAGTTGGGGGCGTCGCTGGCGGCATTCTGGGCAACATTATCGCGCCCGGCGGATCGGCATTGCTCGGCACGATCATCGGAGCCGTGGGCGGGGGTGTGGCCGGAAGGGCCATCGACAAAAGCGATTCGAAAGACGGGGTAAGCTGTCGCTAAAGCGGCCGTGAAAGCCGGTCGCGACGAACCCTACTCTTCGATGCTCGCATACCGGCTGTCCTCGGCCAGATCGCTGAAGCGCGTTATCTTGGCGTCGAAGCGCATCTTGACCCGGCCGGTGGCGCCATGACGCTGCTTGGCGATGATCACCTCGGCGAGTCCGAAGACACGCTCCATCTCGCGCGCCCAATCCTGGTGGCTCTCGAATACCTTGGCGTCGTCGCCGTCGATTCCGGTCTTGGGCTCCTTGGCGGCCACATAATAATCCTCGCGGAACACGAACATCACGATGTCGGCGTCCTGCTCGATGGAGCCCGATTCACGCAAATCCGAAAGCTGGGGCCGCTTGTCCTCGCGTTGTTCGACCGCACGACTGAGCTGCGACAGCGCAAGCACAGGTACATGGAGTTCCTTGGCCAGCGTCTTGAGTCCGCGGCTGATCTCAGAAATCTCGTTGACGCGATTGTCACTGCTCCGCGTGGAGCCCTGCAACAGCTGAAGATAGTCGACTACGATCAGGCCGATGCCGCGCTGACGCTTCAAACGGCGCGCGCGGGTGCGAAGTGCCGCGATCGTCAGGCCGGGGGTGTCGTCGATGTAGAGCGGCAGGCTTTCCAGTTCGGCGGCCGCGCGCGCGAGGTTGCGGAAATCCTGCTGGCTGATCTTGCCCATACGGAGATTTTCCGAGCTGATCCCCGAATTTTCCGCGAGGATACGGGTCGCGAGCTGATCGGCCGACATTTCGAGGCTGAAGAAAGCCACCGCCGCGCCGACTGACTTGGCGTCCTCGATGCCGTCCTCGCGATCACGCACGAGCCGCTTAGCAGCATTGAAGGCGATGTTGGTCGCAAGCGACGTCTTGCCCATACCAGGCCGCCCGGCGAGGATCAGCAGATCGGAGCGATGAAGGCCGCCGATCTTCGTGTTCAGGCTGTCGAGCCCGGTGGTAATGCCCGAAAGATGGCCGCCTGAATTGAGCGCACGTTCGGCCTGCTCCACGGCCAGCTTGGTCGCCTGGCCGAATGTCTTGACGCTGCCCTGTTCTCCACCTTCCTCGGCAACGCGGTAGAGCGCGACTTCCGCCTCCTCGATCTGGCTCTTGGGATCGACCGACTCGCTGGTGTCGACCGCCTTCTCGACCATCTCCCGCCCGACGCCGATCAGCGCGCGCAGCAGCGCGAGATCATAGACCTGGGTTGCGAAATCGCGGGCGCCGATCAGCGCCGCGCCGCTGCCGGTGAGCTGCGCCAGATACCCCGGTCCGCCGAGAGCTCGGATCGACTCGTCACTCTCAAACATGGGGCGGAGGGTGACCGGATTGGCGACCATGTTGCGATCAACCAGCTTCAGGATCGCTTCGTAGATGCGTCCGTGGACCGGTTCGTGAAAATGCTCGGCCCGTAGCTTGAGCTGGATATCTTCGGCCAGCCGATTGTCGATCATCAGCGCGCCCAACAGCGCGGCTTCCGCTTCGATATTATGCGGCAGGACGCTGCCGGCGGATGGAGCGTTTTCAACTAGACGGATGGGTTCGGCCATGTCCCACCATCTGACTATCGGACCGGCGACACAAGCGGGTCATGCGAAAGTTTCGGGGGACTGGGCTGTGGAGAAGTCGACGCGAATTTGGCGCGCTTCGGACTTGCAAAAGGAAATCCCGCCCCTATTTTGTAACTATGCTTACAGATGCAAAGGTTACGGTGGGCTTCCAGCTGCACGATTTGTCGCGCCAGATGCGGTACGCCTTCGATCTGAGAGCCCGCAACCTGGGCGTGACGCGGCAGCAATGGCGCGCGCTTTTCTATCTGTCGCGCAATGACGGCCCCACCCAGACCGAACTCGCCGATGCGCTCGAAGTCGAGCGTATCTCGGTCGGCCGCATGGTCGATCGATTGGTGGACAGCGGCCTCGTGGAACGGCGCGCCGACCCGGCCGATCGGCGGGTATGGCGCCTCCATCTGCTGACGCCGGCTTATGACATCGTAAGGAGATTGAATGCTATCGGCGCATCGCTCGAAGCCGAAGTGCTTGAGAGCATCGCACCGGAAAAGCAGCTCGAACTCATTAACCTGCTTGAACAAGTGCGTGACGGGATAAAGCGCGTTCGCGCCAATCTCGAAAATCAGAGGGACGTGGCGTGAATTTCGTTCGAAAAATCGACCAGGACATGGCCGATACCGAACCCGTTGAACAGGAACGGCGTTGGCTGAGGCCAGTGCTTATGCTCTCCGTCCCGGCGCTCCTCCTGGTCGTAGGGCTGTATTTCTGGCTCACCGGCGGCAAGACGGTTTCGACCGATAACGCCCAAGTCGTCGCGCATGTGGTCAATGTCGCGCCGGAGATCAGCGGCCGGATCACCGACGTGTACATCACTGAAAACCAGCAGGTGAAGAAGGGCGACCTTCTTTACCGCATCGATCCCGAGCCATTCCGGATCGCCCTCATGCAGGCCGAAGCCGCCGTCGGCACCGCGCATCTTCAGATTTCCGAGATGCAGAGCGGGTATTCGTCCAAGATGGCCGATATCGGCGCCAAGGTATCCGACCTCGATCTCGCCCGCGAGAACTTCCAGCGCCAGCAGGAACTGCTCTCGAAGGGCTTCACCACGCATGCCCGGTTCGATGAGGCACGGGCTGCGCTTGCAGCAGCGGAATCGCAACGCGATGTCGCCAAGGCCGACGCCGAGACGGCGCATGCTTTGCTTGGAACCCCAAACGGGAGGCATCCTCAGGTCGAGGCGGCACAGGCCGCAGCGGCGAAGGCGCGGCTCGATCTTCAACGTACCGAACTCCATGCGCCTATCGATGGCCGTGTCTCGCAAGCCGACAAGCTCACGCCTGGGGCCATGGCGATGCAGATGCTTGGCAATGTCAGCATCGTCGGCGGCGGACAGCCCTGGATCGAAGCGAATTTCAAGGAAACGCAGCTCGCCAAGATTCGTCCTGGCCAGCGCGCTGAGATCGAGATCGACGCGATCCCCGGCCAAAAGTTCAAGGCGCACGTCACCGGCATCGGCTCAGGCACAGGATCCGAATTCTCGATCCTGCCTGCACAGAATGCGACCGGTAACTGGGTGAAGGTCACGCAGCGTGTTCCCGTCCGGCTGGTCTTCGACGAGATGCCCGATCGTCCGGTCGTTTCCGGCTGGAGCGCGCACGTTACCGTGAAGGTCAACGACTAAAGCCGGCACGCGAGCGCCTTTGCCAAGCTGCGTTGCGTCCGATAGAGGGCGGCATGGCCGATCCGCGCATCATCGCCGTTGAACTCGACGAGCAGACGATCATCTGGCGCAACGCCGATGTCGAGCAGGAACGCCGGATTGCAATCTTCGATCTGCTGGAGGGCAATTATTTCGCTCCCCAGCGCGCTTACCCCGATGACTATGCCGGGCCCTATCGCGTCCGGCTCAGCGTGCAGGAAGGCCGTCTGGCGATCGGGATCTCGCGCGAGAATGATGAGGTGCTTGAATCGATCATCCTCGGACTTTCGCGCTTCCGCCGGTCGATCAAGGATTATTTCGCGATCTGCGACAGTTACTTTCAGGCCGTCCGTCAGGCCACCGCCCAGCAGATCGAGACAATCGACATGGCCCGGCGCGGCGTCCACAATGAGGCGGCGGAAATCCTCGTAGAATGCCTCAAGGGCAAGATCGAGCTTGATTTCGATACCGCGCGCAGGCTTTTCACGCTGATCTGCGTCCTTCACATAAAAGGTTGAGCCTTCATGCCGGTAATGTCCGACAAATGGATCCGCGAACGCGCCAACGCAGATGCGATGATTGAGCCGTTCGTCGAGGCGCAGCGGCGCGACGGCTGTATCAGCTACGGCCTCTCCTCCTACGGCTATGACGCGCGGGTGGCCGACGAATTCAAGATTTTCACCAATGTCGACAGCGCCATCGTCGATCCCAAGAATTTCGCGTCCAACAGCTTCGTCGACCGGAAGACCGACATCTGCATCATTCCGCCGAACAGCTTCGCGCTCGCCCGAACGGTCGAATATTTCCGGGTGCCGCGGGACGTGCTGGTGATCTGCCTCGGCAAGTCCACTTATGCGCGCTGCGGGATCATCGTAAACGTGACCCCGCTCGAGCCCGGCTGGGAAGGCCATGTCACGCTCGAATTCTCGAACACCACCCCCCTGCCCGCCAAGATCTACGCCAATGAGGGCGCGTGCCAATTTCTCTTCCTGCAGGGGAACGAGGTGTGCGAGGTGAGCTACGCTGATCGCGCCGGCAAATATATGGGCCAGCGCGGGGTTACACTGCCCAAGCTCTGATCGGCTGACCGCAGTCTATCCGGACGCTGACCACACCTCATCGCGATCGGCGCGTCTTGATGGATATCGACGGCAGCCTGGACGTTGGTCGGTCAGCAATGGAGGCTTTCATGGAACAGCTCGCAACTGACGAAACCAACCGCCTGATAGCGTCGAACAAGGTCGAAGGCACCGCCGTCTACAATCGCGATGGCGAGCGGCTCGGATCGATCGCCAATTTCATGGTCGAAAAGCGTTCAGGCCAGGTTGAATATGCCGTCCTCTCGTTCGGTGGCTTTCTCGGAATGGGGAGCGAGTATTACCCGTTGCCGTGGGATGTCCTCGATTATGATACCCGCCAAGGCGGGTATGTTGTCGATCTCGAAAAGGAAGTGCTCGAAAAGGCGCCCCGCTATAGCCGTGAGCGCGAACCGGCATTTGACCGCGCCTATGGCGAGGAAGTCTATGGATATTATAATGTTCCGTATGCGTTCTGAACGTCACCGCGCAGCATAATGAGCCGGCACGATCATAGGGATCGTTACGGCGTAGATCTGACCGCCGCTATTCTGCAGCGATTGCTTGCTCGGGCTCTCGCCACACCAGCACTGGCTTGCGCGCGGCCGTGGTTTCATCGAGTCGCCTGCGGGGCGCGAAATGCGGCGCCGATTTCAGGCTGACGTCGCCTGCCCTGGCGCGTTCCGCCACGCTTCTCAGCGCGCCAATGAACTGATCGAGCGCGGCCTTACTTTCGGTCTCCGTCGGCTCAACCAGCATCGACCCATGCACGACCAGCGGGAAATAGACCGTCATCGGATGGAAGCCTTCGTCGATGAGGCCCTTGGCGATATCAAGCGTGGTAAAGCCGTCCGGCAGCCCTTCATCCGAAAACAATGCCTCATGCATACACGGGCCGCTCGCCCCGAATGGCGCGTCGAGCACATCATCGAGCTGACGCAGCACATAGTTTGCGTTGAGCACCGCATCTTCAGCCACCTGCCGAAGCCCGTCGGCGCCATGGCTCAGCATATAGGCTGCGGCGCGGGTGAACATGCCCATCTGCCCATGGAAGGCGACCATTCGCCCGAAGCTGCCGGCATGATGCTCCCCTGCAGTTTCTTCCTCAATAAGATGGAAGCCGTCAGCCTGCTTCTCGACGAAGGGAAGCGGCGCATAGGGCGCCAACGCAGCCGAGAACACCACCGGCCCCGCCCCCGGCCCGCCTCCGCCATGCGGTGTGGAGAAGGTCTTGTGCAGGTTGATGTGCATCGCATCGATGCCGAGATCGCCCGGCCGCACTCGGCCGACGATTGCGTTGAAATTCGCGCCGTCGCAATAGACCAGCGCGCCCACCGCGTGCACGGCTTCCGAGATTGCGGTCATATCGCGCTCGAACAAGCCACAAGTGTTGGGATTAGTGATCATCACCGCTGCCACATCCGGCCCCAACCGTACCTTGAGCGCCGCCAGATCGACCCGGCCTTCGCTGGTCGCCGGGATATTCTCGACCGCATAACCGCAGAAGGCGGCCGTGGCCGGATTGGTGCCATGCGCGCTTTCGGGCACGAGGATCACCGAGCGCGCATCGCCCCGCGCCTCGAGCGCGGAGCGGATCGCCAGCAGCCCGCACAGCTCACCATGCGCGCCTGCCTTGGGACTCATCGCCACGGCCTGCATGCCGGTCAGCTTGATCAGCCATTCGCCGACAAGATTGATCAGCTCCAGCGCACCCTGCACGCTCTGTACCGGCGCCAGCGGATGGATGTCCGAAAAGCCGGGAAGGCGCGCCATCTTCTCGTTGAGACGCGGATTATGCTTCATCGTGCACGACCCCAGCGGGAAGACGCCAAGATCGATCGCATAATTCTGGCGGCTGAGGCGGGTATAATGCCGCACCGTCTCGGGCTCGCTCAAGCCGGGAAGCCCAATCGGACGCTTGC
>CAYLIK010000109.1:0-10677 GCA_964383565.1 uncultured Sphingomonadaceae bacterium
CCATGGTGACTGCAAAGATCACCGCCGCCCAGAAGGCGACGCGGAACAGCCTGACCCAAGCGGGTCGCGAGAAGATGGCGATGCCCATCCTCTCGCTGTTAGTCGAGCGGCGAGAATTTGTGGAGGAGGCTGACGAGGATTTCGCTGCCCGTGCGTGGATCCTTCAGGGATTCCGTAATTCCGTCCGATACGACCTTCGATACCAGTCGCGATGGACCCGAATAGGCCAGGGACCAGCCCAGGAATTGGCGGTCGTCGACATTGTCGCTGCGGATGGTCGTGACCTGTTCATGGCGTGCGTCCCGGAAGATGCTCTGCTGAAGCGCGTCGACGCCATCGGCCGGCCCTTCGAGCAATTGCACGAAGCGTTCCCCCGTAAACAGCAGCGCGCCGGTGACGTCGAGGTCGCGATTGCGCGGCCGCGAGATCGCAACGATCCGCTCGACCTCATCCATCGCCTGATCGGGCTCGAGGCGGCTAATGCTGACGTAAAGCCAAGATGCAAACATGCGATCGTTAGGGATTGCGCGGATGCCGGTGTCAAGCAGGGATCAGTCGGTTTCCACAAGAGCTTTCAGGCGGCCCAGCGCATCGTCCCATTGCTGCGAGACCCGGTCGAGATAGGATCGGGCTTCGTCGATCCGATCGGGCGCGACTTCGAAGCGCCTTTCCCGACCCTGCTTGAGTGCCCGGACAAGGCCGGCGCGCTCCAGCACGCGCAGATGCTTGGTCACGCCCTGCCGCGTGAAAGGCGATCCGGCGGAAAGAGATGTGATCGATTGCGCCCCGCCGCCGAGCCGGGCGAGCAACGCAAGCCGCGTCGAATCGCCCAGCGCGGCGAACAGCCGCGCCGGATCGCTCTCGTTTCTGTCAGGCTTCGACATGGGCCTTGATGTTCTCCATCTGCGCCTCCCAGCCGCCCGTGTTCGATCGCAGCGCCTCGCTGTAGCGGTGCGGCGGCAGTCGGGAGAAGCCGGATTCGATGACGGTCAGCCGCGTGCCTGTCTTTATCGGCTCAAGATGGAATTCGACAAGCGTCGGGGTCTCCGCAGAATAATCCACGTCCGGATCGACCGCATAGGGATGCCAGGTAAAGGAAAACAGGCTGGGCGCCTGCATGTCCTTGATGACCACATTCCAGCGAAGATGCTCATAGCCGGGATAGAGCATATTGCCGCTTGCCGGCTGCCCCGCCACGAAGGGTCCGTCGATCCGCACGCGGAACCACGTCCCGAACTCCTCATGATCGGTCAGCGCCTGCCAGACGCGTTCGATCGGGGCATTAAGCTCGACGCTCTTTTCAATCCTGTCTTCCATATGCAACCTCCTGGTTGCGTGACTTATACGACCAAAGATTATAAATGCAACTACAGAGTTGCGTAATGATTGCCTTTAGGTCTTTCCCTGCAACCCACCTGCTGTAGAGAAACGGGATGCCCACCCCGCTCGAAGCGCTTCACACCACCTTTGGTTATTCCGGCTTCCGTGGCCGCCAGGCCGAGGTGATCGATCGCGTGATGGCGGGGCGTCATACGCTGGCGGTGATGCCGACGGGCGCCGGCAAGTCGCTATGCTATCAAATCCCGGCCCTGTGCCGCGACGGCACGGCGCTGGTGATATCGCCGCTGATCGCGTTGATGCACGATCAGGTGCGCGCCGCAGAGGCGGCGGGCATACGGGCTGCGGCGCTGACCTCGGCCGACGACAATCGCGACGAGACGATCCGGCGTTTTCAGGGCGGCGACCTTGACTTGCTGTACGTCGCGCCGGAACGGGCCTCGACCGATGGCTTCCACATGATGCTCGATCGCGCGCCGCCGCTGGCGCTGATCGCGATCGACGAGGCGCATTGCGTCTCCGAATGGGGGCATGATTTCCGGCCCGATTACCGGCTGCTCCGGCCGCTGCTCGATGCGCATCCCGAAACGCCACGCCTCGCGTTGACCGCCACCGCCGACCGGCATACGCGGGCTGATATCCTGGCCCAGCTCGGCATTCCGCAGGATGGCCTGATCCTCGCTGGGTTCGACCGGCCCAATATCCGCTACGGTATTTCCCCCCGAGACGGGCTGACGCAGCAGCTTGCGGGCTTCGTCGCTGACAATCCCGGCGCTGGGATCATTTACGCGCCCACCCGGGACGGCACCGAGAAGATCGCCGCAGCACTGGCGGCTGCGGGGCGGCCGACGCGCACCTATCATGCGGGACTGGAGCCTGCGCAGCGGGCGGCCAATCAGCGCGCCTTCGTCGTGTCCGAGGATATGGTGATGGTGGCGACGATCGCGTTCGGCATGGGCATCGACAAGCCCGATGTGCGGTTCGTGGCCCATGCCGGGCTGCCGAAATCCATCGAGGCCTATTATCAGGAAACCGGCCGCGCGGGGCGCGACGGCGATCCGGCGGTGGCGCAGCTCTTCTGGGGCGCGGAGGATTTCTCCCGCGCCCGCCGCCGCATCGAATATGAGACCGAGGAGGCGCGCAAGCCGGGCGAGCGGCAGCGCCTCAACGGGCTGGGCGCGCTGGTCGAGGCCGGAACCTGCCGCCGCGCGATCCTGCTGCGTCATTTCGATGAGGAGCCGCCGCCCGCTTGCGGCAATTGCGACAATTGCCTGAACCCGCCCGCCGCCACCGATGCGACCGAGATCGCGCGCAAGCTGCTGTCCGCTGCCTTCCGCACCGAAATGCGCTTCGGCATCGGCCATCTGACCGACGTGCTGGCTGGTCGTGATACCGAGAAGGTGCGTTCCTTAGGGCATGATCGGCTGAGCGTGTTCGGCATCGCCAATGCCGAAGAGCTGACGCTGATCAAGCCGGTGTCGCGGGCGCTGCTCGCGCGGGATGCGTTACGGGCTGACGAATATGGCGGGCTGAGCTTCGGGCCGGCGGCGAAGCCGATCCTCAAGGGCGAGGCTGAGGTGCCGATCGTACTGCCGCCCAAGCGCGAGCGGAAGCGCAAGTCGCGGGCGACAGCCGACTATCCGCATGATCCGCTGTTCGAGGCATTGCGCGAGGTGCGCCGCGAGCTTGCGAAGGCTCAGGGCGTACCGCCCTATGTGATCTTTCATGATGCGACGCTTCGCGAAATGGCTGCAATCATGCCCCACGATCTGCAGCAAATGGCCTCCGTTTCGGGCGTCGGCGCGCGCAAGCTGGAGGCTTATGGCGAGGCCTTTCTTGAGGCGATCCGCAACGCGGGCTAACAGAGGCCGCGAAGGAGAGTTCCATGTTCCGCAAGCTCGATGACAATATTTCGGTGGCAGGCCAGATCACGCCACAGGACATTACCGACGCCGCGGGCCAGGGCTTCACCTTCGTCATCAACAATCGTCCCGATGGCGAACAGCCGGGCCAGCCGACCAGTGCGGAGATGGAAGCGGCGGCCAGGGCGGCGGGGCTGGGCTATGCCGCGATCCCGATCACCCACGCCGGGTTCAGCGAAGAACAGGTCGTAGCGATGGGGGATGCGCTGGCGGCGGCGCCTGGTCCGGTCCTGGCCTTCTGCCGATCGGGCACGCGCTCGACGCTGGTATGGGCTCTGGCCCGTGCGCGCGCTGGCGATGATCCGTCTGAGCTTGCCGGCAAGGCAGCCGGCGCAGGCTATGATCTCAGTCCAATCCGGGCGCTTCTGTAGCAGCGCCGACTTTTTTGTTTCGCCGCAATCGGTTGATGAACGCCAGATGAAGAAGACCACGAATCGGTGTGGCCGCTTCGGTTCGCCTGTCGATTGTAGCCGTTCGTCGTAAGAAGCGGATACCGAAGGCAAGTCGCCGAATTGATTGGGCATGAAACTTATACAGCCCCCGCTCCGCCCCGGCATGACGGCGCTTGCCGCCGCCCTTGCCCTGACCTCAACCCCTCTTTTGGCGCAGGACCTCGCCCCGGCGCCGATCGAGCCGAGCGCGCCTGTTGTGGCTGCGCCCGCGCCGGCTGTGGAGCTGGCCCAGCCCGCTGCGACTGCGCCGGGCGCGGCATTGAATATTCCGAAGATTACGGTCGACTTGTCTGATGCGCCCGCGACCTCAAGCGTGGAAGTTGCTACACCTGCAGCCAGGCCGAGCAGCGCGGTGCCCGCAGAACGCAGCGCTGTTGCTGAGCAGCCCGCGGCCGCGCCCGTCAAACAGGCTCCCGTGAAGGCAGCGGCAACGCCACCTGCCGCATCCGAGCCAACGGTCGCCATGACTGAAGCGCCGGCGCCTGAAAGTCCGCTGCCGACGCCGCCGGTTGCAGTCGCTACTGAGCCGCCAGCTCAGATGGCGGTCGCTCCCGCCCCGGCCGCGCCGCAGACGACGGCCAGTACCATGGACGAAGCGCTGCCAGTCGCGGGCGGTGTGCTGGCTGCGCTTGCGCTCGCTGGCGGCGCATTTGCGGTCGTCGGTCGCCGTCGGCGCTATCGGGACGATTATCGGACGGTGGAAACCGTTGAACCAGCCGTTGATGCGGAGGCTGAACCGATGACACTTCGGACACCGAGCAGTCCGCAACCGGCCGCGTCCTATGCCGCACCGACCCCGGCGGCGAAGCCCGAGGGCGCTGCTTTGCCGGCTGGCTTCGATCTATCGCGCTACGGCCCGCATGTGCAGGCCGCCTATTGCGGGCCGACGCCGGACAACCCGTCGCTCTCGCTTCGCACCCGCCTCAAGCGTGCCCGCTTTTACGATCAGCGCGAGCGGATGGAAGCCACCGGCGCGTTAAGCCAGCCGGTCAGGCCGCAGACGCCCGCCGCACAGCCCGCGCGTCAGCCTGAGTTCGTAAGCGCGCGCAGGTTTAAGGTAGGCAATGGCGGGTTCCGCCCGGCCTATCAGGGCTAAGCAGTCCAAACCTCCAAACTGGAAGGGGCCGTGCGATGCGCGGCCCTTTCTTTTTGCGCGCCGCGTTTTGATACGGCATGTGAGCGACGGGTAGGACTATTCGGGGCTGATGGATGAGCGAGGGGATCAAACTGCATCCGAGCTGGCTTGAGCCGCTCAAGCCCGAATTCGATAGCCCATACATGCAGACGTTGCGCTCTTTTCTCGTCGCGGAGAAGGAAGCGGGCAAGCGCATCTTCCCCAAGGGGCCCGAATGGTTCCGTGCGCTTGACTTGACCCCGCTGAGTGACGTGCGCGTGGTGATCCTCGGGCAGGATCCCTATCATGGACCGGGGCAGGCGCATGGGCTGTGTTTCTCGGTTCGGCCCGACGTCCGCATCCCGCCGAGCCTCGTCAACATCTACAAGGAGCTTGAGGCCGACCTTGGCATATCACGGGCGAGGCACGGTTTCCTCGAACATTGGGCAAGCCAAGGCGTGTTGCTGCTCAACGCCGTGCTGACGGTCGAGATGGGGCAAGCGGCCGCGCATCAGGGGCGCGGCTGGGAGAAGTTCACCGATGTCGTCATCCGGCTGGTCAACGCGCGGCCCGAGCCGGTCGTGTTCCTGCTGTGGGGCAGCTATGCGCAGAAGAAGGCGGCATTCGTTGACAGCATCGACAAGGGCGGGCGGCATCTGGTGTTGAAGGCCGCGCATCCCTCGCCATTGTCAGCACATAGCGGCTTCTTCGGCTGCAAGCATTTCTCGAAGGCCAACGCCTTCCTCAAGCAGCACGGGCAGAAGCCGATCGATTGGTCTTTGCCGGCGGTTTGACGCCCCCAGGATTTCATTCGGGTGGACCAATCATGCGGTTGCCGCGTTGAACAGGAAAGCCGGGCGGGCTTGAACCAATGGAGAAGATGATGTCGTCCTGGACCCTGAAAGACCTTGCCGAGAAAATGCGCGACATCGATTTCACGATGCTGTCGACCCGGGCTCCGAACGGCGCGATCGGAGCCCGGCCCATGAGCAACAACCGTCAGGTCGATTATGACGGCGACAATTACTTCTTCACGACCGACGACACCCAGATGGTCAGTGACATCGAAGGTGATTCCAGCGTCGGGCTGAGCTTCCAGGGGACGTCCGGCATGCTGGGCTTGCGCCCGCTGTTCATCGCGATCGAGGGCGAGGCAAGCCTGATCCGTGACAAGGCGCGCTTCGCCGAGCATTGGACCAAGGATCTCGATCGCTGGTTCAAGCAGGGCGTCGATACGCCGGGGCTGGTGCTTATCAAGGTGCGCGGGAAGCGCGCCCATTATTGGAACGGTGAGGATGAGGGCGAGATGATCCTCGAGCGCGCCGGCACGCTCGCCTGATCCGCATGGTCGAGGCAAGATGGAACGGTGCGGTGATTGCTAGGAGCGACGATACGATCGTCGTTGAGGGCAATCATTATTTCCCGATCGAGGCGGTTGACCAGTCGCTGCTCGCGCCGAGCGAGACGACCAGCTTTTGCCCATGGAAGGGGACGGCGAGCTATTACACGCTGAATGTCTGCAGCGCCGAGAACAGGGATGCCGTCTGGTACTATGCCGATCCCAAGCCGGCGGCCGCCGAGATCAAGGGGCGGGTCGCGTTCTGGAAAGGCGTCGAGGTCGGATAGGCGCTCAGGCCATACCGGGACTCAAGCGGCGGGACGGCCGTGCGATCACACGCCAGCCGACAAGCAGCGTGCCGATCAGCACCAAGGCTTGCGTGGCGAGGAAGGGCGGTTCGGTGCCGGTTGGCGCGAAAGCGTTGAGGGCGGGGATCTTCTGGAAGCTCTGGACGACCAGCACCACCATGTTGAGATATTGGGCGAACAGCGCGGTGCCGAGATAGACGCCGCGCCAGCGGCCAGCGCGGCCCCGGCCGTACAGCGCGAACAGCGACACCGCGAGTACCGCTAATGATATCACCCCGAATATGAAGGGTGGGCCGATCGGCTTAGGCGGAAACATGAAGCCGGTCACGCTGGTCAGGATCGTGAAGATCAGGAAGATGCCGTTGGTGAGCATCAGCCAGCGTCCGCGCAGGAGCGTGAGAAAGAAGACCACCCCCGCCGCGATCGCGATCAGGCTGATGAGCGTGTGAAGCTGCGTGAACTGACCGAGCGTAAGACCGAGCATCATGGCACCCCTCCACGATTCATACGAGGGCGAGACTATGACTCATTACGCAGGCTGAACAGTCGGTTTCGATCTGTGGCTTAGATGAGGTGCCGCGGCGCCGGGCGAAGGCTATCCTCCACCCGAAACAGGAGGAGAGGCCATGTCACGGATCAGCAAGATCGACCACCGCGATTGGGACCCGGAGCTGCGCGCGATGACGCATGCCGACGAGGCGACGGTGCTTGAGCGCGGGACGATGCGCATCATGGCGCACAAGCCGGGGACAGCGAAGGGGCTGGTCAGCTTCTTTTCGGCGCTGAGGGCGGAGCGGACCTTGCCCGAGCGGATGACCGAGCTGATGCGGCTGCGCATCGCTTTCCATAACCAGTGCCGGAGCTGCATGGCGGTACGTTATCAGGACGCGGCGACGGATGGCGTGGACGAGGATCTGGTCTGTTCGCTGGAACGGCCGATGGAGGCCGAGGGGCTGAGCGAGCGGGAGAAGCTCGCGATCGATTATGGCGAACGGCTGGCGACCAACCATCTCTCGATCGACGACGCCTATCACGATCGGCTGCGCACGCTGTTCTCCGAGGCGGAGATCGTCGAGCTTGGCATGTTCGCCGCCTTTTGCGTGGGCTTCGGGCGGCTGGGGGCGAGCTGGGACATGGTCGAGGAACTGCCCGATCGTTTCCAAGCACGCGGCGGTGCGCCCGTGACGCCGTGGGGCGCGGGCGAGGTGATCGCCGTCCGCTGACCGCAGCCCTTTTGCGGGCTGGCATATTCGCGCCAAGGGGTTAGGCTCTCCCCGAATAGCAGAGGAGAGACGCATGATCGCAATGTTCATCGGAACCGACAGATCGGAACTGGCGGTCAATCCCGCGCAGGTGACCTTCATCTCGTCCGTGGCGGACGGCACGCGCATCCGCTTCGGCGAGGGGCGCAGCGTCACCGTGACCGAGCCGATCGCCGAGGTCGTCGAGACGCTGAACCGATCGCTCCGGCCGCATGAGTGAGTGAGGCGCGCGAGACGCCGGCGCGGCGGGTCGCCCGCTGGCTGCTGGCGCTCGCCTATCTGGCGGCGGGTGTCTTCCACCTGCGCTCGCCCGCGGGGTTCGTCGCGATCACGCCGGGCTGGGTGCCCTTTCCCGATCAGGTCGTGCTGCTGACCGGCGTCGCCGAGATCGCCGGGGCGGCGGGCCTCATGATTCCACAGCTGCGCCGCGCGGCGGGGATCGGGCTTGCGCTTTATGCGCTCTGCGTCTGGCCCGCGAATTTCAACCATGCGCTGGGCGACATCCCGCTGCGTGGCGCGCATCTGGGCTGGTGGTATCATGGCCCGCGGCTGGCGTTGCAGCCGGTCATCATCTGGTGGGCGCTGTGGGCGGGTGGCGTGGTGGACTGGCCGTTCCGCCGACGCAGGTCCTAATCGATCTTGCGAGTCGTTTCCTCGATATGGGCGACGGTGATGCCGAACTTGCGGACAGTGACCTTATTGTGCACGCTGCGCCCGTCCGGCGCGGCGGTAAGCCATTGATCGATGCCGAGGCTGCCCTTCATCTTGAACTTCATGTGGAAGCGTCCGTCGACCAGTTCGAGCTTGAGCGGACTGGTGGCGTCGGAGACGGTGCCGGCATAGCGGCCCGGCGCGGTCTCCCGGATATGCCAGATGCGCTTGAGCGGGGGCTTGCCCTCCTCCTGCACGTCCTGAACGAGCGTGAGCGCGCCGTCGGCCCCGATCCGTCCCTGGCCGTGGGCGCGGATGGCGTGGGGCGACTTGAGGATGATCCTGACCTCACCCTGGCTTTCGGTGCGGCCCTCGAAGAAGCGGAGCGGATGGAAGGCGGGCCGGGCATGTTCCTCCGCTGGCGCCGACGTGGAGGCGATGCAGGCGGCAAGCACAAAAGGCGCGCGGGCGATGCGGATGGCAATGGCATAGGCCCAAACGCGCGGAACGCCTAATGCGGTGGAACGCGGCCCGAAAAGGCCGGTTGACCATAAGGCGCGGACACTTGCGATGGTCGGCGCGTTCAGGTGCTTCCCCCACAAGGAGTTTACCATGTCCGAGACCAGTCATGACATTCGCACGCTCAACGGCCTGATCGCCACCACGCTCGACAGCATCGATGGCTATACGACCGCCGCCAGCGACAGCGAGAGCGGGCGTTTCGGCCAGATCTTCAACGACCGTGCGCGCGAGCGCCGCCAGGTCGTCACTCTGCTTCAGGCCGAAGTGTCGCGGCTCGGCGGCAATCCGGAGGATGACGGCACGTTGCTCGCCGGTGCGCATCGCGCGTTCCTCAACCTCAAGGCGGCCGTCACCGGCAAGGATGACAAGGCGATCATCAACGAGGTCGAGCGCGGCGAGGATCATATCAAGGCCAAATATGAAGAGGCGCTGGCCGATACCGCGCTGAGCCCGCCGACCAGGACGGCGATCGGCGAGGCCTACACCTCGGTGCGCGAGGGTCACGATCAGATGCGTGACCTGAAGCATTCGATGGAAGGCGCGAGCTAGGGCGACAGGGGCGGCCGGGCGTTCCGGCTGCCCCAACTCGCACAAAGGCCGCTCGCCAAACCGGCCGGGCGCTGGCAATGGGTTGGCGAAGGAGAGCCACACATGCCCGGCAGCGACGAGGATTATGTTTTCGACGACGAGAGCGGCGAATGGATGCCCGCCTCCGAACTGGCGGCCCAACGGGAAAAAGCGCAGGCGGCCGCGGATCGGGTGGAGGTGCGCGACGCGGTCGGCAATTTGCTGGCCGACGGGGATCAGGTGACGCTCATCAAGGACCTTGAGGTCAAGGGCGCCGGGCGGACGCTGAAGCAGGGCACGCTGATCAAGTCGATCCGGCTGACCGACGATATACAGGAAATCGATTGCCGGTTCGATGGCATCAAGGGGCTGGTCCTGCGCGCGGAATTCGTGCGCAAGCGATAGGCCGCGGCATTCAGCACCTTCACGCGGACGACATTCCTTGCCTACGGCATCGCGTCGCTGCCCTTCTTCGCCTTCAACTGGTGGTTCACCTTCGTCGATCCGGTGTTCACGATGGTGGGGCTGCTGGATGCGGTGGGGAATGTGGTGATGCTGGGGTTGTGTGTGGTGGGGTGGCGGCGGGCTGACCCCGCCTAAAGTCGCAAAAGTCACGATGCCACGCGTATGTGTGCGTGCGAGCGCCCGCGCGTGCGAGGCTGACAAGAAGAAGCGGACGACGGATGAAAGGAACTGATCGAACATCTGCAAGGATGGAACAGACGAAATCCTATTAGGAAAGGGTTTTGTGAGGTGTCTGGTGCGGCGAGACGATCAGGTTGATTGAGGCGGAGCCGGAGGTGGTGGCGAAGGTTGTGGGGTGAGGCGGCGTGAAGGGTAAAGGGCTATGGACGGTAAGGCCCATCACCTAATACTGCTCCGATTCGATCTTTAAGACGCTTTTTTAAGTCTATCGGATTACGCCATACTATGTGATTAAACTGCCTCGTGTCGAAATGCACTTCGTCAATAAGGTCTGAACGACAGCACCATATAACGGGTTTTTCTAATGCTAAGGCGAAGCCTGCTTCAAAATATACGCCTCCCCTTGGGCAGCCTTTTTCACTTGTAAAATCCGCTATCAAGAAGCGAGATCTGCGTATTTCAGCAATGATTTCGTCATCAATTTTGTTAACATGTTCCTTTTTGTCTATTCGCAATGGGCGAAAACCGCATTCTCTGACGGCAGGCTCTATTCCTTC
>CAYLIK010000110.1:0-10624 GCA_964383565.1 uncultured Sphingomonadaceae bacterium
GCACTCCATCAGCATGCGGCGGACGTCGGGGTGGACGAAGAGGGTGTCGGCTTTGTCGTTCGGGTCGGCGGGGCCGGTGAGGGCGCGGCCCTGGCGGCGGTCCTTGGCGTACTGGACGGCGTTCTGATAGGCGATTTCGCCTTGGGCGAGGCCTTGCAGACCTACGCCGAGGCGGGCGGCGTTCATCATGATGAACATTGCGGCGAGCCCCTTGTTTTCCTCGCCGACCAGCCAGCCCTTCGCGCCGTCATAATTCATGACGCAGGTGGCGTTGCCGTGGATGCCCATTTTCTCCTCGATCGAGCCGCACTGCAGGTTGTTGCGCTCACCGGGGTTTCCATCGGCATCGGGGAGATATTTGGGGACGATGAAGAGCGAGATGCCCTTCACATTGTCCGGCGCGCCCGTGATTTTGGCGAGGACGAGGTGGATGATGTTGCTCGTCAGGTCATGCTCGCCGGCGGAGATGAAGATCTTGGTGCCGGTGATGGCGTAGGTGCCGTCCGCTTGCGGCTCGGCGCGGGTGCGGATCATGCCGAGATCGGTGCCGGCATGCGGCTCGGTCAGGTTCATCGTGCCGGACCATTCGCCCGAGATCATCTTCGGCAGATAGAGCGCCTTCTGCTCATCCGAGCCCTTGACCTGGATCGCGCTGGAGGCGCCCATCGTCAGGCCGGGATACATCGCGAAAGCCATGTTGGCGCTGATCAGATATTCCTCGAACGCGGTCGCGACGATGTGGGGGAGGCCCTGGCCGCCATATTGTTCGGGGGCGGAGAGGGTGGGCCAGCCGCCTGCGACCATCTGGTCGTAAGCCGCCTTGAAGCCGGTGGGGGTCGTGACGCTGCCGTCGGCATTGCGGGTGCAGCCTTCCTCGTCGCCGACCATGTTGAGCGGGAAGACGATTTCCTCGCAGAATTTGGCGCCTTCGGTGAGGACGGCCTCGATCAGGTCGGGGGTGGCGGCGGAGAAGCCGGGGAGGTTGGCGTAACGATCGACGCCCAGCACCTGCTCGATCAGATAGCGCGTGTCACGGACGGGTGCGTGATAGATCGGCATTGTCCTGCTCCTGTATTATCGGTCGGCGGCTTCGGCCGCTTTGACTTCGTCGATGAACTCTTCCAGTTCCGTGATCGCGGCGTCGATATCGTCCTTTTGACTGCGAAGCAGATCGATGCGGGCGCTGCATTTCTCGATGGTGACGCGCCGCTGCGTCGCGCGGCTGTCGTCCAGATTGTAAAGATCGATCATCTCGCCGGCCTCGTCGAGGCTAAAGCCGACCCGCTTGGCGCGCAGCAGCCAGACGAGCCGTGAGCGATCGGCCTTCGAATAGATGCGTGCGGTGCCCTGGCGAATGGGAGCGATCAGCCCCTTGTCCTCGTAGAAGCGCAACGCGCGGGCCGTGACGCTAAATTCCTGCGTCAAATCCGAGATGGTGAAATGATCGCGGTTCTGCGCATCGGGAAGATCGATCGAGGCGGTATGTCGGGCCATCAGCGACATTTAGTTTACGTTAACGTAAACGTCAAGACGTGTTTCGGAAAACAGCATATAAAGCAATCTTTATATTTGCCTTCACAGGCCGTCGCGGGTAAGGCGGCGCCAAGCTTACAAGGAGATTATCGTGGCTACTGCCCCTGCATCCCAGTTTAACGACTATGTCGTCGCGGACCTCTCGCTGGCCGATTTCGGCCGCGCCGAGATCAATATCGCCGAGACCGAGATGCCTGGCCTGATGGCGCTGCGTAAGGAATTCGGCGCGTCACAGCCGCTGAAGGGCGCGCGGATCACCGGTTCGCTGCACATGACGATTCAGACGGCGGTGCTGATCGAGACGCTGGTGGATCTTGGCGCCGACGTGCGCTGGGCCACCTGCAACATCTTCTCGACCCAGGATCATGCGGCCGCCGCCATCGCGGCGCGTGGCATTCCGGTGTTCGCGATCAAGGGTGAGAGCCTGCAGGATTATTGGGACTATGTGGTCCGCATCTTCGACTGGGGTCAGGACGAGACCTGCAACATGATCCTCGACGATGGCGGCGACGCCACCATGTTCGCGCTATGGGGCGCGCGTGTCGAAGCTGGAGAGACGCTGTTCACGCCATCCAACGAGGAAGAGGAAATCTTCGTCGCGGTGCTCAACCGCTTCCTCGCCGAGCGTCCCGGTTTTCTGACGAAGACGGTTGCGGCGACTAAGGGCGTGTCGGAAGAGACCACCACCGGCGTCCATCGTCTCTATGAGCTGGCCAAGAACGGCAAGCTGCCTTTCCCGGCGATCAACGTCAACGACAGCGTCACCAAGTCGAAGTTCGACAATCTCTATGGTTGCAAGGAATCGCTGGTCGACGCGATCCGCCGTGCAACCGACGTGATGCTGGCCGGCAAGGTCGCGGTCGTCGCGGGCTTCGGCGATGTCGGCAAGGGCTCGGCGCAGTCGCTCCGCAATGGCGGCGCGCGCGTGCTCGTCACCGAAATCGATCCGATCTGTGCACTGCAGGCGGCGATGGAAGGCTTCGAGGTCGTGACGATGGAAGAGGCGACCAAGCGCGCCGACATCTTCGTGACCGCGACCGGCAATGCCGACGTCATCACCGTCGATCACATGCGCGCGATGAAGCCGATGTCGATCGTGTGCAACATCGGGCACTTCGATAGCGAGATCCAGATCGCTGGCCTCAACAACATGAAGTGGACGGAGATCAAGCCGCAGGTCGATCTGGTCGAATTCCCCGACGGCAAGCAGATCATCGTGCTCGCCAAGGGCCGCCTTGTGAACCTCGGCTGTGCGACCGGCCATCCGAGCTTCGTGATGTCGTCGAGCTTTACCAACCAAGTGCTCGCGCAGATCGAGCTTTGGACGAAGTCAGGCGAATATAAGAACCAGGTCTATGTCCTGCCGAAGCACCTCGATGAAAAGGTGGCGGCGCTCCATCTCGACAAGCTGGGTGTCAAGCTCACCACGCTGACCGACGCGCAGGCGAAATATATCGGCGTGTCTCAGCAGGGGCCGTTCAAGCCGGATCACTATCGCTACTAAGACATCGATGCTGCGAAAGCGGGGAAGAAATTAGACGCCGGGGGTAGTTCCCCGGCGTTTTTTTCGGCGGTTCACGATTCTGCCAGTTTCGCGATTCTTTCAGGAACCAATTTCGGCGCCACCTATTCTTCGGATGATCCAGGCACGGGGGTTGAACGGCGCGATGGAAAACGTAACTGGGTTTTCGGTATCGCGTCGCGGCATTCTTGCCAGCGGTACGGCCTCTATTGCCGTTTCCGCTGTTCCTGGCGTCGCGGCCTCACAACGGCACCTCAAGGAAAGCGGGGCAGCGGTGACAAGCAGGGTCGCACTCACGGTTAACGGCAAGAAGCACACGCTCGACCTTGATACGCGCGCGACGCTGCTCGATGCATTGCGCGAGAATCTGAAGCTGACCGGCACCAAGAAGGGGTGCGATCATGGCCAGTGCGGGGCCTGCACGGTCATTGTGGACGGGCGGCGGATCAATAGCTGCCTGACGCTGGCGGTAATGCACGAAGGCGACAGCATTACGACAATCGAAGGTCTGGGGACGCCAGACAAGCTGCACCCGATGCAGGCGGCGTTCGTCGTGCATGACGGCTATCAGTGCGGTTATTGCACGCCGGGGCAGATATGCTCGGCGGTCGCGGTGCTCGACGAGATCAAGGCGGGCATTCCCAGCCATGTGACCGCTGATCTGGGTAGCAGCCCGGGGCTCAGCGTCGATGAGATCCGCGAGCGGATGAGCGGCAATATCTGCCGCTGCGGCGCTTATTCCAATATTGTCGAGGCGATCGTCGAAGTGGCGGGGGCCAGGGCATGAGACCCTTCAGCTATCAACGCGCCAAGACGGCAGCCGAAGCTGCGGAATCCGTCGCGCGGACGCCGGGCGCCCGGTTCATTGCGGGTGGGACCAATCTGCTCGATCTGATGAAGTTGCAGATCGAGACGCCGGGTCATCTGGTCGACATCAACGGTCTGGGGCTAGACAGGATCGAGCAGACACCGGAGGGCGGCCTGCGGATTGGCGCGCTGGTGCGCAACACCGAACTCGCCGCCGACAAACGCGTCCGGAAGGATTATGGGCTGCTCAGCCGGGCCTTGTTGGCAGGCGCGTCAGGCCAGCTTCGCAACAAGGCGACGACCGCCGGCAACCTGCTTCAGCGAACGCGCTGCCCCTATTTCTACGATACCAACCAGCCCTGCAACAAACGCAGGCCGGGCAGCGGCTGTGCGGCGATCGGCGGTTTCAGCCGCAACCATGCGATTGTCGGGGCAAGCGAAGCATGCATCGCGACTCATCCAAGCGACATGGCCATTGCGATGAGAGCACTCGATGCGACGGTCGAGATAGTAAGGCCGGATGGGGCAAAGCGGAAAATTGCTATCGCCGATTTTCATCGGCTGCCCGGCACAACACCCGAGATCGAGACGGCTGTCGAGGCGGGGGAGTTGATAACCTACGTGACCTTGCCGAAGCCGGTTGGCGGCACGCATATCTATCATAAGGTGCGTGATCGGGCATCTTATGCCTTTGCACTGATTTCTGTCGGCGCGATCGTGCAGAAGGACGGGACCGGGCGGGTGGCGCTTGGCGGTGTGGCCCACAAGCCGTGGCGCGTGGAAGCTGCCGAGGCTGAATTGCCGCGTGGCGCCAAAGCTACGGTTTCGGCAATGTTGGCGGATGCGAAGCCGACACATGAAAATGCCTTCAAGGTGCCGCTGATCGAGCGGGCGTTGGGCGCGATCCTGACACAGGCGCGGGGGTAAAAGGTCATGAAGTTCGACACTCCAGCGACGACCAATCCGATCGATCAACTCAAGGTGGTGGGCAAGCCGACCGATCGGATTGAAGGCCCGCTCAAGACGACCGGGACCGCGCCCTATGCTTATGAGCGGCACGATGTAGTTGCGAACCAGGCCTATGGTTTTATTCTTGGCGCCGCGATCGCCAAGGGCAGCATCGTTTCGATCGATACCAGCACGGCCAAGGCCGCCCCTGGCGTCATTGCGATCGTCACGCATGAGAATGCCGGCAAGCTTGGAAAATCGAGCAGCCACACCGCCAGCCTGCTCGCGGGGCCACAGGTCGAGCATTATGATCAGGCGGTGGCGATGGTGGTCGCCGAGAGCTTGGAACAGGCTCGCGCGGCGGCGGCGCTGATCCGTGTCGAGTATACGCGCGCCAAAGGGCAGTTCGATCTTCATGCGTTGAAGGACAGCGCGGTTAAACCGCCAAGTGGCGGTTTCGGCGGCGAACCGGATACCGCAGTCGGCGATTTCGACGGGGCGTTTGCCAGGGCGTCAGTCAAAATCGATGCGACTTACACAACCCCCGATCAATGTCATGTGATGATGGAGCCGCATGCCACCATCGCGGCCTGGGAAGGCGACAAGGTCACGCTCTGGACGTCAAACCAGATGATTGCATGGGCCGTGCGCGATACGGCGAAGACGCTCAATATTCCGCGCGAAAATGTTCATATAATCTCGCCCTATGTGGGCGGTGGCTTTGGTTCGAAACTTTGGGTGCGTAGCGATGCCTTGATGGCAGCACTTGGCGCGCGGGTTGCGGGGCGTCCGGTGAAGGTCGCGCTGACGCGCCCGCAATCGCTCAACAATACCACCCATCGCCCCGCGACGATCCAGCGAATCCGGATCGGCGCCGGCAAGGATGGCAAGATCACCGCGATCGGGCATGAAAGCTGGTCTGGCGATCTGCCGGGCGGTGGGCCGGAGACTGCGCCTAACCAGACGCGTCTGCTTTACGCCGGAGCGAACCGGATGACGGCGACGCGGCTGGCGGTCCTCGATCTGCCTGAGGGCAATGCGATGCGCGCTCCTGGTGAAGCGCCGGGTATGATGGCGCTTGAAATCGCGATCGACGAAATCGCCGAGAAGCTGGGGATCGATCCGGTCGAGTTTCGCGTCATCAACGACACCCAAGTCGATCCTGAAAATCCTTCGCGGCCTTTCTCGCACCGCAATCTGATTGGATGCCTGAAAACGGGCGCCGAGCGGTTCGGATGGGATCGGCGCAGCAACAAGCCGGGACAGATGCGTGACGGACGCTGGCTTGTCGGGATGGGGGTGGCCGCGGCATTCCGCAATAACCTGCTGACCAAGTCGGCGGCGCGCGTCAGCCTCGATAAGTCGGGGATTGTGACGGTGCGGACCGATATGACCGATATCGGCACCGGCAGCTATACGATCATCGCCCAGACGGCAGCGGAAACGATGGGCGTGCCGTTGGAAAAGGTGAACGTGCTGCTCGGCGATTCCAGCTTTCCGGCATCCTGCGGGTCTGGGGGACAATGGGGCGGGAATAACTCGACGGCTGGGGTCTATGCCGCCTGCATGAAATTGCGCGAAGCCGTCTCGCAGAAACTGGGTTTCAATTCGGCCGACAGCCTATTCGCCGACGGGCAGGTACGCTCGGGCAACAGATCGGTGGCGCTGGCTGAGGCGGCGGGCGACGCGGGCCTCTCTGCCGAGGACGCGATCGAATATGGCGATCTCGACAAGCGTTACCAGCAATCGACCTTCGGCGCGCATTTCGTCGAGGTCGCCGTCGATGCAGCGACCGCCGAGATCAGGGTGCGGCGCATGCTTGCGGTGTGCGCGGCCGGACGGATCATCAATCCAAAGGCGGCGCGTAGCCAGGTTATCGGTGCGATGACGATGGGCGTCGGCGCCGCGCTGATGGAAGAAGCGGTCGTCGACAAAAGGTTCGGCTATTTCGTGAACCATGACCTTGCCGGCTACGAAGTACCCGTGCATGCCGACATTCCCCATCAGGAATGCATTTTCCTCGACGAAACCGATCCGATCTCTTCGCCTATGAAGGCCAAGGGCGTAGGCGAGCTGGGTATCTGCGGCGTCGCGGCTGCGGTCGCGAATGCAGTCTACAATGCTTGCGGCGTGCGCGTGCGGGATTATCCGATCACGCTCGACAAGATCATCGGCCAGCTTCCCGCAAGCATCTGATCTGCCGGGCTGTCGAGCCCGGAACGGCAACGAAACTCTTCTCTCTAGCGAAACGCTCGCTTAAGGCGGGCAAATGATCACCCTCGACCGCACGAGCATTGCCTTGATGGTCGCCCTGATGGTGGCGTGGCTGATCGCGGCCCTGTGGGCGACGATTGCTGGCATGCGGCGATCCTCGGCGGCGCGGACAGCCAAGGCGGATGCCGAGCGGCTTCAGCTTCTTATCGGATCGAGCCCGGCGCTGCCGATGCTGGTGGACGTGAACGGGCGGATCGGTGCTGACCGGCGGCTGACGGCTTGGCTCGGGCTGGGCACCTTGCCGACATATGTGGGCGAGTTGTTGGGCGCGGACAATGTTTTCGCGCGTGAGGATGCGGTGGCGCTGACCAAGGAGATCAACGCGGCGCAGAAGGCAGGGCGCGCCTTCATCCGATCAGTGCGGATTCGCGATTCCCGTCGCGTGCTGACCGTGCGCGGCGCGCGGGCCGACGACCGTGTGATGGCGGGTGGAGCGGTGCTGTGGTTTTTTGATGCGACCGAGAATCTCCAGGAGATCGAACATCTTGAGGGTGAGCGCGCTAAACTCAGCCGAGCGATCGAAGCGCTGTCGGCGCTGATCGAGGCGGCGCCGTTTCCGATGTGGCATCGCGGGCCGGATTATCGGCTGGCGCTGGTCAACACCGCCTATGTGAAGGCGGTTGAGGCGGCCAGTGCATCTGAGGTGGTCTCGACCGGGCTCGAGCTGATCGAGTCCACCGGCGGGGCGGGGCCAGCGCGGATGGCGCAGGAAGCGCAGGAGGCGGGCCGGGTCGCGATTCGCACCGTGCCGGCAACGATTGCGGGCGCGCGGCGGATGATCCGGATCGTAGACGTGCCGCTCGGGGATGCGGGCGTGGCCGGTTACGCGGTCGATGTTGAGGAGCTGGAGGAGGCGCGCGCAGACCTTGCCCGCTTCACGCGGGCGCAGCGCGACCTGCTTGATCGGCTTTCGGCGGGTGTCGCGCAGTTCGGCCCGGATCGGGCGCTTACATTCTACAACCAGCCATTCGTGCGGATGTTCGCGCTTGAAGCCGACTGGCTGACCGACCACCCCGAATTCGATCGCGTGCTGGAGCGAATGCGCGAGGCGGAGCGCCTGCCCGAAGCGCGCGACTTCCCCGGCTGGAAGACCGAACGCCGCGCATGGTTCACGCAAGGCAATGAGGCGGTCGAGGAGGCGTGGCAGCTTCCAAACGGCGCGCATCTGCGCGTAGTGGCGCAGCCTTTACCGGATGGCGGCCTGCTGCTGATCTTCGAGGATCGAACCGAACAGCTTCAGCTCGCCAGCGCGCGCGACACGCTGCTGCAGGTCCGCACAGCCACCTTCGACAATCTGTTCGAGGCGATCGGCGTGTTTGCAGTTGATGGGCGGCTGCATGTCTGGAACAGCCGGTTCCGCGACGTATGGGACCTGAGCGAGGATGTGCTGCTTCAACATCCGCGTGTCGATGCGCTGGTCGACATGCTGGGTCCGAAGCTCGCCAATCCGCAGCGGGCTGGCCTGATCCGCGAGCTGGTGCGGACCGCGACGACCGAGCGCAAGCAGCGTTCGGGCCGCGTCGCGCTGGCCAACGGGCGGCATTATGAATTCGCGGTCGTGCCGCTGCCCGACGGCAACGCGCTCTTCACGATGCTCGACATCACAGCCAGCCGGAAAATTGAGGCGGCGCTGCGTGAACGCAACGAGGCGCTGGAGGAAACCGACAAGCTCAAGAACGCCTTCGTGGCCAATATGAGCTACGAGTTGCGCGTGCCGCTGACGACGATCGCCGGCTTCGCCGAGATGATCGCGGGCGGCTATGCGGGCGCGCTGGAGCCTGCGGCCAAAGAGTATATCGATGCGATCCTGGTGTCGGTTGCGCGGCTCAGCAGCGTCATCGAAGATGTGCTCGATCTCACCCAAAGCGAGGCGGGCAGCTTGCCGCTTGCGCAGGAGGAAGTCGATCTGGTCAAGGTCGCCGGCGTTGCGGCCGAGAAGGCCGAGAAGATCGCCAGCGCCAAAAAGCAGCGGTTCGTTGCGCGCATAGATCCGAGACTCGGCAAGGTCACGGGCGACGCGCGGCGGCTGGGGCAAGCGTTCGATCATCTGTTGCGCAACGCTGTCCAGTATACGCCGGATGGCGGCAGGGTTTTGTTCAATGCCTCGGCCGAGGGGCCGGATATCGAGATCGTGGTCTCGGACGACGGCCCGGGAATGGATCCCAAGGAACGCGAGCGGATCTTCGACCGCTTTCATCGCACCAGTGCGGCCCCGCGCCATCGCAACGCCGCCACGCTCGGCATCGGCCTGCCGCTCACGCGCCAGCTCATCGAAGGGCATGGCGGCACGATCGAACTCGCCAGCGAGCCGGGGCAGGGGACGACCGTCACGGTGCATCTGCCCAAGGTGGCGGGGTGAGTGAAGAGTGGCTGCCGGACGAGGCCGCGACCGCAGCTCTCGGCACAGCGATGGCCCCGTTGTTACGTCCCGGCGATGTGGTCGCGCTTTCGGGCGATCTCGGTGCGGGCAAGACGACGCTGGCGCGAGGTATTCTGACGGCGCTGGGGCTTGAGGAAGAAGCACCGAGCCCGAGCTTTGCGATCGTGCAGCCCTATGAGCCGCCCGAATTGAGGCTGCCGGTGTGGCATGTCGATCTTTACCGCCTCGACAACGCTGACGACGCAGAAGAACTGGGGCTGGAGGAAGCCCGCGAATATGCGGTTTTGTTGATCGAATGGCCTGAGCGGCTGGGTACTTCGCTCTGGCCCGAGGCGCTGCGCTTGAGGCTGGAAATCGGGGAAGGCGGCGCGCGCCGCTTGACAGCCGAAGTGCCCCCCGCTTGGGAGGGGCGATGGCCGCCCGACCGCTCCAGATGATTCCGCCCGATGCCGCGCCCGCTTTCCTTGCCCAGTGCGGCTGGGCGGGATGCGAAATCCTGCCGCTTGCGGGTGACGCATCATTCCGGCGTTATTTCCGGGTGGTGGGTGAAGGACGGAGCGCCGTGTTGATGGACGCGCCGCCGCCGCATGAGGATCCGCGCCCGTTCATTGCGGTAGCACGACATCTGAGCGGGCTCGGATTCGCCGCGCCGCGGATCATCGGCGAAGATACTGTGCAGGGCCTCGTGCTGATCGAGGATTTCGGCGACGCGAGGATGGCCGAGGCAATCATCGCAGATCAGTCGCGAGAGACCGCCATCTACGAGGCGGCGGTCGATCTGCTTCTTGCACTCGCGCAGCATCCGCCAGCCGAAGGGCTGCGGCCATATGACATGGCCGAATATCAGCGCGAGGCAGGGCTATTCACTGAATGGTACGCGCCAGCACTGTTGCTCGATGTCGACGTCGAAGGATATCGCCAAGCGTGGGCCGAGGCGCTGGCGCCGATCGCCGGTCATCAGACCGTCACCGTGTTGCGCGATTACCATGCCGAGAATATCATGCTGCTGGATGGTAGGAAACGGTTGGGATTGCTCGACTTTCAGGTCGCGCTCGCGGGGCACCCGGCCTATGATCTGGTCTCGCTTCTGCAGGATGCCAGGCGGGACGTTTCCCCTGAGCTGGAGGCCGCGATGATCGCGCGTTACGCCGCCTCGGCCC
>CAYLIK010000111.1:0-10504 GCA_964383565.1 uncultured Sphingomonadaceae bacterium
CGACAGCCTCGATCCGGACACGGCCTTGCGCCTGTCCGCACAGACGCTGGCCAAGTGCGATGATGGCGAGCTTTATCTGCAATATATGGCGTCGGAGAGCTTCGGCTTCGACGATGGCCGGCTCAAGACTGCCGATTACAGCACACAGGCCGGCTTCGGCCTGCGCGGCGTGACCGGCGAGACCACGGCCTTCGCCCATGCCAATGAATTGAGTGAAGCCGCCATCCGCCGCGCGGCCGAGACGATGACGCTGCTCGACCCCGCCAAGGGCGAGAAAGCCCCGCCGCCTCGCCGGACCAACGCGGCGCGCTATACTTCGGACGATCCGATGGGGCTGATCCCGTTCGCCCGCAAGGTCGAGCTTTGCCAGCAGATCGACGCCGCCGCCCGTGCCCGCGATGCGCGCGTGGCGCAAGTGTCGGTCAGCCTGTCGGGATCGTGGAGCGTGGTCGAGATCGTCCGCCCCGACGGCTTCGTCGCAACCGACGTGCGCCCGCTGGTGCGGCTCAACGTCTCGATCGTCGCTGAGGAGAATGGGCGGCGCGAAAGCGGCTTCTTCGGGCTGGGCGGGCGTTATCTTTACGACCGGCTGTTCGATCCGATCCACTGGAACCGCGCGATCGACGAGGCGCTGGCGCAAGCGCTGGTCAATTTGCAGGCAGTCGCCGCCCCCGCTGGCGAAATGACGGTGGTCTGCGGTCCCGGCTGGCCGGGCGTGCTGCTGCACGAAGCGATCGGCCACGGCCTCGAAGGCGACTTCAACCGCAAGGGCACCTCGGCCTTTTCCGGGCGGATCGGCGAGCGGGTGGCGGCGCCGGGCGTGACCGTGGTCGACGACGGATCGATCGGCGAGCGGCGCGGATCGCTTAGCATCGATGACGAGGGCACGCCGACCCAGTCCAACATCCTGATCGAGGACGGCATCCTGAAGGGCTATATCCAGGACCGGCTCAACGCCCGGCTGATGGGCGTTGCGCCCACCGGCAATGGCCGCCGCGAAAGCTATGCCCATGCGCCGATGCCGCGCATGACCAACACCTTCATGCTCGGCGGCAATGACGATCCGGGCGAAATCCTCGCGCGGGCGAAGAACGGAATCTACGCCAAGAGCTTCGGCGGCGGGCAGGTCGACATCACCAACGGCAAGTTCGTCTTCTCCTGCACCGAGGCGTACAAGATCGAGAACGGCAAGCTCGGCGCGCCCATCAAGGGCGCGACTCTGATCGGCGACGGCCCTTCCGCGCTCACCCGCGTCAAGGCGATCGGCAACGACATGGCGCTCGACGAAGGCATCGGCATCTGCGGCAAGGGCGGGCAATCGGTCCCCGCCGGCGTCGGCCAGCCGACCCTCCTGATCGAAGGGCTGACGGTGGGCGGCACGGCTGCGTGAAACGCTATCCGGCGATCGACGAGCGGCTCAAGGCCTTCGTCGAGGCCCAGCCGGTCTATTTCGTCGGAACCGCATCCGAGGGCGCGCGGATCAGCGTCAGCCCCAAGGGCATCGATAGCTTCCGCGTGCTCGGCCCCAACCGCGTCGCCTATGCCGACATGACCGGCGCCACCAACGAGGCCGCCGCCCATCTGCAACGTGACGGGCGCATCACCATCCTGTTCTGCTCCTTTACCCGCAACGCCAATATCGTGCGTATCTATGGCCAAGGCCGCATCGTCCTGCCCAGCGATCCCGACTGGGAGGCGGTGGCCGCAATCATGCCGCAACCGCCGGGCCTGCGCCATTTCATCGATGTCACGGTCGATGAGGTGATCGACAATTGCGGCTATGGCGTCCCCGAGATGACGCTGGTGCGCGAACGGCCGACGCTCACCGCCTGGTCCGAACAGAAGGGCGAGGACGGGCTGCGCGCCTATCGCCAGGAAAAGAACAATATTTCCATCGACGGACTGCCGATCGAGGTCGAATGAGACTGCGGCCCGGAATTGCGCTAGCGCTGGGGGCCGGTGCGGGGCTCGGCTGGGCGCATATCGGCGTGCTGCGCGCGCTCAACGAGGCTGGTATCCGGATCAACGCTTGTTCCGGCACCTCGATCGGCGCGCTGGCAGCGGTGTGCGCAGGCGCGCATCAACTGGATACGCTCGAAGGGCTCGCGCGGTCCGCGAACCTGCGGACGGTGCTGCGCTTCATCGATCCGCACTGGAAAAGCGGCGCGATGCTTGGCGGGCGCGAAATCCAGCGGCATCTGGAGCTTCATCTCGGCCATATCCGGTTCCAGGATCTTCATGTCCCGGTCTCGGCCGTCGCCGCCGACCTGCTTACCGGAGAGGCTGTCATCCTCGATCGCGGCCCGGTGGCAAAGGCGGTGCGCGCATCGATGGCGCTCCCGGGCATCTTTCATCCTGTCGACCTCGACGATCGCCTGCTGATCGACGGCGGCGTCGCCATGCCGGTTCCCGTAACCGCCGCGCGCAAGCTCGCACCGGGCCAGCCGCTGCTCGCGATCAATCTGCTCGGCGACTATCAGGGCCGCGCCCGGCAGCTTCGCCGCACCTGGAGCGAACGGCGCTCGGTCTCGACGCTTGGCGTGATGCGTGCCGCGACCGCGCTGATGACGGCCAGCCTGACGCGGCACTCGCTGGAGGTCGATCCGCCGGACCTGCAGCTGGACCTGCCGGTCGGTCATATAGACGCTGGCAACTTCACCCGCGCGCAAGAGTTGATCGAAATCGGCCGTGCGGCAATCCTTGAGGCATTGCCCGAAATTCGAGCACTTGTTCCTGCCTAATCTATAGGCAGCTCTTTACCTTTGCTTAAATTCTGAGCGGGAAGGCCTTCGCGTTTAATCGAAATGTCATTTACTCAAATCAGCGACTCGCGTTGAGTCTGTGACTCCTCGATTCTGGCACGACCCTTGCTGAGCGACTCCCGGCTTACATGAGGGAGGCGGAATGAAACTCGTTGTCGCGATCATCAAGCCGTTCAAGCTGGACGAGGTAAGGGAAGCCTTGGCCACTTTGGGCGTGCAGGGAATGACCGTTACCGAAGTCAAGGGCTTCGGACGGCAGAAAGGCCAGACGGAAATATACCGTGGGGCCGAATACAGCACGAATATGGTGCCAAAGATCAAGGTTGAGGTCGCCACGACCGACGCCTTGGCCGGACGGGTCGTCGAGGCGATCCAGCAGGCCGCCAACACCGGCGCGATCGGTGACGGCAAGATCTTCGTGCTGGAAGTCGGGCAGGCGGTGCGCATTCGCACCGGCGAAACCGACGATGTCGCGCTCTAGATGATAGGGGGAAACATGAAGCTATTGAACAAGATAGGCTTGAGCCTCGGCACGCTTGGCGTGACCGCGGCTCTTGCGACGCCCGCTTGGGCCCAGGACCTGATCTTCGCCCCAACCCCCGAACAGCAGGCCACCATGGTCAACAAGGGCGACGTCGCCTGGATGCTGGTTTCGGCGGCGATCGTGCTCATGATGTCAGTGCCCGCACTGGCGCTGTTCTACGGCGGTCTCGTACGCACGAAGAACATGCTGTCGGTGCTGATGCAGGTGCTGATCATCGTCAGCGTGATGGCGCTGGTATGGGTTTGCTGGGGTTACTCGCTTGCCTTCACGCAAGGCAGCACGCCTTATGTCGGTGATTTCTCCAAGGCATTCCTCGCCGGCGTGAGCACCACCACCTTCGGCGCGACCTTCTCCAACAACGTCTATCTGCCCGAACTGGTGTTCGTGGTGTTCCAGATGACCTTCGCCTGCATCACGCCGGCGCTGATCGTCGGCGCGTTCGCAGAGCGCGTGAAGTTCACCCCGCTCATCATCTTCGTGGTGCTGTGGGCGACGATCGTTTATTTCCCGATCGCGCACATGGTGTGGTTCTGGCAGGGTCCGGACTTCCTGAAGGACTCGACCGCCGCCAATGGCCTGCTCTGGGGCTGGGGCGCGCTCGATTTCGCGGGCGGCACCGTGGTGCACATCAACGCCGGCATCGCTGGCCTGATGGGCTGCCTCGTGATCGGCAAGCGCACCGGCTACGGCAAGGAGCCGATGCCGCCACACTCGCTGACCATGACCATGATCGGCGCTTCGCTGCTCTGGATCGGCTGGTTCGGGTTCAACGCGGGCTCCAACCTCGAAGCTAACGCTGTGACCGCTGTCGCGTTCATCAACACCTTCGTCGCCACGGCTGCCGCCGCGGTTGCCTGGGCGCTGTGCGACAAGATCGTCCATGGCAAGCCTTCGCTGCTTGGTGCGGCGACGGGCGCGGTCGCGGGTCTCGTGGCGGTCACACCCGCCGCGGGCTTCGGAGCGCCGATGACCTCGATCCTGCTCGGCTTCATCGTCTCGCCGGTCTGCTTCTTCTTCGTCAGCACGGTGAAGAACAAGCTCGGCTACGATGACTCGCTCGACGTGTTCGGCGTCCACTGCATCGGCGGCATCATCGGTGCGATCCTGACCGGCGTTTTCGCCGATCCGGCGCTCGGTGGCCAGGGCTGGTTCGACTACACGGTCTTCCCGGCCGTTCCTGGCGCCTACGATATGGGCGCTCAGGTGATCACCCAGATCAAGGCGGTCTGCCTGACGCTGGTGTGGTCGGGCCTTGTGTCCTTCGTCCTCTTCTTCCTGCTCGACAAGACCATCGGTCTGCGTCCGAGCGTCGAGGTTGAGCATGAGGGTCTTGATCTCGCCGAACATGGCGAGCGGGCCTACAACTACTGACCAGCTTGGGGCGGGTCTCCGGATCCGCCCCGACAACCTCTCCTGCGAAGGACTGCCGGCGGGGCGACCCGCCGGCTTTTTTTATGCGTCCAGATCAGGGACGAGTCAGGGAGCGATACCTTGCCGCAGCAACTCAGCGCCCAGCAAAACCATCAACATGTAGATGAGCGTATAGAAACGCGTCGGATCGATGCGGCGGACCAGCCAGATGCCTGCGAACGTGCTGGCAATGGCAAGCGGCATGAGCAGCGCCGCTACCGTCAGGTTGTGGGCGGTAAAACCACCCAGCGCGGCATAGGCTGGAACCTTGGCCCAGTTCATGATCGCGAACAGTACCGCCCCGGTTCCTACATAGCGCAGATGCGGCAACCGCCGCGGCGTGACCCACATCTGAAAGGGCGGGCCCCCGGCATGCGCGACCTGGCTGGTAAAGCCGGTCACGATGCCGAACAGTGTCCCCACCCAGCCAGGCGAGTTCGACGCCGCCACGATCCGGCCGCCGCGTTCGATCCACAGACGCCACAGGCCGAAGCCAAGCGTAATCAGGCCGAGGGCGGTCGTCACGGCGCTGACGGGCAGCAGCGTAGCGAACGCCCAGCCTAGCAGCACACCGATCAGGGCGCCGGGCAGCATCCACCCGACGATCCATTTGTCCCATAATCCGCGAAAGCTCCATACGCTTACGGCGTCCTGGACGACAAGAATGGGCAGCAGGATGGCCGCGGCATCGATCGGGGGCATCACAAGCGCCAGGATGGGCATGGAAAGTGAGCCCAGGCCGGCAAATCCGCCCTTGGCGAGGCCTACAAGAAACACCGCGAGCACGACGGCCGCAACGAAAACAGGATCACTGAGCATGACGGCCCGTTAACTGGCGTTGGGCCTTCTGTCTGCGCCTGCTTCGTTGAAAGCCGACTTTTCGTCCCGGCAGATGGCACCGAAGCGCTGCCCAATTGTTGTGCCTAGCCGGAGCAAGTCGCATCCTGGAGGAAAATATGAACCATTATGCAAAACCGGTCCTGATGGCGGCCTTCATCGCGTTGGCCGGATGCGGCGGCACGGGAGATGATGCCGCGGCCGATGCTGTTAGAGACAATGCGGAGGCCACGGCAGACGTCCTCGACAATCGTGCCGACATGCTTGAAGATCAGGGTCTCGAAAACCAGGCCGATGCCGTGGAGAACCAGGCTGAAGCCGTGCGCGAAGCCGGGGAAAATAAGGCTGATGCGATCGACGACGCCGATATCAACGCGAGCGCCCCGGCCCGCTGATATCGCGACATTACAATATGGCAGCGCCCCGGCACCCCTAGATCGGCGATCCATCTGAGATCAGGATCACGGATTCATAGGATGGCGGGGCGCTTGCCGTTACCATCGAGACGATGAGATGATACGCTAAGCAACGGGAACGGAGGCAATTTCGTCCCGACACGGCACTGCTCCGATACGGCAGTTGCGGGAAGAGACTTCGAACGACATGCCCAAATGCAACTCGCGTGCACCCAAATGCACCGGTTGCAAATTGATGCATTTCAGATAAAGAGAATCGCGATGAGTTCGCGTTCTCCCTTTGCGGCCAGGCTTCATCTCGTGCTGAGCGCGATAGCCATGTCGCGCGCGAAACTGGCTAGTGTCGTGGGTGTAGATAAATCGCTGGTCGGTCGCTGGGCAGCCGGTGCGGTCCACCCCTCAGATCATAACCTGTCGCGCATCACTGCGGTAATCGCCGAGCGTTTTCCCGGCTTTACGATGCTTGACTGGGAGCGCGACCTGGCCGACTTCGCCAAGCGGCTTGGGCTTGATCCCTCCGCCGCGCGCGCCGAGCAGCCGCTGCCGGCGGTCCAGGGCCTCCCGCTGGAATTCATCGATCTGGCGCGCCGCAACACCGAGCAGCGGGGCGCGGCCTATGAAGGCTTCTGGCGCACATCGCGCCCATCGCTGCTGATGCCGCATCTGATCTTCCAGGATCATGGCATGATCCGCACCAACGCCAACGGCCTGCTCGAGGTCCGGATGGGCGGCGCCGGCCTGTATTTCCATGGCTGGATGATGTTGGCCGAGGGCAACCTCTTCACCATCATCCACAACAGCACCGGCCAGACCCCACTGTTCCTGATTTTCCGGGGCGTGCAACTGCCGCGCGCCGAAGTGATGGAGGGCATCTTGCTGATGGCGGCGCTCAACGCCGCGCGCACGCCGGCGGCGGTGCCCATCCTGCTTGAGCGAATTGGCGACATCTCCGGCAATCGCGAGGAAGATGACGCCGTTTGCGACGAAATGATCACGCGTCAGCCGACGGTGAGCATCGACGAGATTCCCGATGCCAATCGCGCCTATCTGCTGCGCGATGTCGGCCCTGCGGCCTCCGCTGGCGGCGGAGAGCTGTTCCTGCAGGCCGGCGGCGCACTCACGCGGGGCAGCACCATGACCGGTCAGCTTACGGGCTGACGGAACCGGGCTGTCAATTTCCCGTTAGAAAGCCATTGCGAATGAGGAGCAATGGTAATGCGTGAAGGCAAAATCAGAACATTGGGCGCGGCCGCCCTGGTGGCGGCTTTTGGATTGAGCATGACTGCTTGCTCGACGGGCAGCACCGTCGGCGGTCTGGCGGGCGGCACCGCCGGGGCTGTGATCGGCAAGAAATCGGGCAACACGACCGAGGGCGCCGTAATCGGCGGAGCCGCTGGGGCCGTCGCGGGCAGCGTTATCGATTGATTGCCGGGTCAGCGCCAGCCGAGCTTCAGTTCCTTGATGGCGATGACCGTGCCGCCCCGCATCGACGCGGGCGTTTCAGGCTCGATCTCATGGAAATGGCCGATCTTTTCGAGCCAGAGCTGGTAGAAGATCGCCAATTCCTTGCGCGCGAAATGCAGGCCGGGACACATATGCACGCCTGAGCCAAAGGCCGCATGCTTGCAGGGCGGCCGGTCGATCGTCACGGTTTCAGGATTGGGCGCGACGCGATCGTCCCAGCTGATCTGCATCAGCGGCACGAGGATCGAATCGCCTTCCGCAAGGGTCAATCCGCCAAGTTGCGTGTCATGCGTGACGTAGCGGGGAAGCGCGACGAAGGTGTACCGCCGCAGGAGCTCTTCAACTGCTGCCGGAATCGACGAGCGATCGTCAATCATCCGCTGGCGCAACGCCTCGTCGTGCGCGAGGTGGCGCATGCCGAACGAAAGCGCATTGGCGACGGTGTCGAGCCCCGCCAGGAACATCATGAAGCTCATCGACATCAGCTCGCGGTCGCTGAGCTTGCCGCCTTCATATTCCTGATGGATCCATTTGGAGATCCAGTCGTCCTTGGGCTCGGCCCGCCGCGCCACGATTAACTCGCCGATCAGCTGGAGGATTTGGCCCGAGACCTGCTTCTGAAGTTCGCGGTCGGTCGCCTTAGTGAAGAAGCTGAACTCGAGATCGCGGATATAGTCGAACTTCTCCACGGGGAAGCCGAACAGCTCCATGAACACCCGCAGGGCGAACGGCGCGGCAACGCCGTTGACGAATTCGCACTCCCCGGCATCAATCACGGAATCGATCACCTGGTTGGCCAGCGCGGTAACGCGCGGCACGACCGGATCGACCTTCTTGGCATCGAAGAAGGGCTTGAGGATGTTCCGATAATAACGCTGTTCCGGCGGATCCAGCATCTGCGGAATGAGCTGCGGCAGGTTGGGATTGGTTGGGATCGACAGGAAGCGGTTCGAATAGAGATTGGGCTGCTTCAGCACCTCGATCGCCAACTCAGCTGAATTGACCACCCAATGTCCGCCATTCTGTTCGGTCCAGAACAGCGGCGGCGCATTCTTCTTCAGGTGGAAATAGGCGTCCTGCCCGTTCGCGGCGATGTCGTCGCTGCGATAATAGTCGAAATCATAGACGGGCGCCCGTTCGCGTTGCAGCAGATCAGGCGAGGTCTCGGTGCGCAGCAAATCGCTCATAGCCGAAGCAATATGATTCAAAAGGTTAACGATCAAGTAAGCATTTTTACTAACCATATTCTTATGGCATGCGTCAGGATGGTCTGTCCGCGGCCGCCCTTGCTGCAATGCCGCAGATAGGCTATGGGCGCCCGCAAATCCGCACATTTCGGGAATTTTCGAGAATGCCGCTTCGTAACGTGGCCATCATCGCGCATGTCGATCATGGCAAGACCACCCTCGTCGATCAGCTCTTCCGCCAGTCCGGCACCTTCCGCGACAATCAGCGGATCGAAGAGCGCGCCATGGACTCCAATGATCTGGAGAAAGAGCGCGGCATCACCATTCTCGCCAAGTGCACATCGATCGAATGGGACGATCACGCCGGCCACAAAACCCGGATCAATATCGTCGACACGCCGGGCCACGCCGATTTCGGCGGCGAGGTGGAGCGCATCCTCTCGATGGTCGACGGTGTAATCCTGCTGGTCGATTCATCCGAAGGCGCGATGCCGCAGACCAAGTTCGTGACCGGCAAGGCGCTCGCGCTCGGCCTGCGCCCGATCGTCGTCGTCAACAAGATCGACCGCCCCGACGAACGCACCCAGGAAGTGCTGGACGAAGTGTTCGATCTGTTCGTCAGCCTGGAAGCGACCGACGAGCAGCTGGATTTCCCGGTGCTCTTTGCATCGGGGCGCAACGGTTACGCCAGCGAGGATCCGCAGGCCCGCTCGGGCACGCTGACACCGCTGTTCCAGAAGATCGTCGATCATGTGCCCGAGCCTTCGGCCGATCCGGACGGCCCGTTCAAGTTCCTGGTGACGCTGCTCGATCGCGACAATTTCCTTGGCCGTATCCTCACCGGCCTGGTCTTCTCGGGCTCGGTCAAGACCAACATGCCCATCCATGCACTCGATCCGGACGGCAATGTCGTGGAAACCGGCCGCGCCTCGAAGATCATGGCGTTTCGCGGGCTTGAGCGCGTGCCGGTCGACGAGGCCAGCGCCGGCGACATTATCTCAATCGCAGGCCTAACCACCGCGACCGTCGCCAACACGATCGCCGACCCGAGCGTTTCGGATCCGCTGCATGCACAGCCGATCGATCCGCCAACGCTCTCGATGCGATTCGCGGTGAATGACAGCCCGATGGCGGGCCGCGAGGGTAGCAAGGTGACGTCGCGCATGATCCGCGACCGCCTGTTCCGCGAGGCCGAATCCAACGTCGCGATCAAGGTGACCGAGAGCGCCGACAAGGACAGCTATGAAGTCGCCGGCCGCGGCGAGCTTCAGCTCGGCGTGCTGATCGAGACGATGCGCCGCGAGGGCTTCGAGCTTGGTATTTCGCGTCCGCGCGTGCTGTTCCGCGAGGACGAGAATGGCGCGAAGACCGAGCCTTACGAAACCGTCGTGATCGACGTGGACGAGGAATATTCGGGCACCGTCGTCGAGAAGATGGCGATCCGCAAGGCCGAGCTTACCGACATGCGCCCCTCGGGCGGCGGCAAGACCCGCATCACCTTCTCAGCGCCGTCACGCGGCCTGATCGGCTATCATGGCGAGTTCCTGTCGGACACGCGCGGCACCGGCATCATGAACCGGCTTTACGAGAAATATGGCCCGCACAAGGGCAATATCGAAGGCCGCAAGAATGGCGTGCTGATCTCGAACGGCGCGGGCGAAGCCAACAGCTACGCACTCGGGCCGCTTGAAGAGCGCGGCATACTCTTCGTGGGCCATGGCGAGGCGCTCTACGAGGGCATGGTGATTGGCGAGAACGCCAAGACGGATGATCTCGAAGTCAATCCGATGAAGGCGAAGCAGCTCACCAACTTCCGTGCTTCGGGCGGCAAGGATGATGCGATCCGCCTGACCCCGCCTAAGAAGATGACGCTGGAACAGGCCA
>CAYLIK010000112.1:0-10504 GCA_964383565.1 uncultured Sphingomonadaceae bacterium
AGGGCGGGGCGATCAAGCGCATCACCCAGCGCCTCAACCCCCGCGTCTGCCGCGTCGCCGCGCTCCCCGCGCCCAATGAGCGCGAGCGCACCCAATGGTATTTCCAGCGCTACGTATCGCACCTGCCCGCCGCCGGTGAGATCGTGCTGTTCGACCGCAGCTGGTATAACCGCGCCGGTGTCGAGCGCGTCATGGGCTTCTGCTCGGAAAATGATGTCGAGGAATTCTTCCGCTCGGTCCCCGAATTCGAGCGCATGCTGGTTCGCTCCGGCATCATCCTGCTCAAATACTGGTTTTCGATCACTGACGAGGAACAGCAGTTCCGTTTCAGCCTGCGCATCCACGATCCGCTGAAACAGTGGAAACTCTCCCCGATGGACGTCGAATCACGCCGCCGCTGGGAAGATTACACCCGCGCCAAGGAAGCGATGATCGAGCGCACCCATATCGACGAGGCGCCGTGGTGGGTGGTCGAGGCGGTCGACAAGAAACGCGCCCGCCTCAACTGCATTGCGCACCTGCTGACACAGATCGACTATGGCGACGTGCCCAAACAGCCCGTGGTGCTGCCGGATCGCGTCCGAAACGCGGACTATATCCGCCACCCGGTCCCGCCGGAGATGTACGTCCCGTCGCAATTTTGAGAGGTGGGGGCCGACGCTGTATCTAAAGCCCTCTCCCGCAAGCGGGAGAGGGTTGGGTGAGGGTCTTGTCTCTTCGTCAGAAGAGGCGCGGGCGTTCCGCCCGCTTGCCCTCATCCAAGCGCGCCTAGCCGGACGAGCCGGCAAGGCTTGCTATCCTTCTCTCGCATGCGGGAGAAGGTGCGTAGTTACAGCGCCTGCTTCAGCGCATCTACGAGGTCGGTCTTTTCCCATGGGAAGAGATCGCCTTCAGCCGTGCGGCCGAAATGCCCATAGGCGGCGGTCGACTGGTAAATCGGCTTGTTGAGGCTGAGATGGGTGCGGATGCCCTTGGGCGTCAGGCGCACCAGGGTCGGCAGCACCGCCTCGATCTTCGCCTCGTCCACCGTCCCGGTGCCGTGCGTGTCGACATAGAGCGACAGCGGCTCGGCGACGCCAATCGCATAGCTCAGCTGGATCGTGCAGCGCTTGGCGAGGCCCGCCGCGACGATGTTCTTTGCGAGATAACGGCTGACATAAGCGGCCGAACGGTCGACCTTGGTCGGATCCTTGCCGCTGAATGCGCCGCCGCCATGGGGCGAGGCGCCGCCATAAGTGTCGACGATGATCTTGCGGCCGGTAAGGCCCGCGTCGCCGTCCGGCCCGCCAATCTCGAACATGCCGGTCGGGTTGACGAAGATCTGCTCGTCGGCAGGCAGCCAGCCGTCCGGCAGGATTTCGGCGAACACCCCCTTCACATAGTCGCGCAGCTTGGCCTGCCCCTCGGGGTTAGCCACCGCCGCACTGTGCTGGGTGGAGACTACCAGTGCGGTCGCGCGCACCGGCACGCCGCCTTCATATTGCAGCGTGACCTGGCTCTTGGCGTCGGGCTCGAGGAAATCGACCACCTTGTTGTGGCGGTCATGCGCGAGCCGCTCGAGGATCTTGTGGGAATAATAAAGGGTTGCGGGCATGAAGCCGGGCGTCTCGTCGGTCGCGTAGCCGAACATGATGCCCTGGTCGCCCGCGCCCTCGTCCTTGTTGCCGCTCTCGTCCACGCCCTGCGCGATGTGCGCGGACTGGCCGTGAAGGTTGTTCTCGAAGCGGAAGGTCTGCCAGTGGAAGCCGTCCTGCTCGTAACCGATGCGCTTCACCGTATCGCGAACGGCCTTTTCGATCTCGTCCTTGGCGCCGGCTGCCCACTCGCCGTTCTCATAGACGCCCTTGCAGCGGATCTCGCCCGCCAGCACGACCAGCTGGGTAGTCGTCAGCGTCTCGCAGGCGATGCGCGCCTCGGGGTCTTTGGAGAGAAAGAGATCTACGACAGCGTCCGAAATCTGGTCGGCAACCTTGTCGGGGTGGCCTTCCGACACGCTTTCGGAGGTGAAGAGATAGTTGCTGCGCATGCTGATCCTTCCAAGGGGATGAAGAGATATAAAGCTTTCCTTATGTCGCCCTTAGCGTGCGCGGCGACGGACTGCAATCGAGATCGCGGTTAACAGGATCGCAAAGAGAAATGGCAGGAGATTGCCATATTTGGAGAACAGCGTCGGCGCCAGCGGTGCTGGAAGCGGAGCGCTGATCGCGCCGGCGGCATGCCAGGGCACCTGGCTCCGGATAGCACCATCGGCAGCGATCACGGCGGAAATGCCGGTTGGGGTCGAACGGATGATCGGCACGCCTTCCTCAATCGCCCGCATCCGCGCTTGGGCGAGGTGCTGCGGCGGCCCCCACGCCCCGAACCAGGCGTCGTTGGACGGATTGAACAGGAAATCGGGACGGTTATGCCGATCCACCACCTGACCCGAAAAGATGATCTCGTAACAGATCTGGACACCCGCCTTGCCAAAGCCGGGCAGGGCATAGCTTTGCGGTCCCGGCCCCGGCAGGAAATCCATGTCCCCCGGCACCAGCCGCGACAGCCCGATCACTGAAAGGATCGGCCGCATCGGCAGATATTCGCCGTAAGGCACAAGGTGGGATTTGTCGTAGCGCGCCAGAATGCGAGCCTTGGCATCGAGCGCGAACAGGCTGTTGCGCGCCGCGACCATCTCCCCGTTCTTGTCCCGAACGATGGCATCCCCGCCAGTCAGCAGGATATCGCGAGGCCCCAACAATCCGGAAAAGGCGATCCGGGCATCGGCATCGTCTTCCAGTGCATAGGGCACGGCGGCTTCAGGCCACATCACCAATCGCGGTTCGGCGGAAGGCGCACCGGAAAGGCGCACGAGACGGCGGATGTTCCGAATGATCAGATCCTCGGAATATTTCTCGTTCTGGTTGATGTTGGGCTGGACGATCCGGAGCTGGATTGCCTTGTCGGGCGGTGGGGTAGGGCAGAAGGCCGCTATAGCTGTCGTCGCAATTATGGGCAGGAGAAGCGCCGCGGCCTGTCGCCACTTGCCTACGCCCAAGCCGGCCAGGGCACCGGCAGTCAATATCATGATGCCGGAGAGGCCATAGGTTCCGATCCAGCGCGAAAGCATCCCGATCTCGACCAGCGTGACGCCGAGCGGGTTCCAGGCAAAGCCGGTGAACAACGTCGCCCGTAGCCATTCCGTGACGATCCATCCGGCGGCGAAAATCAGGCTCAGCGGAATGAGTGCGGGCTTGCCCCAGCGCCACGCGAGTCCGGCGGCGGCGGCTGGGAAGATGGCGAGGTAGAGCGAAAGCAGCACCACCGCGATCCAGCCGAGCCAGTGCGGCATCGCATCCTGATAATAGAAGGCGGTCGCGATCCAGTTGAGCCCGATGGTGAAATGACCAAGGCCAAACCACCAGCCGATCTTGAGTACCCGCCAAAGCGTCGGCGCACGTTCGATCAATGCGATCAGTCCTGCAAAGCAGAGGATCGTGATGAACCACCAGTTGAGCGGTGCAAAGCCCGTGGCCGAAGCGCCGCCGAGCACCAGCGAGATCAGCCAGGTCGGCATGGGCTTATTTCTTCGCCGTCACGCGCCAGATTGTGTTGCCGACATCGTCCGCCACGAGCAGCGCGCCCGTGCTGTCGAGCACCACGCCCACCGGACGTCCCTGCGCCTGTTCATCGGCGTTAAGGAAGCCGGTAAGGATATCGACCGGCTTGCCAGCGGGACGCCCATTCTTGAACGGCACGAAGATGACCTTGTACCCGGACAGGGGCTTGCGGTTCCACGATCCGTGCAGACCGATGAAGGCGCCGTCCGCAAAGCGCGGCCCGAGCGCTGCCCCCTTGGCGAAGCTCAACCCGAGCGCCGCGACATGGGGCCCTAGCGCATAATCCGGTCGCGTCAGATATTGGCGCATGTCGCTCTCGGGCTCCGGCACCCGGCTGTCGGTGTACCCGCTCCAATAATACCAGGGCCAACCATAGGAGCCGCCGAACTGGACGGAGGTCAGATAGTCCGGGGCGAGATCGCCGCCGAGTTCGTCACGTTCATTGACCACGGTCCAGAGCACGCCGCTGGCCGGCTCCCACGCCATGCCCACGGGATTGCGCAGCCCTGCGGCGTAGATGCGATAATCGCGCGGATTTTTCGGATCGAGCTCGAGGATGTTCGCGCGGTTCGCCTCCGCTTCCAGCCCTTGATCGGCGATATTGGTCAGCGAGCCGATCGCGACATAAAGCCTGGACCCGTCCGCATTGGCAACGACATTGCGCGTCCAATGCCCGCCGGGGGGGAGATTGAGCAGTTTTTCGGGCTTCGCGTCGATGCGTGTCTGGCCGACCTTGAAGGGGACTCGCACCAGAGCGTTGTGGTTTCCGACGTAGAGCTGGTCGCCCACCAATGCCATCCCGAACGGCGAACTGAGGCCCTTGAGCAGCGTCGATCGCTGATCAGCCACGCCGTCTCCATTGGTGTCCCGCAACAGGGTGATCCGGTTGGCGGATGGCCCTCCCGCGCCGACCCGGCCCATCACCGTGCGCATCACCCAGCCACGGAGGCCGCCGCCCTTGTTCGGCGGGCCGTTGGTTTCAGCCACCAGCACGTCGCCGTTCGGCAGCACCAGCATCCAGCGCGGATGATCGAGATTTTCGGCGAACGGCTTTACCGCAAGCCCGGCTGCCGGCGTCGGTTTGGCGCCGGCCGGCCAGCCCACAGCCTCGGCGATACTGACCGTTGGGATCAGCCGTTGCGCGGGCTCAACTATCTTCGGTTTCGATCCAGTGACAGCGTCAACCGAAAGCTGCGCCTGGCCGCCGCGCAGATAGAGCCAGCCGCCGAGAATGATCGCGAACAGGAAAGCGGCGAGAACGCCGAGGCGAATCCTCCGATCGGGCATCTCACTCTTCCTCTTCAGCCATCGCCGGCGGCGGGTGCAGGCGCAGACGGGTCACGCGCCTGATATCGCCGCCAATGATCTCCAGCCGCCAGCCACTCTCATGGTCGACGATCTCGCCAGGCTGCGGCACGTGTCCGGCCAAAACCGACGCCAGCCCGCCCAGCGTGTCGACATCCTCTTCGATCTCGGCAAGCTTTGGATCTATAGCGTCCGCGATGTCTTCAAGTTCCGCGCGCGCGTCAGCCTCCCAGCAGCCGCCGTCGATCGGGAAGAACAGCGCCTCGGGGGCGTCGTCATGCTCGTCCTCGATCTCGCCGACGATCTCTTCGACGAGATCCTCGATCGTGACGAGACCCTCGGTTCCTGAATACTCGTCGAGCACGATGGCGAGGTGGGTGCGGGTCGCGCGCATCTCGGCGAGCAGGTCCAGCACCCCCATCGATTCCGGCACATAGCGTGGCTCGCGGATCAGGCCCGCGATCGTGGCGTGCGCGGACTCGCCTGTCGCCAGGATCGCGAACACATCCTTGACGTGGACCATCCCGATGACGTGATCGAGCTTCTCGCGATAGACGGGCAGGCGACTGTGTCCAGCCTCGGCAAACGCCTGCACCAGATCGCCGAAGCTGATCGTCTCGTCGATCGCGATGATCTCCCCGCGGGGAACGCAGATGTCGCCGACCGTGCGTTCCCCGAGATGGAGCAGGTTGCGCACCATCTGGCGTTCGATCGCCGAGAGGTCGCCCTTGGTTGGCACCTCGTCTTCATGTTCCTCGATGACCTCCTCGATCTGGTCGCGGAGGGTCGGTTCGCCATTCTCGCCGAACAGAAGGGAGCGGAGGCCTTGCCATAATCGCCCGCCTTGTTCGGCGCCGGTACTGGAATCGTCAGGCATTGGAGTGTTTTATCGCCCTGTTTCAATCATGCTTCGTCAACGCTGTACGGATCGTCGATCCCCAGCGATGCCAGCGCGTCGCGCTCGATCGCTTCCATCGCTTCTGCCTCGGCATCGTCGATGTGGTCATATCCTAGCAAATGCAAGGTGCCGTGGACAATCAAATGCGTTGCATGGATTGTAAGCGGCACGCCCCGCTCCTCGGCTTCCCGCGCGCAAACGCCGTCCGCGAGCACGATATCGCCAAGCAGCACCTCGCCGTCGTCGCCGATGTCGAGCCCATCCAGCAGGTCGGTCTGGACCATTGGGAACGAGAGGACGTTGGTCGACTTGTCCTTGCCGCGATACTGGGCGTTGAGCGATTGCACCTCTGCATCGTCGGTCAGCTTCACCGACACCTCGACCCGAACCCGGGATCCGACGAGATCGCCATGCGCCGTGCGATTGATAGCGGCCAGGACAGACCTCTGGGCCAGCGACTGCCAGTCCTCCCTGTCAGGCCAGCTTTCGCCACGATCGATCTCGACCTCAATCATGTGCCGAGGCTGGCCCCTCATACGCCTCGACGATCCGGCCGACGATCGGGTGGCGGACGACATCTGCGCTGTTGAAACGGATCGTCGCGATGCCTTCGGTGCCCTCCAGCCGACCGACCGCATCGGCGAGACCGGACTTGCCGATATCGGGCAAATCGATCTGCTTGGGATCGCCGCAGACGACCATGCGGCTGTTCTGGCCGAAGCGGGTGAGGAACATCTTCATCTGCATCGGCGTGGTATTCTGAGCCTCGTCAAGGATGACGAACGCATCGGACAATGTGCGACCGCGCATGAAGGCGATCGGCGCGATCTCGATCTCGCCGGAGGCGATGCGGCGTTCGACCTGCTCGTTCGGCAGCATGTCGTAGAGTGCGTCGTAGAGCGGGCGGAGATAGGGATCGACCTTCTCCTTCATGTCGCCCGGCAGGAAGCCGAGCCGTTCGCCGGCTTCGACAGCGGGGCGGGACAGGATCAGCCGATCGACCGATCCGGTGATGAGTTGCTGCACCGCCTGTGCGACCGCCAGATAGGTCTTGCCGGTGCCAGCCGGCCCGAGCGCGAAGATGATGTCGCTCTTCGAGAGTGCGTCCATATAGTTGATTTGAGTCGCCGAGCGCGGAACGATCGTCTTCTTGCGCGTGCGGATCATCACTGAAGGCGGCTGGCTGGCGTCGTGGCGGATGATCCCCTCTAACGTGGGTTCGGCGGACATGGCGATCACCGCCTCTACCGCGCCGGTATCAAGTTCCTGGCCCTTGGCCAGACGGTTGTAGAGCCCCGTCAACACCTCCCGCGCACGGGCTGCGGAGCTGGCCTCTCCCTCGATCTGCACCTTGTTGCCGCGTGCAGCGATGTAGACGCCCAAGCGATTTTCGATCGCGACGAGGTTCTGATCATATTCGCCGAACAGGCGGCCAAGCAGTTGAGGCTTGTCGAAGACCAGTTCGAGGCGGGCACGGTCGCCCGGCTGGGCGGGTACGGGTTTACGCGACATGGCGCCTTTCGATGCTTTGGAGGATTTCCCCGTTGAGACTGTTCGGTCCAGCTGAAACGATCCGGACATCCAGCAAGGTTCCGGGTGCGGCGTCGGTTTCGACCACCACTGATTGCAGCCAGGGCGACTTGCCGATGCGCTGGCCGGGGCGCTTACCGTCACGCTCGACCAGGATGGATGTTATCAGGCCGGCGCTCGCCTGATTGAATGTCTGCTGCTGGCGATTGAGCAGCGCTTGCAACCGCTGAAGGCGTTCGTCCATCACAGACATGGATATCTGCTTGTCCATTGTCGCGGCTGGCGTGCCGGGACGCGGCGAATATTTGAACGAATAGGCCTGCGCATAACCGACGCGCTCGATCAGCCCCAGCGTGGCTTCGAAATCGGCCTCGGTCTCGCCGGGAAAGCCGACAATGAAGTCGCCCGAGATCGCGATGTCCTGGCGAACGGCGCGCACCTTGTCGATGATCCGCTCATAAGACGCGCTGTCGTGGCTGCGGTTCATGGCCTTGAGGATCGGATCGCTGCCAGACTGCACCGGCAGGTGCAGGAAAGGCATCAGCTTCTCGATCTCGCCATGCGCCGCGATCAGGCCGTCGGTCATGTCGTTGGGATGGCTGGTGGTGTAGCGGATGCGTTTGAGGTCAGGCATCCTGTCCAATGTGCGGATCAGGCCGTCCAGCCCTTGCGTCACACCCGTGTCGTCCGTGCCAGTCCAGGCGTTGACGTTCTGACCAAGTAACGTGATCTCCGACGCGCCCGCATCGACCAGAGCCTTCGCCTCATCGACGATCGCTGACCATGGCCGCGAAATTTCCGCGCCGCGGGTATAGGGCACAACGCAATAGGTGCAGAATTTGTCGCAGCCTTCCTGCACGGTCAGGAATGCGCTGGGCGCTTGCCGCCGGCGGGCGGGCAAGCGGCCGAACTTCGAATCGAGCGGCATGTCGGTATCGATGGCGCGGCGGCCGGATGATGCCTGCGCGATCAGTTCCGGCAAGCGGTGATAGGATTGCGGTCCCACCACGATATCGACAGCCGGCGCCCGCGTTCCGATCTCCTCGCCCTCAGCCTGCGCGACGCATCCTGCCACAGCGATGAGCGGCTTGCGGCCATCGGCGCGCTTCACGATGCGGCCGACGTCGGAATAGACCTTTTCGGCTGCCCTTTCACGAATATGGCAGGTATTGAGAACGACCAGGTCTGGCTGTTGATCGGCCTCGGTTGAGACAAGCCCCTGCGCCTCGAGCAACTCGCCCATGCGCTGGCCGTCGTAGACGTTCATCTGACAGCCATAGGATTTGATCGCGAAGCTTTTGGGGGCGGGACGGCTCAAGCGAGCACTCCTTCAGTGCTTGCGGTCGAGCGAGACGCCATAAAGCTCCATGCGATGATCGACGAGCCGAAAGCCTAGTCGCTCGGCAATGCTTCGTTGCAATGCCTCAAGCTCAGGATCGACGAATTCGATCACCTGGCCAGTCTCGACATTTATCAGATGATCGTGATGTGCCTCGGGAGCGGCCTCGTAGCGAGCGCGGCCATCGCCGAAATCATGCCGTTCGAGAATGCCGGCTTCTTCGAACAGGCGCACGGTTCGGTAGACCGTTGCGATCGAAATCCCCGAATCGATCGCCGCCGCACGTGTGTGCAGCGCTTCGACATCCGGATGATCTTCCGCTTCCGATAGCACCCGCGCGATCACGCGGCGCTGCTCAGTGATACGAAGGCCCTTTTCCGCACACAGCGCTTCAACGTCGATCTTGCGAGTCATCAGTTTCCTTATTCAGCCGCGCGTTCATCCTGCAAGGCGCACCCTACAGACTTTGCGACGCGAGCGAAAGCCGATGACTCGAATTCAGATCGACTGGAGTCTGATTCATGTTTCGGGCTGATTCAGCCCGAAACGATCAGGGTCTAGCGACGGCGCCGCTTGGTCCCAAGGCCGATTTTCTTGGCGAGCGTACGGCGCTGCTCGGCATAGTTGGGCGCAACCATCGGGTAATCCGCAGGCAGGCTCCACTTCGCGCGATACTGCTCGGGGGTCATTTGATAGTGGGTCATCAGATGCCGCTTCAGCATCTTCAGCTTCTTCCCGTCTTCAAGACATACGATAAAGTCCGGCTTCACTGAAGCGCGCACCGAAACCGCAGGCTCAAGTTTGACCTCCGGAGCGGGTGCTGGCTGACCCAGGCCCGTAAGTGCGCCGTGCACGTTCTGAATAAGCGCCGGAAGATCCGAAACCGCAACGCTGTTATTGCTAACATGCGCAGACACGATATCCGCCGTAAGTGTGATCAATGTTTCGGTCACTGAAGTTTCGTCCGCCATATGCCACCCGATTGTTGTTTGTTTGTACATGGTCGTTGCCATGCTGGGGGCGGCTATCGCGCTAATTGCAAAGCAATGCAATATTTAAAATTAACAGTTGCGATCTGCTATATATCTTCAAGAATACGCGTTAAAGTAAGCGCATCAAAGGATTGGCCAAATTGGCCAAGATAATAACCACGTCTTCGACCCACGAGAGTAAAGTTAAAACGCTGGTAAAGCGATAGCGCGGGATTGCCATCGCGGACTTCAAGATGAAGACGCGTCGCGCCCCGTGCCTTTGCTTCACGTACAGTTTCATCGATCAGCAATGCGCCAGTGCCACGACCTTGTGTCTGGGGCGAGACAGCGATCAGCAGGAGCTCGGCTTCATCGACGACGATCCGGCTGAGCGCAAAGCCCTCGACCTGGTCGTCCCTGGTCGCGAGGGACAACCAGACGCCCGGCAGACCGAGTATGCCGAGGCATTGTTCGCGCTTCCAGGCTTCGCCGAAGCTGGAATCGAATGCCCGATCCATCACGGTCATGACGGAATCGATCGCGGCGGCGTCTGCCTCCACGATCGCTATCGGTGTCATTGTGGCGTTCATGCTGCTCTCGCGTCAGGCGCGCGGACATAAATGGCGCGGGGCGGAAGATGACGCAAGGCGTCAGGCAACGACAGGACATGCGCTGCGCGGGGAAGCGCTGTTTGCGCCCTGCCGGAACCTCGCGCGTTGACGAGAGCATCCGCTCCCGAACCCAGGATCAGCGGAGACAGGATTACGCTGGCCGCCGCTTCGGGCGTGAGCGATTGTATCGCGGAACATGGCGAGAGCGGAGCAGTCGTGAAGTCCTGCACGAAGATTTCGCCATGCCCGCCCAG
>CAYLIK010000113.1:0-10379 GCA_964383565.1 uncultured Sphingomonadaceae bacterium
GATCACCATCGGCCCCAGTACCCGCGCCGGAACGAAGCCCGCGCGCAACCCGACCCAATCGGACAGCCCAAGCGCCTCCGCAATCACCCAGGCGGCGATCGTGATTCCGAGCAGCCATGTGACGGCGCGCGGCGGCGGAAGGCGCATCGCGCTGACTTGCGTCAGATGAATTCGATCTTCGAGATGACGTAGTAACGGTCGCCCGATGGCACCGTCACTTCGATCTCGTCGTCGACCTTGCGGCTGATAAGCGCACGCCCCAGTGGCGAGTTGTAGGAAATGCGGCCCGATTTGGCGTCCGCCTCGGTCTGGCCGACGATCTGATACTTGACCGGCTTTTCGTCTTCATCGCGCAGGGTAACCGTGGCGCCAAACACCACCTTGTCGCCCGACAGAGTCGTTGGATCGATGACCAGCGCGCGGCTGAGCTTGTCCTCGAGATCGCCGATCATCGCCTCGATCTGGCCCTGCCGTTCCTTGGCGGCATGATATTCGGCATTCTCGGAAAGGTCGCCATGCGCGCGCGCTTCCTCGATCGCATCGATGATCTGCGGACGCTCTTCCTTGAGACGCTCGAGCTGCTCGATGATCATTTTCTGGCCTTCGGCCAGCATCGGCATCTTCTCGACAGTCGCCATTGCAAAACCTTTCGTCAAAACTTCTGATCAGACAGCCGGTGTCCCGGACTGCCTACAACCAAGCCAGATTGTCGGGATCAGGCGTGCGAAGCTGGATTATAATAGGTCTGCAAGGCGCGCACTTCAAGCGGTCGCTCGCGCAAGGCGGCGATGGCCTGTGCGGCCGCGACGCTGGCCGAGGCCGTGGTGAAATAGGGAATCTTCCCGCTCAACGCGGAAGCCCGGATCGACTGCGAGTCGCGCAGCGATTGCCAGCCCTCGGTGGTGTTGAAGATCAGCGCCACTTCTCCGTCCTTGATGCGATCCACGATGTGCGGGCGGCCCTGCTGGACCTTGTTGACCATCTCGACGGCCAGCCCTTGCTCGTTGAGATAATCGGCGGTGCCGGTGGTCGCGATGATCTTGAAACCGAGGTCGGTCAGAATCTGCACGGCCGGCAGGATATGCGGCTTGTCGCTCGGCTTGACCGAGACGAAGACGGTGCCGCCATCGGGCAGCTTGGTTCCGCTGCCGATTTGCGCCTTGGCGAACGATACGGCAAAATCCATATCAATTCCCATGACTTCACCAGTAGACTTCATTTCCGGTGAGAGCACCGGATCGACGCCCGGGAAGCGATTGAAGGGGAACACCGCTTCCTTGACCGCGACATGATCGACATGGCGGTTGATCTGCGGGAGCGCTGCGAGCTTCTCGCCCGCCATGACGCGTGACGCGATTTTGGCGATGGGCTGACCAATCGCCTTGGCGACGAAGGGTACGGTGCGGCTGGCGCGGGGATTGACCTCAATGAGGTAGACCAGACCATCCTTCACCGCGAACTGGACGTTCATCAGCCCGCGCACTTCAAGCGCGGTCGCGAGCGCGACCGTCTGGCGCTCAATCTCCGCAATGATGTCCTGGCTGAGCGAATGGGGGGGCAGCGAGCAAGCGCTATCGCCCGAATGGACGCCCGCCTCCTCGATATGCTGCATGATCCCGGAGACCACCACATCGGTGCCGTCGCCGATGGCGTCAACATCGACCTCGATCGCATCCCGGAGATATTGATCGATCAAAACCGGACTATCTCCAGACACTTGAACAGCCGTCTGGATATAGGTTTCGAGTTGTCCGGGGGCCTCGACGATCTCCATCGCGCGGCCGCCAAGCACATAGCTGGGCCGCATCAGCACGGGGTAGCCGACTCGCTCGGCGACCGCCAACGCCTCCTCGCGGCTGCGCGCGATGCCGTTGTTGGGCTGCTTGAGGCCAAGCTTGTTGACCAGCGCGGCAAAGCGCTCGCGGTCTTCGGCAAGATCGATCGCGTCGGGCGAGGTGCCAAGAATCGGGATACCCGCATCCTCAAGCTCCTGCGCGAGCTTGAGCGGAGTCTGTCCGCCGAACTGGACGATAACGCCCACCAGCTCGCCCTTGCTCATCTCGACATGCAGGATCTCCAGAACGTCTTCGGCCGTCACCGGCTCGAAATAGAGGCGGTCGGAGGTGTCGTAATCGGTCGACACCGTCTCGGGGTTGCAATTGATCATGATCGTCTCGAACCCGGCGTCGCTCAGCGCGAAGCAGGCATGGCAGCAGCAATAATCGAACTCGATCCCCTGCCCGATCCGGTTCGGGCCGCCGCCAAGGATGACGATCTTCCTACGATCCGTCGGCTGGCTCTCGCATTCGGGCTCTCCGAACACGGGGGCCTCATAGGTCGAATACATATAGGGCGTCTTCGCCTCGAACTCGGCAGCGCAGGTGTCGATCCGCTTGAACACCGGACGCACGCCTAGCTTGTGGCGGAGCGCGCGGACCTCTTTCTCAGTCACGCCGCCGGTCATCGCGGAGATGGCGTCATGGACCAGGCCGGTGCCATGCGCGACGCTCGTGCTCATCCCGCGCATATTGGCCGATTGCAGCGCCAGATAGGCCAGCCGCTTGTCGGAGAAGCCCATCGACTTCAGCTTGCGTAGCCCTTCCGCGTCGCGCGGCAGGCCGTTGGTGCAAACCTCTGCCTCGGCGTCGATGATCTCCTTGATCCGTTCCAGGAACCAGGGATCATATTTGGCAATACGGTGGATCTCGTCTATCGTGAAACCCTCGCGCAACGCCTGCGCGGCGACGAGCAGCCGGTCGGGCGTCGGCCGGGCCAGCTCGGCCTCGATGTCCGCACGCGACGCACCCACCAGCGCCTCGAAGAAGTTGAAGCCCGACAGGCCGGTCTCCAATCCGCGCAGCGCCTTCTGGAGGCTCTCGTGAATCGAGCGGCCGATCGCCATCACCTCGCCGACCGATTTCATGGCGGTGGACAGCAGCGGCTCGGCGCCCTTGAACTTCTCGAACGCGAAACGCGGGATCTTGGTCACGACATAGTCGATCGTCGGTTCGAACGAGGCCGGTGTCGCGCCGGTGATGTCGTTGTCGATCTCGTCGAGCGTGTAGCCCACCGCCAGCTTCGCCGCGACCTTGGCGATCGGGAAGCCCGTCGCTTTGGACGCCAGCGCCGAGGAGCGGCTGACGCGCGGGTTCATCTCGATCACGACCAGCCGGCCATCCTTCGGATTAACTGCGAACTGGACGTTAGAACCACCTGTTTCGACACCGATTTCACGCAAGCAGGCAATGCTCGCGTTGCGCATGATCTGATATTCCTTGTCGGTCAGCGTCAGCGCGGGCGCCACCGTGATCGAATCGCCGGTGTGGATGCCCATCGGATCGACATTCTCGATCGAGCAGATGATGATGGCGTTGTCGTTGCGATCCCGCACGACCTCCATCTCATATTCCTTCCAGCCGAGCAGCGATTCCTCGATCAGCACCTCGGTGGTCGGTGAGGCATCAAGACCGCCGGTCACGATCCGGATGAACTCGTCCTTGTTATAGGCGATGCCCCCGCCCGTGCCGCCCATCGTGAAGCTCGGACGGATAATCGACGGCAGCCCGGTGTGCTCAAGCGCGGCGAGCGCCTCCTCGATCGTGTGCGCGATTGCCGAGCGGGCGCTTTCGAGGCCGATCTTGCTCATTGCCTCGCGGAATTTCAGCCGGTCCTCGGCTTTGTCGATCGCCTCGGCATCGGCACCGATCATGATGCAGCCATATTTCTCCAGAGTGCCGTCGTGCCACAGCGCCAGTGCGGTATTGAGCGCGGTCTGCCCGCCCATCGTCGGCAGCACGGCGTCAGGCCGCTCCTTCTCGATGATCTTGGCGACGATTTCGGGCGTGATCGGCTCGATATAGGTCGCGTCGGCCATGTCCGGATCCGTCATGATCGTGGCCGGATTGGAATTGACCAGGATGATCCGATAGCCCTCCTCGCGCAGCGCCTTCACCGCCTGCGTCCCCGAATAATCGAACTCGCACGCCTGCCCGATGACGATCGGGCCGGCACCGATGATGAGGATGGAGGAAATGTCAGTGCGTTTGGGCATTATCGTGAGACGACCTTATAACCCTCTCCCATGGGGAGAGGGTTGGGTGAGGGGTAGACCTTCTCCCGATCGGGAGAAGGATACGAAGGCTTGGCGGCTGTGCCCTAGACGAAGTTGGATGAGGGTTTCCGCCCAAGCGATAGGTGGCAACCCCCTCACCCCAACCCTCTCCCCGGCGGGGAGAGGGAGTCGATGGCGCATGCCGCATCATACCGTATCGCCTGGCGGGGCTACGGGTCGCTCTTGCGGCGCAACAGGCGCCTCGTTCGGCGGATAGACGAAAGGCTTGTCCTTCACCCACTGCATGATGGCGCCGAACGCCTTGTCAAAACCTTCCATGACCGTCTTTTCGGTCTCAAGCGTGACGGCGGCGCAGGTCTTGCGGAACTCGGCGAAATCATAAGCGATCTCTTCGCGCACGCTCTTGATCGCATCGTCGTCATTCTTGAATTCCAGCGACGCGGTATATTCTGAAGCACTATCGCAGCCCGAGAACTTGGCCGAAACCGTCCCGCTCCGTCCCGGCCCCGCTTTGTACGTGATTTCGGCTCCCGACGCCTTGCGGACCATCGCGACTTCGCGGTCGAGGTCATTTCCAGGCTTACCGCCGACGTCGGTCAGCGCCCAGCCAGCGACTTGCTCGGTACGGTCGGCAGCGTGAGCGGGAATCGAAATGGCAGCGGCAGGGAGCGCGATAAGAATCGCAGCCTTCATGCCTGCTTCTCCAGCATCCCCACAAACTTCTCGAACAGATAATGGCTGTCCTGCGGGCCGGGGCTGGCTTCGGGGTGATATTGCACGCTGAAGGCGGGTTTGTCGGTCAGTTCGATGCCGCAGTTGGAGCCGTCGAACAGGCTGATATGGGTCGGCTTCACATTGTCCGGCAGCGTGTCGACATCGACCGCGAAGCCGTGGTTCATGCTGGTGATCTCGACGCGGCCATCGTCCAGCCGCTTGACCGGATGGTTCGCGCCGCGATGGCCCTGGTGCATCTTGAGCGTCTTCCCGCCCACGGCGAGGCCAAGCATCTGGTGGCCGAGGCAGATGCCGAACAACGGCTTGCCCGTTTCCAGCCATTGCCGGATCACCGGCACCGCATATTCGCCGGTCGCCGCCGGATCGCCAGGGCCGTTGGAGAGGAACAGGCCATCGGGCTGATGCGCCATAATATCGTCGAAGCTCGCCTGCGCGGGGACTACGGTCACGTCCGCGCCGGCATCGATCAGGTTGCGCAGGATGTTGCGCTTGATGCCATAATCGATCGCGACGACCTTGGGTTTTTTGCCCGCCTTGGCGTCAACTTTGTCAACTTTGGAAAAGTCGGCATAGCCTGAGCCTAGCGACCACAGGCCCTCGCTCCAACCATAGACCTGGGTGGCGGAGACGTCCTTTGCAAGGTCCATGCCCTCGAGGCCCTGCCAAGCCTTCGCCTTGGCAAGCAGCGCGTCGAGATCGAACTTGCCGTTCGCGTTATGCGCGATCACGGCATTGGGCGCACCCGCCATCCGGATCAGCCGGGTCAGCGCGCGGGTGTCGACGCCCGAGAGGCCGATCCGCCCGTTGATCTTGAGCCATTGATCAAGATGCTGGGTCGCGCGGAAATTCGAAGGTTCGGTCAGATCCTGCCGCACCACCATGCCAAGCGCGTGCGGGTTGATCGCCTCGATATCCTCGGGGTTGGTGCCGACATTGCCGATGTGCGGGAAGGTAAAAGTGATGATCTGCCCCGCATATGAAGGATCGGTCATCACCTCCTGATAGCCGGTCATCGCGGTGTTGAAGCAGACCTCGCCAACCGCATCGCCCTCTGCGCCGAAGCCCCTGCCCCACACGACCTGCCCCGTTGCCAATACCAATACGCCCGTCGCTCCGTTTGGCGCAGGCGTTTGGTTGGCGGCGGCCATAAGGCGTCACTCCTCGTTGGGTTGGTCTGTCGATGTCGCTAAGGCGTTTCCGCTAGAGACGACGCCCCGCACCGTCAATCCTATTAAATCCCGAGGAGCCGCGCTAAGGGATTCGCTTTCCTCAAATTTCCCGAAAGAAGGGTCCCGATGATCCGCGACGATATCAAGGCCGCGCTGGTGAACGCCATGAAAAGCGGCGACAAACCCGGCACCGCCGCCATCCGCCTGATTCAGTCCGCAATCAAGAATCGCGACATCGAACTGCGCACCGCGAGCCAGCAGCCCGATGACGATCTGCTCATCACCGAGGTGCTGCAGAAGATGATCAAGCAGCGCCGCGAATCGATCGAGATGTATGAGAAGGGCAACCGGCAGGAACTGGCCGATGCCGAGAAGGCCGAGGTGGTGGTGATCGAGCGATTCCTGCCGCAGCAGATGAGTGACGCGGAAGCCACGGCGGCGATCAAGGCGATCGTAGCCGAGGTGGGCGCGACGTCGGTCAAGGATATGGGCAAGGTGATGGCGGCGCTGAAGGAGCGCCATGCCGGGCAGATCGACATGAGCAAGGCAAGCGGACTGGTGAAGGGGGCACTCTCTTAATCTCCCCTCCCGCCAGCGGGAGGGGTCGGGGGAGGGCCTGTTCACAGATGGACAAGGGCTACAGTCAACTGTCAGGTGCCGATCGACCCATTCATCTGCGACTTCGTTTCCCGAAGCCTAAAGCTGATCATCGAGATCGACGGCGGCCAACATGACTGGAACGCCGAAGCCGACCAACGCCGCACCAATTTTCTCGAAGCGCAGGGTTACAAGGTGATCCGCTTCTGGAATAATGATGTGATCGAGCGGATCGAGGGAGTCGTGCTGGAGATCGAGAGGGTGATTGCTGACATGCCCTCCCCCGACCCCTCCCGCTGGCGGGAGGGGAGTTAGTTATGTCGCTCTCCCCCCAATTCCTTGACGAGCTGCGATCGCGCACCTTGCTCTCCGCGGTCGTCGGCCGTTCGGTAAAAATCCAGAAGGCCGGGCGTGAATTCAAGGGCTGCTGCCCTTTCCACAACGAGAAGACTCCCAGCTTCTACGTCAATGACGAGAAGGGCTTCTACCACTGCTTCGGCTGCGGCGCGCATGGCGACGCGATTCGGTGGATGACCGATCAGCAGGGGCTGCCGTTCATGGAGGCGGTGAAGGAGCTCGCGGCCAATGCCGGAATGGAGGTTCCCGCTGCCGATCCCCGCGCGCAGGAACGTCAGGATCGGGGCAAGGGCCTCATTGATGCGATGGAGGCAGCCGCCGATTTCTTCGAGCAACAATTGGGCGGCCTCGATGGCAATGAGGCACGGGCCTATCTGGAACGGCGGGGGATCAATGACTCGCAACGCCGCGCATTCCGGATCGGCTTTGCGCCGGACTCCCGGTCAAAGCTCAAGACGGCGCTCAAGGAATTCGGTCCGGAAAAGTTGATCGAGGCGGGCCTTCTCATCTCGGTAGATGAGAAGGAACCCTATGACCGCTTCCGTGGGCGGCTGATGATCCCGATCCGGGATGTGCGCGGGCGGGTGATAGCATTCGGCGGGCGTATCCTGGGGGATGGCGAGCCCAAATATCTGAACTCGCCCGATACGCCGCTGTTCGACGAGGGCCGCACGCTGTTCAACATCGACCGCGCCGCGCCCGCCGCGCGAAAGGCGAATCGGGTCATCGTCGTCGAGGGCTATATGGATGTGATCGCGCTCGACCGAGCCGGGATCGGCGAGGCTGTGGCACCGCTCGGGACCGCGCTCACCGAGGGTCAGCTTGAACGCCTGTGGCGGATCGCGGAGCTGCCGATCCTGTGCTTCGACGGAGATTCCGCCGGACAGAAAGCCGCAATTCGGGCGGCGCAGCGGGCCTTGCCGATGATCGGGCCAGGCCGATCGCTGCGCTTCATCACGCTGCCGGGCGGACAGGACCCGGACGATCTCGTCCGCTCTGGCGGGCGAGCGGCAATCGAGGCGCTGCTGGAAAAGCCGCAGCCGCTCGTGGATAGGCTGTGGGACTATGAGCTTTCGGCCGAGCCGCTCGACACGCCTGAAGCGCGCGCGGGGCTGAGGCGTCGGCTGGGTACGCAGGTCGAGACAATCGCCGATCCCCATGTTCGCGATCAATATGCGCGCGAATTCCGCGCCCGTTTCGACCATTTGTTCGCACGACCCGCCGAGCGGCCCAACCGCCCGCGCTTCAGCCAGCACCGGGGCCAGCGCTGGACGCCTCCCGCTCTTCCCCCAAGCGATTCCGCGCGCTCGATCGGTGGAACGGGCGTCGCGCCGATCATGGTGAAGGCAATCTTTGCTGGATTGATCCGTTATCCGGAGATGATCGCCGCCAATGCGGAAGCCTTGGGAGCCTTGCCGATCGCGGATCGGAAGCTGGATCGTCTGCGTTCTGCACTGATCGGGGCGGCTTTCGAATCGCGAAAGCTTGAACAGGAAAGGGTAAGGACCATATTGGCGGAAGTGGGTCCGGGCATGGGATTGGAGACGAATCTCGGCACGAACGGACTTGCCTTTTCCTTTTTGCGCGGCAATGCCGACTCGGAACGGGCTAAACGCGATCTGGCGGCGGTGATCTCGGCTCTCGCGAGCCGGCCGGAGCTTGACGCGGCGCTCGCTGCGGTGACTGAACGGCTGATGGCTTCCCCCGACGAAGCCGTTTTCGCCGAGCAACGGCGGCTTCGGGCCGCGCGAGAGGAAGCGGATCGTGCCCTGGCCGCGTTGGTCGAGGGTGCAGAAGGTTAGACTAGCCGCCGATGGCGCAGTTTGAAGGTATGTTGATGGCGAAGACGAACGTTGTGGAACCGGCTGAGAAGGGTGAAGGCGATGCGCCACTCATCGATCTCAACGAAGCCTCGCTCAAAAAGCTGATCGGCCGCGCCAAAAAGCGCGGCTATATTACGTATGACGAGCTCAACGAGGCGCTTCCGCAGGACCAGATGTCTTCGGAGCAGATTGAGGACGTCATGTCCGCGCTCTCCGAGATGGGCGTCAACATCGTCGAGAACGAAGAAGGCGGCGAAGAAGAGAACCAGCAGGAAGATTCAAACGACGAGGAAGCCTCGCTGGATGATAGCGATGGCGACGGTAGCGCGCTCGTTACCCTGCCGACCAAGAAGGAAACGGTCGATCGCACCGACGATCCCGTTCGCATGTACCTGCGCGAGATGGGCGCCGTCGAGCTGCTCAGCCGCGAGGGCGAGATCGCCATCGCCAAGCGCATCGAGGCTGGCCGCGACACGATGATCCTTGGGCTGTGCGAAAGCCCGATCACGTTCAACGCAATCATCAGCTGGTCCAACGCGCTTAACGAAGGCACCATGCAGCTGCGCGAGATCCTCGATCTCGATGCGATGCTGTCCAAGGACCCCGCCCCCGAAAGCCTTACCGACGACGACGCGGAAGGCGACGGCGAAATCTCCGAAAAGACCGCCGGCCCCTCGTACAAGGAAGAGGAGGAGGTGGAAGAAGCGTCCGCCGACGAGGACGACGAGGAGTCGATGACCGAGCGCCGCGCGCGCCGGCCCGTCGAGGAAGAGGAAGAGGACAACACACTCAGCCTCGCCCAGATGGAAGAGACGCTGAAACCGGCCGCGCTCGAGAAGTTCGCGACGATCACATCGCTCTACCGCAAATTTTCCAAGGTCCAGCAGTCCCGCATCGACTCGCTTGCCGTTGGTGACGATTTCGCAGCGGCCGAGGAGAAGAAATATCAGAAGCTCCGCGAGGAGCTGACCGCCGAGGTCGAAAGCGTCCAGTTCCATCAGGCGAAGATCGAATTCCTGGTCGACCAGCTCTATTCGTTCAACCGGCGCCTCACCGCGCTGGGCGGGCAGATGTTGCGCCTTGCCGAGCGCCACAAAGTGCCACGCCGCGATTTCCTCGACCAATATGTGAACCACGAGCTTGACGAAGGCTGGACTGAAAAAGTCAGCACCATCGACAAGAAGTGGAATGCGTTCGCGACGCAGAGCGCTGAGGCAGTCGAGCGCATCCGCGCTGAAATCGCCGAAATCGCGCAGGCGACCGGCATGTCGCTCAATGAATTCCGCCGCATCGTCAACATGGTGCAGAAAGGCGAGCGCGAGGCGCGAATCGCGAAAAAGGAGATGGTCGAGGCCAATCTCCGCCTCGTGATCTCTATCGCCAAGAAATATACCAACCGCGGCTTGCAATTCCTTGATCTTATTCAGGAAGGCAATATCGGCCTGATGAAGGCGGTTGATAAGTTCGAATATCGCCGCGGCTACAAATTCTCGACCTACGCGACCTGGTGGATCAGGCAGGCGATCACGCGTTCGATCGCCGATCAGGCTCGCACCATCCGCATCCCGGTCCACATGATCGAGACGATCAACAAGCTGGTCCGCACCAGCCGCCAAATCCTGCACG
>CAYLIK010000114.1:0-10348 GCA_964383565.1 uncultured Sphingomonadaceae bacterium
ACCTTTACACCGCCCGGAAATCCGCTGCTGAGGTGGCAAGCTGGTTCAACGCCAAGGCGACCGCTGCATTCAATTCACCTGATGAAACCGTTCCCGGCTACCCCGGCATGGTTGTTCGTGAACCGGATGGAGGGCGCATACTCCAATCCATGACATGGGGCTTTCCCCTTGCCCAAAAGAGCAAACGCACTGGGCTTCCTATCAAACCCAAGCCAGTCAACAACGTTGCCGATCTAACGAGGCCGATGTGGCGAGGAATAGCCACGAAGCCTCAATGGCGATGCCTCATCCCTGTTACTGAGTTCGCAGAAGCCGAAGGCGTGCCGGGTTCGAAAACACGAACGTGGTTTAGGGTGAGAGGGCAGCCCATATTCGCATGGGCAGGATTCTGGCGTGAAAGCGTTGAATGGGGCGCGGTTTATTCGGGTGTGATGACGGATTGCAATGAAGCAATCCGCCCCGTCCATAACAGGATGCCAGTTTTGCTAATGCCGGATGAATACGATCGATGGCTTCAAGGGTCGATAGACGAAGTTATCGCATTCCAGTTTAGATGCTTTCCAGATGAACTAATCGAGATGGAAAGAACGGATGATCCTTGGGCTAAAAGGACGATACAAAGTCTAACGATGATCTAGCAGCTAATAAACATAGTTCGAAATTGACCAGAAAGGCATCATACAGCGCCAAGGTCGCCCTCTCAGCTACGCCGGTAACCAAAAAAACATGTCCGCACTGTGGAGACCTTTAAAATCGATTTTATTACCTGTGGCATGTTCGCGGAGATTTTTATAACTACTGTCTGGCTTTCTGCGAATAGCCGAAGATACTTAGCACAGATCGGAAAACGGTAGTTTGAGAGATGTCCCGGCCATAGAGCGGGGGGGGCAAGAAATAGCCGGGACGAGGTGCTAAACAAGGGAACCTCATTTCTGTTCCCACCCGATAACTCACTTTGTGGAACCCCCAGCCGCGATAGCTGTTCGTTGTTACGGCGATCTAGAGCCAGTGGTTTGAGACGCACAGAGGAGAGGCAAGATGAAAAAGATGCTGATAGTGCTAGCGCTCTCAAGCGGGTTGATAGTTTCGGCCTGCAACACGGTTGAAGGCGCAGGCAGAGACGTTCAATCCGTCGGCGAATGTGCCGATGGCAAAAAGGGGAACTGCTGACTTCAGAAGCGGTCGAGGCGGGAGGCCGCGCTGGACCTCCCGGCTCGTAGGCTGACGGTAAATCACTGACCAGCCCGTTGCCTTGTTAGCGGTAGAGTGTTTCGGCGCATTGAAACAAGTTAGTTAACAGCTGCCTGTTTCGGCAAACTCAATGCAGCTTGCGACTTGGAGCTATCTCACGTTTGGAAATGATCCCTCTAACGTCAGAATCCGAATAGATGCCAACCTCGCAAACCCACTGGGCACGCTTCAGATGGCTTTCCCAGCATGCTTGAGCCGAGGCTTCATCGATCGCAGGATCACGGGCAAGGCGTAAGCGCACTCCATCCCGCCAGTGCACGCCCTCTGCGTCATCATCGATGATAGCAAGATAAGTCGGCAGCGTCATCCAATCGTACTTCGTCATCTCTTTGGGGAGATGATCGCAATCGTCATGAAACATTTTCGCCCAGCCTTCGAAGTCATTTGGCTCGGGCCATTGAATGAAGTCGGCTACCGGATCGTGCTTGCGTTTCGGCATCCGAACATCTTGCCAAATCCGTTGCCGAGAAGGCAAGAGGGTAAAGGAAAGAAAGGGATAATCCTCTTTCAAGCAGAGCATTTCTACATCGACTTTACTTTAGCTCAAATATTGACCTAGAAAGCCTCAAATCTCCGTATATGGCATCATACAGCAGCGGTATAAGATTTTTAGCCACTCGGATAACCAAGAACGAGTGACCAGCGGTAAACGGGCATTGCCGGCAATTTATGAGAGAACGGTTTTCATCGACGACTTTCGCTTACTCCGAAACATTGATCCCATTACCCCAAATCCAGCAAGCGCCATTGTCCATGTCGCCGGTTCTGGCACCCCAGGTGCAGAAGGGCCTCCGCTAATCGTTATTTTCGTCTTGCTAGGGTTGAACTCACCTTCATAGCTAGCTCCAAAGTACGGGAGGTAGCCGAACTCGCCGATGGAAAAGCTATTTCCTCCGCGCGACGTAAAGTCGATATCATACGGCGCATCGATGATATCCATAGTGGTGAAGAACCCTTGGAAGTGTGCGCCCTTCCAAACCGCAGCGGGTAATGCGATCCCATCGCAGTCCGTGGCACCGGCGGCGCAATCAAAGGCAGGAAGTCCGTCAAGGAAGTCAGCACCCCACTTATACGGCCCGGCTTCGACGCGAAGGTCCCCATACCGAAACATGTCGAAATAGGTCATATCGCCTTGTGTCGCGAACTTGGTGTCATCGAAAGAAAGGAAGGCCTTCACGGTATCGCCGGGGGATAACAGCGATGGTGTAGTGGCGCCGAAGAGACCCGGCCCTTCACTTGTTATCGAGCCTTCCATGGTAATTTGCACAAACGCGGCGTTTGCCTGAGTGCTTAATGCAAAAACACATACGGATATCAGCGTTCGCAAGATCTTACTTCCCCTGTTAACCATTTCCGTTAAGTGCAGAAAAGGAATCGGTCCAGATACCGCGATTAGCTGAGATTGTCTCATTTTGGGACAGTTTCTGAGGGCGCGGACCAACGATCCTTTGGATTTAGCGCGGGAAGACGGGTCGCCGGGCTGATGTTTGCAACCCGTTTGTGGTTATACATTGCAACATATTGCTTGACACAGATTAACCATCTAAGCGGCTCCTAAAGATAATAGGGATAGTCGTTCAATAATGGATGACAGGGAAGCGTCGCGCCAAACGGCAGAGCCGCAAGGAAACACAAAACCCGCCATCCTTTTGGTCGAGGATGAGCCGCTGGTTCGCCTTATCGTAAAGGAGTGTTTGGAAGAAAACGGTTGCTTCGTAGTAACCGCTGCTAATGGTTCGGAAGCCGTTCAGATCTTCGACTCTGGCACTGCCATAATGGGACTGATTACTGACATTAGGTTGGGTTCAGGCATGACGGGCTGGGATGTTGCCCGCTATGGTCGAGACCGTTTTCCAGAATTGCCCGTGATCTACATCACCGCTGATAGTGCTTATAGAGCTTCCGTTGAAGCGGTTGCCCAAGCAGCCCTTCTTATGAAGCCGTTTACCTCGGATCGACTGATGGCTGCGGTTGCCGAGTGGGGTAACGTATAACGATTGTTATGGCGGTGCCCATTGTATGAGCACCTGTTAACGACTCGGTAACCAAAGTCAGTTACAGTCTCTTCACAACCACAGCGGGGGCGGGTGGATGGAGAGTTTAGATGGCGTATTCACAGTTCAACCCCTCTTGGAATCGCCTTTCCGAGAATAGGGTGCATCATCACTTCGAGCTCGACGCGATAACAGATAAGATATTGCTAGAAGCATTCGATGGCGATGAAAAGGCAGCAGGCCATTATCGCGCAGAAACGCTGGCTCATGAGGCTCTAGAGGGCCACCTGATACCGTCGCTTACTTTTGACATTTGAAAGTTAGAATTGCTACGATGGCTTTGCCGAGCGATTAGAGCGGAAGGACGATCGCTGTTACGTCAACGATAGACCCGTATCAGTGCTTATTATGGGCGAGTTGACAATATTATGAGGGTAGCTGATTACATCGCACGATATGTAGATGGTAATACGCTCGCCAGATGCCTCCATTTGCCCCACAGAGCACCTTTACAGCGCGAAAGCTAGATTTAGGCTACCCAAGTAGCCGAGCGGATTTGACTATGCCTCATGGGGCTCAAAATAGCTTGCAGTGGAACGGTCTTAGGCCACGCCAAGTTTGGTCTTGTAGTTTTTCCTGCGAAGCGTGGCACCAGCTAGTCCAAATCCGGCAATCATCATTGCCCATGAGGCCGGTTCAGGAACTGCTGATCGAATGGGATCGCCAAACGTCAGCGTATAGGAAACGGGCCTTTGTGCGGCAATTTTGAACTCATACTGTTCGTTCGCCACTGACCAAAAGTTGCTACACATGCCCACAAACTGGTGATCGCAGTTATTGAACTCTAAAGGCCGGTTGATCTCGTATGATAGGGTTCGCTGCCCTACGGTAAAGTCGGTTATCCGTTGAGAAGGTCCGTATTCACTGGATGGGGCGAAATCCTCCAAGAAGCATCCATCCGGCGAACTGCTGTTGAAATGACAGGCCTCCATCCAACTGAAGCTATTTCCAGTGTTGGCATCCGGATATTTGTCTCCCGGATATTCGGCCGTCCAATCGTCATAGGCGAAGCCAACCCTGACCCAAGTGTTGGCTTCTGCGATAACGCCGGAAGCGATATCCAGCGTAACCTTCATGCTATAGCCGTCGGGCAGGAAATAGGTGGGGTTGGGTAGGGGGCCATCCGGACCCCACGGGCTGAGTATCCAACCAAAGCCATCAACGGGATCAACTGTCCCGGCGTAGATTGTGGCTTCTTGGGTTTGAACAGAGGGCAAGGCTGCGAGTGCAGCTACGATTGCTAATCTCATAAGATTACCTATAGGTAAAGAGAGGGGTATTTGAATTATCTCTGTGCTTTATCGCAATTTGAACTCTCGGTCTTCTTCCAGTAATCATAATCTTCACGCGAATTTGCTGACAGATAAGCTGCAGCAACGATGCCCTCCTGCACGCACAAATCCACAAAGGTGCTATTCTTCGACATTAATACGGTATCGTACCGTTTTTCCTGCTGCCAAGCTACGTCCTCGGCGGCTTCCTGCATCCTTGCACGGGTTTCCGAATTATACCCGAGTGCGGCCTCTGCACCCGTGATCATTGATATTGCGCTGAATACGACAACGAACGTACTGCCACGAACGATCCTATGCATAGAGTCCCCATGTCCATCCGCTCCGTCTCGCCAGCCGGGACGGTTGATCGGGCGTGAACACAGGGAACCGCGCCCTGCGTATTCCCCGAAGGTTTTATATTCGGCAGGCCGCCCGACCCTAGGGCCGAGTGCCTGTGTTCACCGCACGATGCGGGTCACCCCTCACGATCAAGATCGGAGTGACGAAGAGACTCATAAGAGTGCAGATCAAAAATGTCATCAACGAAACGATCGCACGCATGTCGTGCACAGCAACAGCATTAGCACTGCCACGTTTCCATGCCACGTCGGTTTCAATTCGAAATCTAAAAACTGGCTGATTTCTACCAGTTTTCACTCATGGTCGGGGAGAGAGGATTCGAACCTCCGGCCCCTGCCTCCCGAAGACAGTGCTCTACCAGGCTGAGCTACTCCCCGACGGAGTGGCGGTCGTTTATATGGCTCGGGCCCGACCGCAGCAGCGGAGCGGGGCTATAGCGAGGCGCGTCCGACCGTTCAAGCCGCTAGAATCACTCTTCGGGTCAGCGCGCGCCGAGCATGTCCGAGACCGCCACGAACTTCTCGCGCGGCGATCCCGAGCGGGCGCGGCCAATCTCGGCCTGATTGATCTTTTGCCAGTCGCGGAAGGTTACGGGATCGACATTCCGGCTCGCCAGCAGCGTGTCGAGCCCCGGCCGGCCCTCCTTGCCCGCCCCGGCAGGGTGATCGGCGGCGATCGTCTCGGCAATCAGGAAGCCGTCAGGCCGATTCGTGCCGATCGTGCCGGTCGGCCCCCGCCGCGCCCAGCCGACGGCATAGAGGCCCTGCGAAATCCGTCCCTCCTCGTTGGTGAAACGGCCGAGCTTGTCGTCATAAGGCACACCGGGGATTGGCGTGGTCTTGTAGCCGATCGCGGCGATCACCATCCCGCACGGGATCGCATAGGTCTCACCCGTGCCGATTGCGGCGCCTGTGTCGTCCAGCTTCGTGCGCTCGACGATCAGCCTTTCGACCTTGCCATTGCCTTCCACCGCGACCGGGCGCGCGAAGAAATCGAAGCTGACTGTCACCGGCTTGTCCGTTCCATTGCCGGACGCGACCGCGAAATTCCGCAGATGAGTCACCGACTTGCGCTGCCCCGGATCAAGCGCCGCATCAGCGTCCTCCGGTGGCAGGTCGTCCGCTTCTACGACCGGCCGTGCGCGCTCAAGATGACCGAGCTCGCCAAGCTCCTTGGGCGTCATCCCGATCTGGTGCGGCCCACGCCGCCCGACGATGGTGATGTGCTTGGTCGGCGCGCTGTTAAGCAGATCGAGCGCATGGCCCACGATATCCGACCCTTCGAACTCCGTCGCCGTCTTGGCGAGGATGCGCGCGACATCGAGCGCGACATTGCCATTGCCGATCACCGCGAACTCGCCCGATCCAAGCGGCGGATCGAGATCGACGAAATCGGGATGGCCATTGTACCAGCCGACGAACGCCGCCGATCCGATCACGCCCGGCAAATCCTCGCCCGGAATGCCAAGCGGCCGGTCCGCCGGCGCGCCGGTCGCGAGCACCACTGCGTCGTACAGGCCGACCAGCTCCTCGATGCTGACATCCTGGCCCACGGTGACATTGCCGACGAAGCGGACATTGTCGCTCAGCGCCACCTGCTCGTAACGCCGCGACACAGCCTTGATCGATTGATGGTCTGGCGCGACGCCGGTGCGGATCAGCCCGAAGGGAACCGGCAATCGATCGATGATATCGACCCTGACGTCGTCCCCGAACTGCTTCTGGCAGGCCTCGGCCGTATAGTAGCCGGCAGGCCCAGATCCGATTACCGCGATATGCCGCATCCTGCTCACCTTTTTCTATTCATGATGCGATGGTAACGGCGGCGATCGGCGAGGCAAGGATTTACGGCATTGAAACCGCAGTGCGTTAACGCGGCAGCCCAGGGAGGCGAACGCTCGGTGCCGAAGGTCAGCGTCATCAATGGACTGGATCCGTCGATCGATCGGGTCGCGAGCATGGCACGCGCTGCCTGGCGCTTCCTTTCGCGCAGCTGGTTCGCCGCCGCCGGATCGCAGGAGATATGCACGCTGCTGCTGAGCGGCGCGGAAGGCGTCCCGCTGATCGCGCTCCCGATCGCGGCGGTGGGACGATATCTGCGCACGGTGCCCAGCGGCTACTGGCCGTTCCGGTCTTTCCCCGTCGCTGACAGCGCGTCAGCCGAGGACATGGCCGCGCTGCTGTCGGATCGCGGCGCGCGGCGCGCATTGGGCCGCTTCTGGCGGCTTGGGCCGATCTATGCGGACGACCCGGCCTTGATATTGCTTCGGGATGCCGCGCCCCGCGCCGGCTGGCATGTCTGCACCCGGACGATCGCCACCGCCTATCTGCTCGATATGGAGCAGCTTGCCGCTGAAGGCACCTGGCCGCGCAATTCGACGCTCCGGAAAAACCGCTTCCACGAGAAGCATTTGGCGACGCATGGCCACCTCGAATGGCGGTTCGCGCGCGGAGCCGACTGGACACCGGAGCTGTTCGCCGACCTTGCCGAGATCGAGGCCAAGAGCTGGCACGCGGGCGCGAGCGATCCCAAATTCCTGCCCGGCCCGCACCGCCGCTTTTGGGAACGGCTCGCCAGCGATCCCGAGCAGGCCGAACGCATGAACGCGGCGATTCTCTACGTCGACGGCAAGCCCGCCGCCTTCTCCTTCGATCTCGATGTTGGCGATCGCAAATATGCCATCGCCAACAGCTATGACCCCGCCTTCGCCAAGCACAGCCCCGGCAAATGCCTTTATTACCGTAATCTCAGCGAGGCGATTGGGCGGGACATCAGACTGGTCGACTGGGGCGCCGGCGACGGCGGCTACAAGCAAACAATCGGCGCCGAGCGCGGTCCCGACATCGTGGATTGCCTGATCGTCCGAAAGGGCTGGATAAGCCCTTTCATCAGGATCATCGCATGGGTTTGGAAAACAAGCCAAAATCGAAACTAGGCGCCTCGCCTCCCGATCAACGCTGGTCTTGCCGCGACGAGTCGATTCGCGACTTGGGTAAGGCTTTGTTATGGCTCCGCTACAAAGCGAGTCGATTCGCGTAGCCAAAACAGCCCTCAGGGGGATGCTATAGCTGGTCTGAATGCAGGCCGGATTGTCAGCCGCGTTGCGCGCTGGTTTCCGGAGAGAGAAATCTTCGTGCGCTCGAACGGCGAGGTCCGTTTCGTCCGTATTACGACCGCGCTGCAGCTCAAGGCCGCAGGCGCGCTGCTGGTTGTGGCGCTGATCTGGCTGGGCGCGACCGGCGCGGCATTCGTCCGGGGCATGATGGTCGAACAGGAGCGCATTGCGCTTGGCGAGCGCGCCGCCGTGGTGGCGAAATCGGCTGGTCGGGTGGCTGCCTTCCGCTCCTCCGTGGACGACATCGCCGTTCGCCTCGAGAAGCGCCAGCACCAGCTCGACCGCATCGTCGGCCGCTATTTCGGCAAGATCGAGGGCGAGCCCGCCGCCGTTAAACCGATCGCCATGAAAGGCACGCTGCCGGAGACCCAGCGTCTCGCCACGATCGAACGCCAACAGCTTGCCTTCGCCAACGCGCTCACCGACGCCGCGGCCGAACGCAGCGTCAGGGCCGAAGCCGCGCTCCGCCGCTACGGCATCAACCCGCGCACCGTCGGCCGTCCGCTGCCGGAAGGCGTCGGCGGCCCTTATGTTCCGGTGTCGAACAATCCGGCGGCGCTCAAGCAGCTCGGCAAGACGCTCACCCGGCTCGACAGCCTCGAACGCATGCTGATGGCGGTGCCTTCGACCCTCCCAGCCACACCGGTCGCGCTGAGCAGCCCGTTCGGCGTGCGCGCCGATCCCTTCTCGGGCGGTGCGGCGATGCACACCGGGCTCGACATCAAGGGCAATTATGGCCAGCCGATCTATGCCGCCGCCGCTGGCCGCGTTATCCGGGTCGGGCGCTGGTCGGGCTATGGCAATGTCGTGGTGGTCGATCACGGCCATGGCATCGAGACTCGCTACGGCCATCTGTCGGGCTTCACCGTCCGCCCCGGCGCGATCGTCAAGGCTGGCGAGCAGGTCGCACGCATGGGATCGACCGGGCGATCGACCGGCAATCATCTTCACTTCGAAGTGCGGATCAACGGGCGCGCGGTCAATCCGCGGCCATATCTGGAGGCCTCATCCGATGTTCTCGAAATCAAGGCAGCGGCAAAACGCCGCTTTGCCGTCGGCAGCCAGCGGAGCTAAGGGCGCGTCTTTCTCGGTGATCGGCGCGGATGTACTCATCACCGGCAACATCCGCGCGACGGTCGACCTCCATATCGACGGCCGCATCCAGGGCGACGTTGCCTGCGCGACGCTCGTTCAGGGAGAACGCAGCCAGATCATCGGCGCGATCGAAGCCGATCAGGCGCGGATCGCCGGCGCGGTCGAAGGCACGCTGACGGTCAAGACACTGGTGATCGAGGCGACCGCGCGCATCAAGGGCGATGTCTCCTACGAAAGCCTCAGCATGGCGGTGGGCGCGGAAGTCGATGGACGCCTGACGCACCTTAGTGGTGAGACTGTCCCGCAGGGCCTGAAGCTGGTAAGCGCCAGCGAGTGAGCCTCGCTGATCCCGCAACTGCCCTTCCAGTCCCCATCCGCGCTGCCGGCCTCGGCGATATCCCCCACGGCTTTCTGGGTCGCGAAGGCGGGGTTTCCGCCGGTATCCTCTCCGGCCTGAACGTAGGCCTTGGCTCCGGCGACGATCGCACCGCCATCACTGAAAACCGCCGCCGTGCCGTCGAGGCGATATCTCCCGGTGCCCAGCTGGTAACGCTGCATCAGGTCCACAGCCCGGATGCCATCGCCATCACCAACGCCTTTCCCGACGACGCCCGCCCCCACGCCGATGCGCTTGTCACCGATCGGCCAGGCCTGCTGCTCGGCATCCTCACAGCCGATTGCGCCCCGGTGTTGCTGGCCGATGCGCAGGCGGGCGTGGTGGGCGCTGCGCATGCCGGCTGGAAAGGCGCGATCGGCGGCGTCACCGATGCAACCATTGCCCGCATGGAGGAGCTTGGCGCCGACCGCAGCCGCATCGCCGCGGCTATCGGCCCCTGTATCGCCCGCGCTTCCTATGAGGTGGACGAGAGCTTCTTCCGCCGCTTCTGCGAAACTGATCCCGAAAATGAGCGCTTCTTTTCCTCGGGGGTCCGCCCGGATCGCCACCAATTCGATCTGGAAGCCTATGTCGCCGCCCGTCTTGCCGCCGCCGGGATCGGCCGGATCGCCTGTCTCGGCCTCGATACCTATGCCGACGAGCGCCGCTTCTACAGCTTCCGCCGCGCCACCCATCGTGCCGAGCCCGATTATGGCCGGCAGATTTCACTCATCGGTATTCCTCCCCTGTAACGGGAGGGGGACCATCCGCAGGATGGTGGAGGGGGCTGGCCACTTGCGATCCGCCCAGCCTTGCTCCCCCT
>CAYLIK010000115.1:0-10290 GCA_964383565.1 uncultured Sphingomonadaceae bacterium
CCGCATGGTTTGTTCCACCACGTCGATGATCTGCGCGATCGGGAGGGTAAAGACCCCACCCTTGACCCGCCGCCATTCGGCGATCCCGTCGCGTGCCTCGGGGAAGGTGGGCCGGCCGGAGATGGCGCGGATTACGCTGTCATCCAGCGCTTCGCGAGTCACCGGCACATGACTGATCTCGCGACGGACGGCAGGATCGTTCAGCCGTATCCCGATGATGCTGATATGGTAGATGACACGGTTGACTGGCCGGCGCGGATCGGTGTCGATCTTCTGGATCTTGATCAGCGAGTCCGGATCGGACGGACGGGTGCGATATTGCCAAACCTGCCCTTCGACATAGACATTCGGCGCGGCCTGGAGCGCAGCCCCAGACATCAACCATGAAAACACAAACACATACGCTACCCTGAACATTACCGTCGACCCCGCCACAGTTGCCTTTGCGACCCCTGCTCCAGCCGAAACGCGCAATAATTATTGGGCGCCAATGCTACAGCATGGACGCCGAAGACACACAAAGCTGTGAGCTTGTTACGGCGCCAGCGCTTTGCGACGGAAACGTCAGGCCCAGAGACGAACCGCAGTGCGCTCCGATTCCCGCGCGGCTTCGAGCGCCGCGACGCTGGCCTGATAATCGGCCTTGGCGTTGATCTGCATGACGATGGCCACGACAGGGTCGGTCTTTTGACCCGGCACATGCGTGGACCCTTCATTCAGGCGGGCAATACTGTTCCGGATCCCCGAAAGTGCGGACGACATAGCGACGTTCACAGCTTCTACTCCAAGTTACTCAGGGTCCCGTTTAACTTACCACCCCGGTTAGCAGGGGGTGGCTTAGCACCACCTCAACAGTGACGGTTAAGGACGTGCAAACCATTATCGCGCGGCGGCAAGCGCCCGTTCCCGTCCGGCGCGATGGCCGATCAGCGGCTCGGCATAGCCATCGGGCGCGCATCCCGCATCGTGCGGATCATGGATCAGGTGATCGTCGAGCTTTGCCAACTCGGGCACCCATTCACGGATATAGCCCGCTGCATTAAACTTGGCGGATTGGGTGAGCGGCGCCATGATCCGCCCGAACGGGTTGCTATCGACCCCGCTGCCGGCGACCCACTGCCAGTTCTGGCTGTTGTTGCCGTAATCGGCATCGACCAGCGTGTCCCAGAACCAGCGCTCGCCCCGCCGCCAATCGATCAGCAAATGCTTGATGAGGAAGGAGGCCGCGATCATCCTGACCCGGTTGTGCATCCACCCGGTCGCCCAGAGCTGCCGCATCCCCGCATCGACGATCGGATAGCCAGTCCGGCCCATGGTCCAGGCCTCAAAGTCCGCTTCCGCCGCTTTACCGGTCCGCCACCGCACTTCGTAACTGTCGCGCCCATTCCGGTGCGCGTAATCGGGAAACTGATCGATGACATTGGCGCTGAAATCGCGCCAGCCGATTTCCCGGAGAAAAGGCTCGGCCTTGCCATGCGCCTTGCCGGCGCAGCGATACCAGACCGTCGCCGGTGAAATCTCCCCAAAGTGGAGATGGGGCGAAAGACGTGAACTGCCTTCCTGAGAAGGCAGGTTTCGGGCCTCGTCATACTCTTCGAGATGCGGCAGGAAACGATCAAGCGCCGCCCGCGCGCCCTCCTCGCCCGGCGTCCATTGCTCGCCGAACGCCTTTGCCCAGTCAGGCCGTGTCGGGAGCAGCGACCAATCCTCAAGATTGTCGCTTTTTGGCCAACGGCTCGGCCCCGGAATGTCGGAAGGCGCGCGGCGCGGCTTCTCGGGCGGCATCTGCTGCTTCAACGCTCGCCACCATGGGGTGAAGATCCGATACCTGCCACCGCTGCCGCTGAGCACTTCATATGGTGCAGCCAGGTAATTGCCGTCACAGAGGCAAAGCTCATATTTTTTGGCGATGGCCTCCTCGGTTTCCTGCCACCAGGGTTCATAATGCCGAAGGGCGTGAATGCGCTCGACGCCGGTTTCCTTGGCCAGCCTTGCCAGTTCTTCGACGGCTTTCCCCCGACGCAGGATCAGCGGCGACCCTTTGCCGCGCAACGCCCCGTCCAAAGCCTGCAGCGAATAATGCAACCACCAGCGCTGCGCTCCACCGATCCGCCAGTCGCCCGGCGTGTCATCGTCGAGCACATAGATCGGGATGACACACCCCTCTCCAGCCGCCGCGATCACGGCTGCCTGATCGGACAACCGCAAATCCTGTCGAAACCAGAGCAGGACGGGCGCGCTCACGGCAGCGGCGTCTTGATAGTGAAGTTGCTGGCCACGGGCGAATTGCCGAAACGCTGGTCGGTCAGCACAACCATGTGGTTCTCAACACGGGCGACTGGCATCCGCGACCAGAAGAGGAAAGCGCGCACGTCGGGATCGGCGGATCGAAGCTTCGCGATGTTGGGATCCCCCATGCCGTTGGGCCGCGACGCCAGCTCAACCGTCACGCCCTGCCCCAGCCCATAGCTTCCTTCGCCGTGCTGGTGCTCATCGCGCCAAAGCATCGTGCGCCGCCAAAAGGCGACAGGCACTGGGCTGGCGACGACGAGGCTCGGCACGATTTGCATCTCCGTCCTCAATGTGCGTGCCGTTTCCCGCTCTGCATGACCCGTGATGAGACCGTTCGCGAAAATATAGCCGCAAGCTCCGACGAACGTAGCGATAGCTGGCTTGTTCCAGCCCGGCTCCCCACGCTTTTCCCGGCGGCGGGACAGAATGAACCCGCCGATCAGCATCGTCCAAAGCCAAATATCGATGATGAACAGCGTATCGCCATAGAACCAGCGGCTCGAAAAGGGCTCCAGCAGGCGGATACCATAAGTGTTGAGCCAATCCATCGCCGGATGACTGAGCGTACCGATATAAGCGAGCAACAGCAGCCATCCGGGGCTGACTGGCACATGCGCATCCGAGGAGCGGCGGCGCCATCGATCGAAGGCGATCATCGCTCCCGTCAGCAGCAACGGGAGCAGCAGCATGGCAATCGGCCCATGGGTCAGGCCGCGCCGCATCCCCAGCGAAAGCGTTCCCCATATCGTACAGGTCGCATCGATATCGGGGATGTTCGCCGCAATGATCAGCGTCGGCATGGCGAGACCGGATTTCCGCTTGAGCCCCATCTGACCCAGCACCGCGCCAACCATGCTATGCGTCAGATTATCCAAGCGAATTCCTTCTCGATCGCTCCGTCCATATCAGGCGCTGTAGCCCATTCCGCAGCGCTTCGACATGGGGCCGCAACAATGCTAGAGGGGCTTCCGTTCGGCGCATTTGGGGAGATAACTGATGTACCGTCGGCGCATAGTGCTGCGCCACGCAGTCCGGAGAAAACCATCCTCCAGGTTCGTCGTTTTTTCGTCGGTCTGCTAATCGCGGCACCTGCGTCCAGCGCCGCGCATCGCCGAATTTCGATTCGCGCAAATCTTATGGAGGCCGCGCTGTACCGCCAGAAATCTATGACCGCCAGTTGAATGCGGCAAAGATCAGCTAAGACGGCGACTGGGCTTGTACCGCGTATTCTGCGAAGGCGGTGCGGCCGGCCCCAGCAAGTACTACGTCCGCCTGCGGCGTATGGATGCGGCCGCACAGCACATCACGTAAGTGGCGCTCGAGCGGATTGTGGCGTGTAAGACCTGGATTGCCGGTAACTGCTATAGCTTTTTCAACTACCGCGATGGCATTTTCTGTGACGAGGTGTTTTACCAGCCCCGCTTCTGAAAACCCGGTTTTACCAGTCGAAGCGGCGTCGAGCAGCAATCGGTTTTGTAACAGGAATCCATCGATTACACCAACTGCCTCTTGGAAGCGTGGGAGGGTCGAAAGCGAAGCATGAAGGTTTGCGGGCTTGCGCTCGATTAGCCAGCCAACCACCCAGTTGCGCGCTGCTTGCGCCACCGCATCATAGATTGCGGCGGTTAACACTGAAGACCAGTTAGCCAATTTTGGTGAGAAACTACTGACTTGGCCAAGTGGCTGCGGATCGAGCGCCTGCTCGATCGGCACCAGCACATCATCGAAGATTACGTCATGGCTGGCACTCGCACGCAGCCCCAAATGATCCCATGTCTCCTCAATCTGGATGCCCGGCGTATCCGCACGGACCAGCCATCCCCCCACTAGGGGTTCATCATCATCGGACCGTGCCCAGACCACCATCCAACGCAAGGCGGTGGATCCAGTGGAGAAGATCTTCCGCCCGCTTAGCCGCCAACCTTGGGTCGTGCGCCGCGCAATTGTTGCTGGCAGTCCGCCCCGTGCTGGCGTGCCGAGATCGGGCTCAACCCTGAGCGCGTTAATTAACGCACCGTCACGGATCGCCTCGCTAACGAGGCAAGCCTTGAGCGGCTCAGAACAGCCAGACTGATCGTCCAAGTTGGCATGAAACAGATACTGCATCACTAGCGCCAATGCGGTCGCCGGCTCGCCTCGCGCTACTGCCGCAATGATCTTGCGCGCCGTCGGCAGGTCGGCACCGCCCCCTCCTAAGCGCTTGGGCGCGGCGATAGCTAGCAGCCCATGCTCGTGTAGAAGTGCGAAATTATCTAGCGGGAACGTCCCCGCCCGATCATGCTCCCCTGCTGTGACCGCAAGAGCAGCAGTGATAGCTGGCAGCACTATCTCAAGGTCTGTTGTGTCTATCGCCCGCGAAATTTCGGTTCCCAATTTCTGCCTCCGAACTGCAGACAATAACTTTCATTTATCACTCAAGTGCGAGCTAAGCATCTCAATAATATTTTACATTGCTTGATAAGACGTGCCGATGGGGGGCTATTATGCTTCACCCAAAAATCCAGATAATCCGTTGTTTCCCATGCACTTGATCGGCGCCGGCTCGCCCCAGCATGAGCCTGAGGCAATCCTCAGAAGGAGAGGTGCTCATGCAATAGGGGGAGTGCTCGTAAAATGGTAAGCGCTCAACACATGGCGTCACACTTCGCTCGGAGATTGTTGCTGCCTCCGCTGCAGGATTAGGTGAGTGCAGAGACCCGGACGCCGCGCGCACGTCCCGGAATGCGCCGAAATACGGCGCCTTGGCTGTCAGTCTCTCGATGTCCAGATTTTATGGTGCTCGTCGCCGCGATCGAACTCGCGCTTGCCTTCTTCTATCTGCATGCGATGCGTTCACCCGGATCGCATGCAGATCGCTGAACGCGGCCGCCTGATCGGCATGGCGATGGGCGTCATCCTGGGCATCTCGCCGCTGCTGTACCTGATGGCCCGCAACAACCATCGAAAGAAAGATGCCGCGAAGAAGGGAGACTAACCGCCTTATTTGCGCCGGGCATCAAGCCTTGTGGGGTTCCTTGTCGACCTGCCACGTCTGGCCCTTTGAGATCAGGGCCTGGAGGTTGGGCGTCTTGCCCTTGGCGGCTGCGAGGTTCTGCTCGATGACTGCGCCTTCGAAGGTCGGCGCCGGATCCTGGTAGATCACGCCGAGCGCCATCGGGAACCCGTCCTCAAGCTTCATGTCGATCAGCATCTGGGCGACGCCCTTGTTGGTCTCGTCATGGACGATGACCCCGGCTTCCTTCCACTTGCCGTCGACCACATCGACCACCACCAGCGTCAGCGCATGACGATCGAGATGGATGCCCTTGGTGCCGCCGGCGAACAGGATCGGCTCACCATTGGTCAGCCATACCTGATTGGCCGCGGCGTTGGCCTTCTCGGTGAAGGGCGCGAACACGTCGTCATTATAGACGATGCAGTTCTGGTAGATCTCGACGAAGCTGGCGCCTTTGTGGCCATGCGCGGCCTTCAGCACCTGACCCAGATTCTTGTGCGTATCGATGCCGCGCGCAATGAACCGCGCGCCTGATCCCAGCGCGAACCCGCAGGGGCTTGCCGAGCGATCGACCGACCCGAACGGCGTCGAGGGCGAGCGCGTGCCGACACGCGAGGTGGGCGAATATTGCCCCTTCGTCAGCCCGTAAATCTCGTTGTTGAACAACAGGATCTGGCAATCGAGGTTGCGACGCAGGATGTGCATCGTGTGGTTGCCGCCGATCGACAACGCATCGCCGTCGCCGGTGATGATCCAGACATCGAGATGGGGATTGGCGAGCTTGACCCCCGTCGCCACCGCCGGCGCGCGCCCGTGGATCGTGTGGAAACCGTAGGTCTCCATATAATAAGGGAAACGCGACGAGCAGCCGATGCCCGAAATGAACACGGTATTCTCCGGTCGTACGCCAAGCTCCGGCATGGTCCGCTGCACCGCCTTCAATACCGCATAGTCGCCGCAGCCGGGGCACCAGCGGACCTCTTGATCGGTTTCCCAATCCTTGGGCGTGGTCTTGATCGGGGTCATCTCGTTCATGGTCTTCACCTCTTACCCTCTCCCGCAGGCGGGAGAGGCAACGGAGACTTGGAACCCCGGCCTTCGCCGGGGTGCCTAGTCGAAGTCGGTGAGGGTCTTAGCGTAAGAAGACCCTCACCCAACCCTCTCCCGCACGCGGGAGAGGGCTAAATTACGCCAGCGCACTCTCGATAGCAGCTTCGATCTCGGCGATGCGGAAGGGCTGGCCGGACACCTTGGTCAGCGGACGTGCATCGACGAGGAACTGATCGCGCAGCACGGTCTTGAGCTGTCCGGTGTTCATCTCGGGCACGATGATCTTCTCATAGCCTTTGAGCAGTTCGCCCAGATTCTTAGGCAGAGGCCAGATGTGGCGGATGTGGATATGGCTGACGTCCCTGCCTTTGGCGCGCAGGCGGCGGACAGCCTGATGGATCGGGCCGAATGTCGAGCCCCAGCCGACCAGCGCGAGCTTGCCGCCCGCCTCGCCCAGCGTGACCTCCTGATCGGGAATGTGATCGGCGATGCCGTCCACCTTGGCCTTGCGGATATCGGTCATCGCCTGGTGGTTGGCCGGGCTGTAATCGATGTGACCAGTGTCGCCCTGCTTTTCGATGCCGCCGATGCGGTGGAGCAAGCCGGGTGTGCCGGGCTTCACCCAAGGGCGCGCCAGCTTTTCGTCGCGGCCATAGGGCTTGAAGCCGGTGGCGGGCGCTTCTTCGAGGAACTTGACCGGGAACGGCTTGTATGTGCTCATGTCCGGCACCTTCCACGGCTCGGCGGCGTTTGCGATATAGCCGTCAGTGAGCAAGATCACCGGAGTCATGAACTGGGTCGCGATCCGCACCGCCTCGATCGCGCATTCGAAGGCGTCGGCGGGCGAGCGCGCGGCGATCACCGGCATCGGCGTGTCGCCGTTGCGGCCATAGACCGACTGATAGAGATCCGACTGCTCAGTCTTGGTCGGCAGGCCGGTCGAAGGACCGCCGCGCTGCGAGTTGATGATTACGAGCGGCAACTCAGTCATCACCGCAAGCCCCATCGCCTCGCCCTTGAGCGCAATGCCGGGGCCTGACGACGAGGTAACACCCAGCTGGCCCGCATAGGAGGCGCCGATCGCGCTGGCAATCGCGGCGATCTCGTCCTCGGCCTGGAAGGTGGTGACGCCAAATTCCTTGAGGCGCGAGAGATGATGCAGGATCGCCGAGGCGGGCGTGATCGGATAACCGCCGAAGAACATCTTCACGCCGGCAAGCTGCGCACCGGCCACAAGGCCGTCGCTAATCGCTTCGGCGCCAGTGACGGTGCGGTACAGCCCCGCTTCGGCCGGGGCCGGTGCGATATGATGTTGCTTGAGCGGCGCGCTCAGCTCAGCCGTCTCGCCATAGGCATGGCCAGCGTTGAGCGCGGCGATATTGGCTTCGGCCAGCTCGGGCGCCTTGGCGAATTTGGACTTGAGCCACTCGACGATCGGCTCACGCGAACGATCGAACATCCAAAGCGCAAGCCCCAGCGTCCACATGTTCTTACAGCGAAGCGCTTCCTTGTTGCCAAGGCCGAACGGCTTCACCGAATCCATGGTGAGCTGGGAAATGTTGAACGACAGCAGCTGCCACTTCGCCAGCGAGCCGTCGGTCAGCGGCGACACCTCATAGCCTGCCTTGGCAAGGTTACGCACGCCGAACTCGCCCTCGTCGGCGATAATCAGGCCGCCCGGCTTCAGCGCGCCGACATTGGTCTTGAGCGCCGCCGGGTTCATCGCGATCAGCACGTCCGGCTCATCGCCAGCCGTCTCGATCGCGGTCGAGCCGAAGTTGATCTGGAACGCCGACACGCCGAACAGCGTGCCCTGCGGCGCCCGGATTTCAGCCGGAAAATCGGGGAAGGTCGCGAGATCGTTGCCCGCGAGCGCCGTGGACAGCGTGAACTGCCCGCCGGTCAGCTGCATGCCGTCGCCGCTGTCGCCCGCAAAGCGGACGACCACCGATTCTGCTGCTGGATGCGCTGACGCCTCAGCTGGGGTCAGTTCGCGTGCGGCCGTTGCCATTATCTGTAAAACTCCGAAACTATTGTCCGCTCCTACCGCCGCACCATAGCGCAGCAAAGCAAGAAAATCATGGGCCAAGCGCATCCTGGCTTGGCCCGGACGATCATATGGGTGAGATGGGAATTGGTTCGAAGCGATCAATCGGGAAAATGAAAGCGCCTATCAATGAACGACACCGCCCTTACCTATCGCCCAGCCGCCGCGATCATGCTCCTCAACACCGAGAACAAGGTGTGGGTGGGCCAGCGCAGAGACAGCACGCTCGAAGCATGGCAGATGCCGCAAGGAGGGCTCGACAAGGACGAGGAGCCTCAAGCCGGTGCGCTGCGTGAGCTTGAGGAGGAAACCGGTATCGCGCACCGGCTCGTCGAGATCATCGCCCGGTCGAAGCAGGAGCTGCTTTATGACCTGCCCGAGGACCTGATCGCCAAGCTTTGGAAGGGGCGTTATCGGGGCCAGCGCCAATATTGGTTCCTTGCCCGCTTCCTCGGCACGGACGCTGACGTGCAGATTGAAACCGCCGAGCCGGAATTCCGCGCCTGGCGCTGGGTGGTGCCGGAAGAGCTTCCACACCTGATCGTGCCGTTCAAGCGGAAGCTGTACGAATCGGTTCTCGAGGAATTCCTGCCGCTCATTCGCTAGGCGCATCGGCTCAACGATCCATGCTTGACCGCGCTTTAACTGAAGCGATGAACGCTTTGCCGAGGCATGCCACCTCTCGTTACTGAGGCGAAATGGCATAAGTTCATTTTATATTAACCATAAGTGTTTGTAACAATAGAAATTCTTCGATCTTAACATAGGTTCGTGAGTCGCAGAGTGTTGCGTTACGCTTAGCCATCGCACGTCGAAGGAGTCAGCAGGCGGATTGCTGTGCTTGCTCGCACTGCAGCATTCGCTAATAGGTCACGCAAAATGTTGGTTTTGAGGGATAGAGCGTTGTCAACTGAGCCCTTGCGAACAGAGGCTGGCCCGTGGCGCAACCTGTATGACAAGATCGGTTCGCTGCTGTTTGAAAATAGCCTCGAGCCCACGCCGCAGAACTTTGACGTTTGCCATCGCTACTTGACGACTGATGACGGCGAACTTCACAGCCATGTCGATCGGGCGTTGAAGTCCGGCGGGCTGACGGCGGTCTCGGTGGCCTCGATTATCGCCCAGCGCAGCGTCGAGATGTCCGCCGAGGACCTAGGGCAGATGGCGAACGGCGCCCAGACCCAACTCGACAACATCCTTCATCTGCTGCACCGGTCGAGCCAGGACGTTCGCTCCTATGGCGCATCGCTTGAGGAAAATCGGGCTGCGCTGGAGGATCCGGAAACGACCGTCCGGACAGTTGAAGACCTCATCACCCTCACCCGCACTATGATCGAGAAATCGCGCGAAGTGGAAGAGAAGCTGCGCGTCTCCAGCGAGGAGATCACCAGCCTTCGCGACAATCTGGCCGAGGCCCGCAAGAAAGCCGACACGGATCCGCTCACTGGCCTGCCTAACCGTGGCAGTCTTGACGCCCGGTTGAAGGATGCGCTCGCCAAGGCGCGTGCCGAAAATACGCCCCTGTCGGTAGCGATTTGCGACATCGACAAATTCAAGGCGGTCAACGACACCCATGGTCACCTGGTCGGCGACGAGGTGATCAAATTCGTCGCCTCCTCGCTTGCAAAAAACGACAGCGATCGCCTGTTCGTCGCACGTTTCGGCGGTGAAGAATTCGTGATGCTGTTCGAAGGGGTCAACCCGGTCGACGCTGCGAAGGAACTCAACGAGGTGCGGCAACGGGTCGGTCAACTCGATCTCAAGATCACCTCGACTGGCGCGAAGCTGGGCAAGGTGACCTTTTCCGCGGGTATCGCCGAACTGCACGGCCGCAAGGACAGCTCCGCGATGCTCAAGGCCGCCGACACGGCCCTCTATCGCGCCAAAAATGACGGCCGCAACCGCG